>DFKT01000102.1 GCA_002373595.1 Lachnospiraceae bacterium UBA3638 | reverse complement strand
ACCACGATGAGCTTCTCATAGATGAACATCGACAGGAAAGCACAGCAGGTTCCGGTTATCATTCCTGCCAGGACGTCGCTGGGGTAGTGAACTCCGACATAGATCCTCGAGAAAGCGATCAGTATCGCCAGTATGAAAGCGGGTATTCCGAACTTCTTGGGCAGCTTTCTTAAGAATACGATCGAGCAGGCGAAGGAAGCACCCGCATGTCCCGAGGGGAATGAGAAATCGGGCTGGGGCTCGATGAGGAGCGTGAGTCCGCGTCCGCCTATCGTCTCGGGGAGATAGGGTCTGGGTCTTGCAACCAGGTTCTTGAGTATTGCGTTATTGATGATGACTGAGCATGCGAGAGCTCCGGCTGCCATGATCCCGATGGGACGGGTCTTCTTGAAAAATAAGAGAACAAATGTTATCAATATCCAGAACCAGCCTTTGTCGGCAAGAGACGTGATAATTTTCCAGACGGGTGTAAGGGCGTCATTCCTAAGGTTTTCCTGCACCCAAAGCAGTATATTTCCGTCAATCTGTGTTATGGCGTTCATTTGATATAGACCTCCGCTTGTGATATAATCCTGTGAGTGAAATTATAGCAAAATCGGAGATTAAACACAAATGTTTGACGATATCTCGGTGATAGTTCCGTCGCTGAATCCTGACGAAAAATTGGGGCAGGTGGCGGATGCACTCATAGAAGAAGGATATACGGATATCATACTCGTAAATGACGGCAGTGACGAGCTTCACAGCCCGGTATTTGACGAGATCAAAAACAAATACCCTGATAACATCACCGTTCTTACACATGAAGTGAACAAGGGTAAAGGCAGAGCGATGAAGACTGCCTTTGCTTACGTATGCGATAATCGCCCCGGGAGCAAGGGCGCGGTGACTGTTGACGGCGACAATCAGCACAGGGCAAAGGACGTTACTTCGTGCGTAAAGGCAATGCTCGAAAAGGATGCACTTATCTTGGGATGCAGGGATTTCTCTCTTCCGCAGGTTCCTTTTAAGAGCAGGAACGGCAACCGCATAACAAGAGCGGTTTTTAAGTTCGTGTGCGGCATCGATGTATCGGATACTCAGACGGGACTTCGCGCATTCCCCGGGTGGATGCTCCCCAGGATGATAGAGATAGACGGGGACCGTTATGAGTTTGAGACCAATATGCTCCTTGTTGCGGGCAAAGAAGGACTTCCCTACGGAGAGGTGCCCATAGAGACCGTATATATCGAGGATAATAAGTCGTCGCACTTCCATCCTTTCAGGGATTCGGCGAGGATATATTTCATAATCTTCAAGTTTGCGGCGAGCTCCATCATATCGTGCGTGCTCGATCTGGCAGTATTCCGCATAGCGCTTGCATTCATGCCTGAGGCATTTGCAGCGGCGAAGGGAACTACCATAGCAGGTATCATCGCACGTGTGATTTCGTCGGCAGCGAATTTTACGATCAACAAGAAAGCGGTATTTAAGTCCGATTCCAAAGTAGGAAGATCTCTTGTGAGATATTATATACTGGCGGTTTGCCAGCTTGGACTCTCCCTCGGAGCGGTGGGAGGACTCGTCACGCTTCTCGGAGTTACGAGCGACTGGCTCAAGACTCTCATCAAGATGGTGGTCGATGTGATCCTCTTTTTCGTAAGCTTCCGTATCCAGAGAGCATGGGTATTTGCAGGAGATAAAAAAGACATGAAAGGCAGCGGCAAATGAAGACACTTGGAAAAGTACTCGTAAGGGTGCTTATATTCTTACTCACCACAGTATTACTCCTTTTGATATTTTTGTACGGCACGATAAAGCTCGCGGTAAACGGTCCGTCGGAAGCTTTCCAGAGCCAATTCATACTCTTTGCGTATGAGACCAGTGCACTTAAGAAACTCCCTTATCTCGTAATGGACAAGGAAAGCGTAGATGCGATAATAGCCAGAAACCAGATGCCCGAGGTAGAGGACGGAACTCAGTCCAACCAGGACCTCATACAGATCGATGCGGAGCAGAAGAAGGATGTAGAACCCATCACCATCGAGGAGATAAACGGCGGAACTTATCACGGATACATGATGACCGTTGCGGATCCTTCGAGAGTATTCGTGGGCACTGTCGATCAGTTCGTAGAGGGCTCCGGATGGGTCGTAAGCCAGATGTGCGAAAAGTATGATGCTGTCGGCGGAGTAAACGGCGGTGAGTTCATCGACATGGGATCGTATTCGTATACAGCTATGCCGGTCGGCGGAGTAATCAGTCAGGGCAAGCCCGTATTTGAGAATAATAATATCGGCAGATGGAATCTCATCTGCATGACTAACGAGAATAAACTCATACTCTTAAAGAGCTATTCCGTAGAGCAGGCTCTGGAACTCGGAGTCAGGGATGCGGTCCATACCAAGCACGAGACCGGACCTTTCCTCATTATCGACGGTGAGCCTCTCGAGGTTCCCGATACGGAAGTATACGGAGGCGGAAAGAATCCCCGTACCGCGATCGGACAGAAGAGTGACGGATCGATACTTCTCTGTGTAATAGACGGTCGTCAGGCATCGAGCCTTGGTGCGACCTTCAAGGAAATGATAGATATAATGCAGGATTACGGTGCGGTAAATGCAGCCTGCCTCGACGGAGGTACTTCCACCCAGATGATCTACGAGGGTGAGATAGTGAACAATCCCTATTCGCCGACAGGTCCCAGACGTTGCCCGACTTCATGGCTTGTATCAAAGGAGGGCAACTGATGAGTACCCGCAGAGGAAAATACGACGATTTTGACAGAACTACAGGGTATCGCGAGAGAAGTTCGGGCAGGAGTAAGAAAAAGCACGGCTTTGCGATCTTCATGGGAATATATGTTGTCGTTGCACTGATAGCGACTTTTGCATTCTGGAAATGGTTTAACGGGTACCTTATGGGATATGAGCAGTCGATGCCCAAGCATGCCATGGATGATGTCATGGAAGCTTTCGACAATGGAATGGGTATCGGATCTGTTCTCAATAAGGCCAGCCTTTCCACCGAGTACAGCTATGTGGACTTCGATACATATGCAGCATACCTGCACAGTGTCATCGACGGTAAGAAGATCACGATGCAGGAGTCAACTCTGTCTACCGGAGAGACACCCAGATATACGCTGCTTGCTGACGGAGTTCCTTTTACGGATGTAACCTTAAGGAGTCTCGGCAAGAATAAATACGGTATGGATGTGTGGGATTATTCACACTTCTTCCCCGATGCGTACTGTATTAACGAGGAGACCTATCGAATAACCGCACCTACGGGATCTATAGTTTATGCGAACGGCAATGCTCTTACCGAGAGTGACTACGCCAAGGATGATAACGGGGCGCCCCTTATCGACAAGATAGATACGCTGAGGAATGTTGAACAGTATCTGGACAGTGTTCCGACATATACCACTTACGAGATCAGACGCGCATTCGGATCTCCTGTGATAAGCGTAAGATCCTCGGACGGAAGCGAACTTTCCGTTTCGCAGGACGGCAAGAACTACACTGCCAAGATCCCTCTCGATGACGCTCTCGTAGCGGAGCTTCAGCCCAAAGTCGAGGAGTATATAATTCCCGCATACGGACTTCACTTTATAGGTGTGAACGGATCGGCGATATTTGATTATCTCCTTCCCGGCAGTACATACAGAGAGGATCTGTCCACGGCCACGACTTACTTTTATCCTACGAGCAAGATCTCGACCAGGACCTTTGAGAATATCAGGGCATATGATTTTGCTACATATACCGATGACTGTATTTCCTGTGAAGTATATTTCGACCTGAATGTAACCTTTAACACGGAAGCCTATAAACCTAAGAATGAAGGCGCCGACGCAACATGGGTATTTATCAAACAAGACGGAAACTGGTATCTTGCGGATGTACCCAGACAGCGCAGTGCGGATCAGGCCAAAGAAGCCTGGGCAGCGGAGGGAACAAATTGAAATTAGTATTTATCGGAGCGGATCATGAAGTAACGGGAAGTTGCCATTATCTTGAGTGTAACGGCAAACACATGCTTGTCGATTACGGAATGGAGCAGGGCGCTGATACTTTTGAAAATGCAAAGTTGCCCGTGCCCGAAGCGCAGATCGATTATGTATTCCTCACTCATGCGCATATCGATCACTCCGGACTCCTGCCTCTTTTGTATGCGAGGGGATTCAGAGGAGAGATATATGCAACCGATGCGACTGCGGATCTTTGCAGCATAATGCTTCGTGACTGTGCACACATTCAGCAGATGGAAGCGGAGTGGAAGAGCAGGAAAGCAAAGCGAAGCTCCGATATAGTGGCAGTAGAACCTCTCTACACCATGGAAGATGCGGAAGGTGCGATCAAGAGACTTGTATCGTGCCATTATGATACCGAGATAGAAGTATCCGAAGGTATCAAGATCAGATTTACAGACATAGGACATCTCCTCGGATCCGCGAGTATAGAAGTATGGCTTACGGAAGGCTCGTCCTCCAAGAAGATAGTTTTCTCCGGAGATATCGGAAACAAACTGCAGCCACTCCTTCGAGATCCTATTCCGACCAGGGAAGCAGACTTTGTCGTAATGGAATCGACATACGGAGACAGGCTTCACGAACTTCCGAAGAGTGATTTCGAGACAGATCTCGCAGCTATACTCAAAGAGACTTTTGACAGGGGAGGAAATGTTGTCATCCCTTCGTTCGCAGTAGGACGTACGCAGGAGCTTCTTTATTTCCTTCGTAAGATCAAAGTCGGAAAGATGGTTCCCGGATGGGAGAAGTTCCCCGTATATGTGGACAGCCCGCTCGCAGTTGAAGCGACGCAGATCTTTACCGAGAATCGAATGGAGTGCTTCGACGGTGAAGCGATAGAGCTTGTAAAAGCCAATATCAATCCCATCTCGTTTGCTGGACTTAAACTTGCGATCACGAGTGAAGAGTCGAGAGATATCAACTTCATCGAGACGCCGAAGGTCATCATCTCGGCGTCGGGTATGTGCGAAGCAGGACGTATCAGACATCACTTAAAGCATAATCTCTGGCGCCCCGAGAGTACCATTCTCTTCGTCGGATATCAGGCAAACGGAACGCTCGGCCGTGCGATAGTCGAGGGCGCAAAGACCGTTAAGCTTTTCGGAGAAGAAATCGAAGTTCGTGCTCAGATCAAGCAGCTCAGAGGACTTTCCGGACATGCGGATCAGGCAGGACTTATAGATTGGATATCTGCATTCGAAGAAAAGCCCAAGAAGGTATTTATCGTTCACGGCGAAGACAGTGTTGCGACATCATTTGCGGAACTTTTGAAGATAGAGTACGGACAGCGCGCGGTAGCACCTTACAGCGGAAGTGAGTTCGACCTCACGAACGGTAAGTTCACATACGAAGCAGAGCCCGTACGCATCGCCAAGAAGAAAGCAAAGCCTGCAAGCGGAGTATTTGCAAGACTTCTCGCTGCAGGAGAGAGACTTATGGCGATCATCAAGAATTCGGACGGAATGTCCAACAAGGATATGGCGCGTTTTGCTGATCAGGTCACATCGCTTTGCGACAAGTATCAGCAGTAGCATAAATCTTTTGAAACGGAGTTAAGATGAGTTACGCAGATCAGGTTTTTGTAAATATGTGCAGGGACATCCTGGACAACGGGACCAGCACGGAGGGAGAAAAGGTACGCCCGCATTGGCCGGACGGCACTCCCGCATATACGGTTAAGAAATTCGGAGTCGTAAACAGATACGATCTGCGGGAAGAATTTCCGCTCCTTACATTAAGGCGTACCGCACTTAAGACAGCGACCGATGAGATCCTCTGGATATGGCAGAAGAAGAGTAATAATATCAATGATCTTAATGCTCATATCTGGGATGAGTGGGCCGATGAAGACGGATCGATCGGAAAGGCCTACGGATATCAGCTCGGAGTAAAGCATAAGTACAAAGAGGGCATGATGGATCAGGTGGATCGAGTGCTCTATGATCTGAAGAACAATCCGTTCAGCAGACGCATCCTTACAAATATTTACGTACATCAGGATCTCTCTGAGATGAATCTCTACCCCTGCGCATATAGCTGCACTTTCAATGTTACGCAGCGAAAGGGTGAAGACAAACTCACTCTCAACATGGTGCTCAATCAGAGATCACAGGATGTGCTCGCTGCCAACAATTGGAACGTTGCGCAGTATGCGGTTCTTCAGCATATGATCGCACAGGTTTCCGACATGTATGTTGGAGAGCTTGTTCATGTCATAGCTGATGCACATATCTATGACAGACACATCCCCATCATCGAGGAACTCATCACCAGAGAACAGTTCCCCGCACCCAAGGTAACGCTCAATCCGGATGTACATGATTTTTATAAATTTACCAGAGACGATATCACTGTCGAGAATTATGTGACAGGTGAGCAGGTAAAGGATATACCGATCGCAATCTGAAAGGAAAGATGAATGAATATAATCGTAGCAGTTGACAGCAACTGGGCGATAGGCAATAAGGACGAACTCCTCGTGCGTATCCCCGGCGATCACAAGAATTTCCGCGAGATGACAACGGGCAAGGTCGTGATACTCGGAAGAAAGACTCTTTCGACTTTCCCGCAGGGACTTCCCCTTAAGAACAGGACCAATATAGTGATGAGCCATGACCCGGAGTACTCGGTGAAGGACGCTATAGTCGTGAGGAGTGTTGAAGAGCTTCTGGAGGAAGTGAAAAAATACGATACGCAGGATGTCTTCGTCATAGGAGGAGGAACGATCTACAAACAGCTTCTTCCCTTCTGTGACACAGCACACATCACCAAGATAGATTACTCATACGAGGCGGATACTTATTTTCCCAATCTCGATGAGGATCCCGAATGGGAGATCGAGACTGACAGCGACGAACAGACATACTTTGATCTCACTTACAGATTTGTTAAATACGTTCGTAAGAAATAAATAATTTTGATACCTAAGGAGGCATAAAGATGGAAAAGAAAAATATTGATTGGGGTTCACTCGGATTCGGCTATGTTAAAACGGATTTCCGTTACGTGTCGAACTTTAAGGATGGAAAGTGGGATGACGGCGCGATCGTCACCGACGATACCATTACCATAAGCGAGTGCGCGGGAGTGCTTCAGTACGCTCAGACCGTATTCGAGGGACTCAAAGCATATACCACCGAGGACGGGCATATCGTTACTTTCAGACCTGACCTCAATGCTGAAAGGATCAATAATTCCGCGGCCAGACTTGAGATCCCGGTCCTTCCTGAGGGCAGATTCATTGATGCCGTTACCAAGACCGTAAAGGCAAATGAGAATGTCGTTCCTCCTTACGGAAGCGGCGCAACTCTTTATATCAGACCTTATATTTTCGGAGTTAATCCCGTAATAGGAGTTAAGCCTGCAGATGAGTATCAGTTCAGGATCTTCACCACTCCCGTAGGACCTTACTTCAAGGGTGGCGCTAAGCCTATCACGATAAAGGTAAGCGACTTCGACAGAGCAGCACCGCACGGAACCGGACATATCAAAGCGGGACTCAACTATGCGATGAGTCTCCATGCAATAGTTACTGCACATCACGAGGGATTCGATGAGAATATGTATCTCGATCCCGCTACCAGGACCAAGGTTGAGGAGACCGGCGGAGCTAACTTCCTCTTCGTTACCAAGGATGGCAAGGTAGTAACTCCCAAGTCGGACAGCATCCTTCCTTCGATCACCAGAAGGAGCCTTGTATATGTTGCAAAGGAGTATCTCGGACTTGAGGTTGAGGAGAGAGAAGTTCTCTTCTCGGAGGTAAAGGATTTTGCAGAGTGCGGACTCTGCGGAACCGCAGCGGTCATCTCTCCCGTAGGCAAGATCGTAGATCACGGCAACGAGATCTGCCTGCCCAGCGGAATGCAGGAGATGGGCCCTGTTACCAAGAAGCTGTATGATACTCTCACCGGTATCCAGATGGGCAGGATCGAAGCGCCTAAGGGCTGGATTCATGTGATCGAGTAATAATGCGGATCATAAAAGGTGCAGCCGGCCGAATAAGGGTTATCACGGCTTATATCCTTATATGTACCTTATGTCTTTTGATGTTTTGCTCCTGTGGCGACACCAAGGTCGTACTTACAACGGGATTCGGCAAAGGTGAAGTATTTGTGATAGGGGATGAGGCATGCACTCTTCCCGAGGTCATGGTTTATCTCACCAATATCCAGAACAGTTACGAATCCGTATACGGCAGTGAGATATGGAATGCTTCTCTGGACGGGGTGTCTCTTGAGGATAATGTTAAGGACACGGTGCTCGCCAGGATAGCTCAGGTCAAGACCATGTATCTGATGGCCAAAAACCGGGGGATAGAGCTTACGGCGGGCGAGGAAGGACTCATCCAATCAGCTGCCGAGAGATATTATTCTTCGCTGAATGAGACTGAGAAGGAACTTCTCGGTATAGACAAAGATACGCTGGCCAAGATGTATCGTGAGTATGCTCTTGCGGATAAGGTTTACGAATCCGTGATAAAGGATATCAATCCCGAGATAAGCGATGATGAAGCCAGATTTGTAAAGGTGCAGTATATCTTTTTCAGGACATCCGTTCATGACGGAGCCGGAAAACTGATCACTTTCTCTGATTCCGAGAAAGCGAATGTGGCAGGCAAGGTAGCGGATGTCAGGCAGTTTGCTACGACGGGGGCGTACTCTTTCGAGGATCTTGCAGCCAAATACAGCGACAGCGAAGAGTATGAGAGGACTTTCGGCAAGGGTGAGGTCTCTTACGAACTTGAGCAGGCGGCATTTTCACTCTCTACCGGAGAGATATCCGAGCCTGTGGAGACGAGCGAAGGATTCTATCTGCTTAAATGTATCAGTACGCTCGACCGCGAGCAGACCGATGCCAATAAGATCGCGATAGTTGAGAAGAGACAGCAGGAAGCTTTTGAAACGCAGTATAACGAATTCGTCGGGACACTTGTAAGAAATCTGAACGATCAGCTATGGGACGAAGTATCGCTTTTGCATGATGAGAGAGTTAATACATCGGACTTTTTTGATGTATATAATGAAACATTCGGTAGCATAAATGGGTAAGAGGAAGCTGATCAGCGCGAGAACGCTGAAGAGAGGAATGAAGATCGACCAGGCGATCGTGGACTCCAGAGGGAGACAACTGATCGCCAAAGGCGCTTACCTCGATGACTTCCAGATAGAGTACCTTCAAAAGCACGGTGTCGGCGGCATATATATTTTCGAGGGAGAACCCGATCCCGAGGAGATTTCCGAGATAGAGAGGAATCTTCCCGCATACACCAGAGAACTCATCGAGAAGAGCAGGGTGGAGGATAGAGCCAAAGTTGCGCTCCATACCGAAGTCATCAAGAGAGTCGGCGAAGGCATACAGTATCTTTTTGATAATACTTCATCCGAGAATTTTACCGAAGCCACCAACAATGTTGCGGGGGAATTGGTAAAAGCGATCGTTGACAGCAATGCCGTTGCGATAGATATCAACCTGATAAAGGTTAGCGACGAATATACTTTTAAGCACAGTGTCGATGTGGCAACTATGGCTATGATCATCGGCAAAGTGTACGGACTTGACCGCGAGGAGTTGAGAGAACTCGGAGTATCCGGACTCCTTCATGATCTGGGTAAATCACAGATACCGAATGAAGTTCTGAACAAGCCCGGCAAGCTCGATGATAATGAGTTCGCCATAATGAAACAGCATACGCTTTTCGGGTTCAAACTGCTTAAAGAGAAAAACCAGTTCTCCGAAGGTGTGCTGATGGGCGTGCTGCAGCATCATGAAAAGATGAACGGCAAGGGATACCCGGTGGGTTCCGATGCCGATCATATCCATAAATACGCAAGGATAATCTCCGTCGCAGATGTGTATGATGCACTGGTCACGGAGAGACCCTATAAGAAAGCATTTTCCAAACGCGATGCCGTTGAGATGATAATGGCTATGACAGATGATCTGGAGATGAATGCGATGACTGCATTTTTGCAGAGCATCATACTCTATCCCGTCGACAGCGTGGTCACTCTTTCCACCGGCGAGCTTGCAAAGGTGGTCGAGAATCATCCGCAGAATGCACTCAGACCTACCGTTATAGGATTAAAGACAGGCAAGCTTTATAATCTCATGGAAGATATTAAGTGTGCGAGCCTGGTAATAGTTTGAGAGACAAGATGAAAAAGCTTAGATTACCTGAAAAGTTTCCCTACGCATACGAAACACATCTGCATACTTCGGAGGCAAGCGCGTGTGCGAAGTGTCCCGGAGCGGATATGGCGAGGGCCTGCAGGGAAGCGGGATATACAGGCATCATTGTAACCGATCATTTCTTTTACGGTAATACCGCAGTGGACAGAAAGCTCCCCTGGAGCGAATGGGTAGAGAAGTTTTGCTTAGGATATGAGCATGCCAAGGAAGAGGGAGACCGTATTGGACTTCAGGTATTCTTCGGTTGGGAGTCCTGCTACAATGCTACGGAATTTCTGATAAACGGACTTTCGAAGCAGTGGCTTTTGGATCATCCGGAAGTAAAGGACTGCACTATACCGGAACAGCTTGAACTCGTACATAAGGACGGTGGAATGGTAGTGCATTGCCATCCATACAGAGAGGAAACATATATACCCGAGATCAGACTTTTCCCTGAGTATATAGATGCGGTCGAGACTGTGAACGCCACGCATGTGAGCAGCGAGAGCAAGTCCCATGTCAATCCGGAGTTTGATGTCAAAGCACTTGCTTATGCCGGGGAACATGACTTCCCGCAGACGGCCGGATCCGATATACATGTGACGAATCTTCTCTACGGCGGTATGGCTTTTGCGAGAAAGCTTGAAGACTCGAAGGATTATATCAAAGCCGTAATGGGCAGAGAAAAGTATGCTCTTCTTAGCGGCAATGAAACGCTTCTCGGAGAAGACTTCAGATACAATATGTAAATAATGCGCTATCAGCGCTGTTAATTTGAAATGTGTACAGGAGGACATTTATGAACTACGGACATTTTGACCTTGAAGCAAAGGAATATGTCATCACGAGACCGGATACGCCGGCACCGTGGTGCAATTACCTCGGATCGCCTGCGTACGGAGCGATCATCTCCAACAATGCAGCAGGCTACAGCTTTGTTAAGAGCGGAGCTAACGGACGTATCATAAGATACCGTTTCAATTCGATGATGGCTCTTCCCGGCAGATATATCTATATCCGTGATCAGGAGAGCGGAGACTACTGGTCGGGCACCTGGCAGCCGGTTGCCAAGTCGCTTGATTTCTACAAAACCACGACCAGACACGGCACAGGCTATTCCGTAATGACTTCCACTTATGCAGGTATCACATCCGAGACGACTTATTATGTTCCCAAGGATGAGACCTACGAAGTATGGCGCGCTGTCGTTAAGAACGATACCGACAGAGTCCGCAAGCTCGATGTATTCGGATTCGTAGAGTTTACCAATGAGGACAATTACGAGCAGGATCAGGTTAACCTTCAGTACACACTCTTTATCAGCCGTACTTCCTTTGAGGGAAATAAAGTCGTTCAGCATATCAACGAGAATTCCGGACGCGATGCGAGCGGATCCAACCATCAGGAGAGATCATTCGGACTTGCCGGAGCTCCCGTAAAGAGCGCATGCGGAAGACTTGATTCCTTCATCGGTTCCTACAGAACATACAGCAATCCCATAGCAGTCGAAAAGGGTGACCTCGGAAATGAGATGACCTACAACTCCAATCCCTGCGGTGCGCTTCAGTCTGAAGTTTCCCTTGTACCCGGAGAGAGCAAGGAATTCATCTTTATCCTCGGTAAGAAGAATGCAGCCGAGATGGATGAGATCATCGCCCGTTACAATGCTCCCGGCAAGGTAGATGCAGAGGTTGAAGAACTCAAGAAGTATTGGCACGCAAAACTTGAGAGATTTGTTGTAAATACTCCTTCACCCGAGTTCAACAATATGGTAAGCGTATGGAACGCATATCAGTGCTTCATCACCTTTACCTGGTCCAGAGCGGCATCCCTTATCTACTGCGGACAGAGAAACGGTTACGGATACCGCGATACCGTCCAGGATATCCAGGGTGTCATCCATACCGATCCCGCTATGGCTGTCGAGCTTATCCGCTTCATGATCTCGGCTCAGGTAGACAACGGTGCGGGACTTCCTCTCGTTAAGTACGATCACAACGCAGGACACGAGAACACTCCCGACGATCCTTCATATGTTAAGGAGACCGGACATCCCTCATATCGTGCGGATGATGCACTTTGGCTCTTCCCGACCGTATATAAGTACATCGCGGAGACCGGAAACAAGGCATTCCTCGATGAGAAGATCCCTTATGCAAACGCTCCCGAAGATACCGTTTACAATCACCTCAAGAGAGCTATCAAGTTCTCTATGGACCATATGGGAGATCACAATATGCCGGCAGGTCTTCATGCAGACTGGAATGACTGCCTGAGACTCGGTGCAAAGGGTGAGTCAACCTTCGTTGCATTCCAGCTCTACTATGCGCTCAATATGATGATCGAGCTCGCTCAGGGAAGAGGAGATTCCTCATATGTTACCGAGCTTGAAGGGATCAAGGCTAAGCTTTCCGATGCTCTTGCAAAGTGCTGGGACGAGGACCGTTTCATCCGCGGTATCAGAGAGGACGGTGTTATCGTCGGCGCCAAGAAGGATCCCGAGGCCAATATGTGGCTCAATCCTCAGAGCTGGTCCGTCATTTCCGGATTTGCAAGCAAGGAGCAGGGTGAGAAGGCTTCCAAGAGCGTACACAGCATCCTCAATACGCCTTACGGAGCTAAACTCCTCGAGCCTCCTTATGTAGATCACGAGTTCCCCGGAGCTCTTATGCATATCTTCAATCCCGACACCAAGGAGAACGGAGGAATCTTCTCCCAGTCACAGGGTTGGCTGATCCTTGCAGAGTCTCTCATGGGACACGGAGACAGAGCATTCGAATACTTCACCGAGAGCTCGCCCGCATCTCTTAATGACAAGGCTGAGATCCGCGTGATCGAGCCCTATGTACATGGACAGTTCACCGAGTCCAAGAGATCGCCCTTCGAAGGCCGCAGCCATGTACATTGGCTCACCGGTACCGCTTCCACGGTTATGGTCGGCTGCGTAGAGGGTATCTGCGGTATGAGACCTACTCCCGATGGACTTAATATCAATCCTTCCATCCCCGGTGCCTGGGACGGATTTACCATTGAGAAGGATTTCCGCGGAACTCATCTTTCCATTAAGATAGAGAACCCGAGTCATGTTCAGGCAGGAGTAAAGAGCCTCACTCTTAACGGAGAGACCCTTGAGGGATGCTTCATCCCCGCTGATAAGCTCGCAGCCCAGAACAGTGTGGTGGTAACGCTCGGATAAAAGATACTATTATATGTAATAAGAAAGGATCGGCAGCAATGCCGGTTCTTTTTTTTACAGGAATAGAACAAACGTTCTTGAAAAAAGGGTAAGGTTTT
>DFKT01000026.1:15413-102995 GCA_002373595.1 Lachnospiraceae bacterium UBA3638 | reverse complement strand
TATGCCATCGCTCCCGACAAGATCAGGGATCACCTCGGATGGGAACCTGAGACGATGTTCAAGGACGGCATCAGGAAGACGATCAAGTGGTATCTCGAGAATGAAGACTGGATGAAGAATGTGACCAGCGGAGATTATCAGAAATATTACGAAGACATGTACAGCAACAGATAAATCAGCCAAGGCGATAAAGGAGAGGACCAAATGAAAGGTATAGTACTCGCAGGCGGAAGCGGAACCAGACTTTATCCGCTCACCAAAGCAATATCCAAACAGATAATGCCGGTTTATGACAAACCGATGATCTATTATCCGATCTCCACGCTCATGCTTGCGGGAATAAAGGATATACTCATTATCTCCACTCCGAGGGACCTCCCGGTATTTGAGGAGCTGATGGGAGACGGATCCCAGCTTGGAATGAACATTTCATATGCCATACAGGATAAGCCCAGAGGACTTGCCGATGCGTTCATAGTAGGACGCGAATTTATCGGAAAGGATTCCGTGGCTCTCGTGCTCGGCGACAATATTTTCTACGGACAGAGTTTCTCCAAAGTTCTTCGCACTGCCAGGGAGAGGACCGAGAGTGAGCCCGGCGCCACGATATTCGGATATTATGTAAGAGATCCGAGAGAGTATGGCGTTGTAGAGTTTGATGAAAACGGTAAAGCGGTTTCCATCGAAGAGAAGCCTGAGAAGCCCAAGAGTAATTACGCCGTCCCCGGATTGTATTTCTATGATAATGATGTCGTAGATATAGCTGCGACCATCAAGCCCTCGGCACGAGGAGAGATAGAGATCACAACGGTCAATAACGAATATTTAAACAGAGGAACTCTCCATGTAGAGACTCTCGGAAGAGGATTTGCATGGCTTGATACGGGAAGTCACGACAGCCTCCTGGATGCGGCAGACTTCGTAAGCGCATTCCAAAAGAGGCAGGGCCTCTATATTTCATGTATAGAGGAGATCGCGTACAAGAGAGGCTTCATCGACAAGGAGCAGCTTCTCAAACTGGCTGAGCCTCTTATGAAGACCAATTACGGCAAGTATCTTGTAGAGGTAGCTAATGGACTCTAAACTGATGCGCCTTGCAGCATTGGGATGCTTCGGCGTGATAGCGCTTATCACGGCTATCGTGATAGGCGTGAACTCGAAGTCTCCTGCATCGGACAAACAACAGATACCCGTGCAGAATGAGCCGGTTGTCAATTCAAATGCTAACGCGGACGGACAGGTCGGAAATGACCTGAAGGGTTTCCTCAGAGATAATACATTTTTTGATCCTGAGAAAAACCCGGTTCTCGAAGCTGCAATGGATACATCTAAATCGCTCACCCTTCTCGCAACTTCTGTCGAGAAGGATCTGAGGATACAGATACTCGATATAACCGGCGCATTGGTATCGGGTGAGAGTTTTGTCATAAGGATAACCGATGCAAATGGCAAGTCCACAGATTACAAAGATCTCGACAAGGATGGCATAGTGTATGCCGGCTCGCTCAGTGCGGGCGAGTACGAGATGGAACTGATGCCGATATCGGGATACAAACCTCCGAAGTCTTCAACTACAGTAAGAGTCAAGGACAAAGTCGAGTATGTTGCGATACCTGATATAAGCATCCTCATTAAGACGGAAGATGAGATAGATGCCGCACTTGAGGATACAGGTGTAAAAGATGCTTTGGATGATGCGGACGGAACGGAAGTCGTAAAGCTTCAGGTAGGCGGCACCAAGCGCAAAGCCGGAATAGATGTATCCAAGTATCAGGAAGAGATAGACTGGGAGAAGGTCGCGCAGTCCGGTGTCGAATTCGTCATCATACGTGCGGGATACAGAGGTTCGGTATACGGATCGATAGTTGAGGATCCCAGATTTAAAGAGAATATCAAGGGAGCTAAGGCGGCAGGACTTGAAGTGGGAGTGTACTTCTTCACTCAGGCCATAAATGAAGCGGAGGCAGTCGAAGAGGCTTCTGCGGTCATGACGCTGGTGGGAGATTATAAGCTCGAACTTCCCATCTACATAGACACAGAAGGAGCCGGAGGGAACGGCAGAGCTGACGGACTCGATCCCGACACACGTACACTTGTCTGTGATGCATTCTGCAGGACTGTGGAGAACGGCGGATACAGATCGGGCGTATATGCGAGCAGATACTGGCTGAACAATAATATTCACACCGACAAGCTTAAGGATTACGAGATATGGCTTGCCGAATACAGAGAGATACCTCTCTATACAGGCTCGTATACGATGTGGCAGTACACATCAAAGGGACATATCGACGGTATAAACGGAAATGTAGACTTGGATGTTTACTATTACTGATCACATACAATTAAAGGAGGCTTATTTTGGGAAAGATCGAAGTAGAAAACTGTGAGATAGAAGGTCTTAAGGTTATCACTCCTACGGTATTCGGTGATGCACGCGGATACTTTATGGAGAGTTATAATGCGAACGATTTTAAGGCGGCAGGTATAGATCGTGTATTTGTACAGGACAATCAGTCGTCTTCGAGAAAGGGAGTGTTAAGAGGACTTCATTTCCAGAAACAGCATCCTCAGGCTAAGCTCGTAAGAGTGATCAAAGGAGAAGTGTTTGATGTGGCGGTTGATATCAGAAAAGGATCAGCCACTTACGGAAAGTGGTTCGGAATAGTGCTTTCGGCTGAGAATCACAAACAGTTCTATATACCGGAAGGATTTGCACACGGATTTTTGGTGCTCAGCGATAGTGCGGAATTCCAGTATAAGTGTACGGATTTTTATCATCCCGAAGACGAAGGCGGCATTGCATACAATGATCCGGATATAGGAGTTGAGTGGCCGGTGCCCGAAGGATGTGATCTGATATTATCGGACAAGGATACTAAATGGGGCTTGCTCCGGGACATGTAATATGAATTCATTTGTTTTCAGACTTGCTGTAAATGATTTTAAAAAGAAATATGCGGGTTCCGTTTTGGGAGCCGTCTGGGCGCTGATACATCCTCTTGTCACGGTGGGGATGTATTATGTTGTTTTCGGAAGGATATTTCCAAACCAGAGGAGCAGCGGATCCGAGATACCTTTTGTCCTCTTCCTCACGGGAGGACTGGTGCCGTGGTTCTATTTCAGTGAAGCATTGTCGGGTGCAACGATGTCTCTTCATGAGTACAATTATCTCGTTAAAAAGATAGTGTTTAAAGTGGAAACGCTTCCGCTTATAAAAGTGATCTCGGCGTTCTTCGTTCATGTTTTCTTCTCTGTCATACTCATTATCCTCGGATGTGTATATGGCCACACACCTACACCAAGGCTGATGGCTCTTCCGTACTATATGATCTGTCTTGTGATCATAACTCTGGCGCTTTCATATCTCTGCAGTGCAATATGTGCATTTACAAAGGATATGGCGCAGATAGTTTCGATCGCTCTTCAGATAGGATTGTGGGCAACTCCCGTGATGTGGGATATCAATTCTCTCTCGGATAACGGATTAAAGAGGATCCTTAAGTGGAATCCTCTGGTATATGTTGTAAACGGCTACAGAAACTGTATATACGGTGACGGAAATGTTTTCGGCAGAGCAGGAGACGCGTTGTACTTCTGGATATTTACTGCGGTGCTTTTCCTGATCGGATTTATGGTGTTCAGACGTCTGGAGGATCATTATGCCGACGTCCTCTGATGAAAAAAAGAAAAACCCGATAAAGAGGATATTTACTTTTTGTCCGAGTGATGTCATCGTTGAGAGCATTCTGCTTACGGGACTTGTGTTGGCACTCATTCCTCTGTACAGGCTATGCGCGTATGCTATTCCGTATTGCGATGACTATGATGCTTTTGCAAATGCCAGAGATTACATGAAGTCATCGTCAGACTTTCCGGGGGCGATAAGAGGATCTGCGTTTTATGCGTGGATGAGCTGGCATAAGTTCCAGGGCACTTTTACATCCAAGTTTTTCATGGCATTTTCTCCGTTTGTGTTCGATAGCAGATTTTACGGATGGGGATGTGTATTCCTGATAAGCATACTTGTGATCGCCGTGTTTGCTCTTGTAAGAACTGTAGCAACGGATATCTTTGATGCGAGAGACTGCTATGCCAATTCGCTTGCTACGCTGTCTGTGACCGCAGTCGTCCTCTTTATTTACTCGGCGCAGCAGGGATTCTACTGGTACGATTCGGGTATGCATTACATCTTTATGCATTCGCTTTTGATGCTGCTTATCGCTGCAATGATAAGGATGAATCATCCCAAGGGACGCATAAAAGCTGTTCCACGCAAAGTGTATTACCCCGCGATACTTGCGGCATTTATCATAAGCGGCGGAAACTATGTGACGCTGGTGCAGGCTTTCATATCGATCACAGTAGTCTATGTACTTATCTGCATCAGGAATAAAAAGATATCAAAGATACATATTCCCGTACTGATCGTCTTTTTGATCGGAGCGGGATTTAATGTGACCGCCCCCGGCAACGCTGTGAGAGCCGGTCTTTTTGAAAGTGAATATCATACTCCTGTCAAAGCGATACTCAAATCATTTACGGAGGGTGGCAGATTCCTTGCACGCTTTACTGACTGGAGAACGCTCCTATTGTTCTCGCTGATGATACCGGTGATCTGGAAGATGGTCGGTGAGACAAAATATGTCTTTAAGACAGGAGAGTGGCTGGGACTGATCGCATTTTCGATCGCCCTTTACTGCTCGGGATTTACCCCCATGCTTTATTCGACCGGCAGAGTGGATCTGTCCAGAGTTATAAATGCGATCAAGATCACTTTCCACATCCTGATCGTACTCAATATGATATATACGACAGGTATCATCAGAAAGAGCGCATGGTGTACGAAACATATAAAGTGGCAGGGAGGAGTGAGCATCTGGCTCGTTCCGTTATGGCTGGCTGCGTGGGTGTTTTTTTTCAACATCCAGCCGGATCCGATAGGCTCATACAGCTCGTGGGGAGCGAATCACTATCTGACTACCGGACAGGCAGAATCCTTCCGTACCGAATACAGACAGAGACTTGAGATGTTTGAAGGACCTGAAAAAGATATAGTGCTGGAGCCGTACACTGTATTCCCGTGGTTCATGGGATGGCAGGATTTCTCGACCGATCCTTCTGCCGAGCAGAATGTTTTCGCGGCGAGATATTACGGCAAGACAAGCATCAGAGTAAGAGAAACCGGGAACTGACAGGTGAAGAGGACTTTATGTCGGAAAATGCGATCGAGGTAAGAAACCTCACAAAAGAATACAGATTATACGCTTCTCCGAGACAGAGACTTTTGGATGCACTCGGATTGCTGCATGGTGGCAGGAAGCCTGCGGTCAACAAAGCACTTTCCGATGTATCGCTTACGATAAAGAGGGGCGAAACGGTAGGTGTGATAGGAACGAACGGTTCCGGTAAGTCCACACTCTTAAAGATAATAACCGGAGTACTCTCACCGACTTCCGGGGAGGTGAATGTAAGCGGCAGGATCAGTGCGCTGCTTGAGCTCGGAGCCGGATTCAATATGGAATATACCGGAGTACAGAATGTCTTTCTCAACGGAGCCATGATGGGCTACTCCGATAAAGAGATCGAGAAGAGATTACCTTCGATACTTGAGTTTGCGGATATAGGCGATTACGCATATCAGCCCGTTAAGACATATTCGAGCGGTATGTTTGTAAGACTTGCGTTTGCCGTTGCGATAAATATCGATCCGGAGATACTTATCGTTGATGAGGCTCTTTCTGTCGGAGATGTATTCTTCCAGGCGAAGTGTTACAGGAAATTCGAGGAGTTCAGATCACAGGGCAAGACGATCATATTTGTAAGCCATGATCTCGGAAGCATCGCAAAGTACTGTGACAGGGTATATCTGATCAACAAAGGGAAACTCCTCGGAGAGGGTGAACCCAAAAAGATGATAGATGCCTACAAGCAGGTCCTTGTCGGACTCTATGATGAGAATGCGGACGAAACCCCGTCAGCTGCAAATCCGGACAGCGAAGATGATCTCGGAGAGTCGACTCTTGAGTATGGCACCGGGGATGCAAGGATCGTTTCGAGCTGTGTGGAGGATGAGAATGGCACGGTAACGGGATCAATCATAAAGGGAACTTCATTTACGATCCGAATGAGAGTTGAATTCGTAAATGATGTCGCAAATCCGATCTTTGCATTTACGATAAAGAACGCAAAGGGGACTGAGATCTCCGGGACCAATACGATGTACGAAAAAGCGTTCACGGATTCATGCAAAGCCGGAGATGTAAAAGAGATCACGTTCACTCAGAAGGCTGATCTGCAGGGAGGAGCATACCTTCTCTCACTGGGTGTGACGGGCTTTGAAGGAACCGAATTCAAGGTATATCACAGATTGTACGATTGCAGGGATATCACTGTCATATCGGACAAGGATACCGTCGGATATTATGATATGAATTCCGAAGTCAAGGTATCTACTGTTGAAAGGCAGGAAGCAAATGGAAACTAAAGAATACATCGGCAAAGTCCTAATGGACAATACTTATTACGGCGGAGAGGATATCTACAGCGACGGAAGCATCGAGGATGAGATCCTTGAGATAGTAAAGTCCACGCCGGAATCGGGATATGACGATGTGATAAAAGAGAAGGACAATTGGCCCATACTCTATCATCTGTCAGCGCAGAGAGAGAATATCGTCGCAAGTCTTCCCATATCTAAGAAGGATAAGGTCCTTGAGATAGGCAGCGGATGCGGCGCGGTTAGCGGAGCCCTGGCAAGGATGTGCGGAGAGCTTACATGCGTAGACCTGTCGAGGAAGAGAAGCCTTATCAATGCAAACAGACATAAAGATCTGGATAATATGACGATCTTTACAGGGAATTTTACGGATATAGAGAAAGGTCTTCCCTGTGATTTTGACTGCATTTGCCTGATCGGAGTATACGAATACAGTGACAGCTACATAGGCGGAGATACTCCGCATAAGGATTTCCTTGAGATCATCAGGAAACACCTGTCTCCTGACGGATGCATTGTGATAGCTATCGAGAACAGACTCGGAATGAAATACTTTGCGGGATGCAGAGAAGATCACTTGGGAACGTATTTCTCCGGCATCGAAGGATACCCTGAAGGGAGTGGAGTACGTACTTTTTCCAAACCCGCACTTGAGAAACTTCTCGATGAGAGCGGATTTACGAACAGGACATTCGGATATCCCTATCCGGATTACAAATTCTGCAGTCTCATATTCACGGATGAGAGACTTCCCGAGCAGGGCGAACTGACCAGGAATCTTCGCAATTTTGACAGTTCAAGACTGGATGTCTTTGATGAAAAGAGAGCGTTTGATGCGAGCATAGAGGACGGTCTGTTCCCTGTCTTCTCCAATTCATATATCGTAGTCGCAAGGCGTAAAGAAAAAGAGGACGGTGACCGCTGCATATATGTAAAATGCTCAAATGAGAGAAACCCTGAATATGCGATCAAGACCATGATGATGGAGACACCGAAGGGTGAAAGGTATATTCTCAAAGCGGCGGAACACGGAAATGAATCTTACCCCGGGAGTATTAAAAAATCGGGCGAAGCTCTTGAGAAAAAATATGACGGAACAGAGCTGAAAATAAACAAAGGTACCCTTACGGATAAGGGATTAAAGCTTGAATATGTAAAGGGTACAGGACTTGAAACTCTGCTTGATGAGTGCATAGACAAAAACGATACGGATGGATACAGAAAACTTATCCTGAAATACAAGTCGCTTATAGGGCACAATGCGGATGTGGCTCCCTGGAACAGGGATATGATCTTCCAGAATATCATCGTTTCGGATAAGGGAGAGTGGAATCTCATAGATTACGAATGGACATCCGACGAGAAGATCGAAGCAAAGGATCTCGCATACAGATCTCTCTTTTGCTTTGCTGCCGGAGTGCCCGGAAGAGAGAATTTCGACAGAGAATGGTTTGATGATACTTTTGGAGGGGGCGCTGATGATTACCTCAGCGCGGCCGAGAGGGAGAGAGACTTTCAGAGAAGTGTTACTGATAAGGCACTCGTACTCGAGAATATAAGAGCATCTATCGGCAATGCCGTTGTGTGTGCTTTGCCCGAGCAAAAGGATGCACCGTCATACAGTCTGCAGATCTATACCGACAGAGGAAACGGGTATACTCCCGAAGAGTGTGTAACCGTACCGAATGCATATCACAGACTTACTGCCGGAACGGGAAGAGTGGAGGTGGACTTCGTGATACCGGAGGGTGCAAAGGAAGTGCGCATCGATCCTGTGTCATTCATATGCGTGGCTCAGATAAGGAGTCTTGCCATAGACGGCAGAGAAGTGTCGTTCACCAAGATCAGATACAGGGGACAGTCACTTGGACCCGGAGAGATATTTTTCAGAGACAACGATCCCGGCATCCGCGTAAAGGTCAAAGGATGCGGAGGAAAGAGACTCACGGCTTCTGTGATCGTGAGCAGAGTGCTTGACGTACCCGAGGAGATCTGATGGAAGAGATCAAAGATTACAAAGAAGCATATCTTGCAGAAAAGAAAAAGGTGACTGCGCTCAGGTGCGAGATAGCCGAGAGGGAATCCGCCGAACAAAGGCTCAAGGAGCAGATAAAGGAGATGAAAGAATCTCCCTCATGGAAGCTTTCGAAGCCTATCCGCGGCGTCTCCTTTGTGTGGAGAAAGACTTTTAAGCGCCTTAAGAATCTCGGAGGACCGAGAGGAGCACTCATCAAGATAAGGCAGAAGCTTGCAGACAGGAAAAGACGCGGAGATTATGGAACGAAGAGTTTTCCCAATGAAGAGACGAGAAGGCAGCAGTCAGCCGAGAAGTTTCCGGAGGGGACCAAGATTTCCATACTTGTGCCGCTTTACAATACTCCCCGCAGATTCCTGGAGGAGATGATAGCCTCTGTAACGGATCAGACATGCGGTGCGTGGGAACTCTGCCTGGCTGACGGATCGGATGCGGAGCATGCATACGTGGGTGAGTATTGTCAAAAGCTTGCAGCTGAGGATGGCAGGATACTCTACCGCAGACTGGATAAGAATGAAGGCATCTCGGGCAATACCAATAAGTGCCTGGAGATGGCTACGGGAAATTATATAGGACTTTTCGATCATGACGATGTGCTCCACCCGAGCGTAATATATGAGTACATGTGCGCAATAAGGGATAAGGGGGCTGATTATCTGTATTGCGATGAAGCTACTTTTAAGGGCAACAGCATAGACAACTTTATAACGCTGCACTTTAAGCCTGACTTTGCGCCGGATAATCTCAGAGCGAACAATTATATTTGCCACTTCTCCGTATTTAAGAGAGATCTTTTGGACGGAACGGAACTCTTCAGACCGAAGTTTGACGGAAGCCAGGATCATGATATGATCCTCAGACTTACCGACAGAGCTCAAAATATCGTTCATATCCCCAAACTCATGTATTACTGGAGATCGCATGCGCAGAGCACCGCTGCGGACATTTCCGCAAAGCCCTATGCCGTAGAGGCGGCGAGGGGCGCCATTTCCGATCATCTTACAAGACACGGATTCTACGGATTTGAGATAACCAGTTCGCGAGCTTTTGAGGCGATATTCAGGATCAGATATGTGCTGGAGGGTGAGCCCAAGGTATCCATCCTCATACCCAATCATGAGCACGAGAAAGATCTGAGGAGGTGCATCTCTTCGATACTTGAGAAGTCCACATACACCAATTATGAGATCATTGTGATCGAGAATGGCAGTAAGGGCGATGATATAAAGAAATATTATGCGGAGATCGAGAAGGATCAAAGGATCAGGGTTGTAAACTGCGACCTGGGAGACGGCGGATTTAACTTCTCTAAAGTCATCAATTACGGAGCAAAATATGCGACGGGAGAGTATCTGCTCCTGCTTAACAATGACACGGAAGTAATTGCTCTTAACTGGCTTGAGGAGCTGATCATGTTTGCTGCCAGAGCGGATGTCGGTGCTGTCGGAGCCAAACTTTACTATCCGGACAATACGATCCAGCATGCGGGTATAGTGCTCGGACTTGGTGCTCATCGCACTGCAGGCCATGTCTTTTACAAGTTTGACAGAGGCAGTGTCGGATATATGGGTAAGCTCTGGTATGAGCAGAATATGTCCGCAGTGACAGGGGCTTGTCTCATGGTCTCCAAGGATAAATTCGAAGAAGTCGGAGGCCTGGACGAGCAGTTCACGATAGCGCTCAATGATGTCGATTTCTGCTTAAGGCTCAGGGATAAGGGATATGTGAACATCTGGAACCCGTATTGTGAGCTGTATCATTACGAATCCGTATCCAGAGGCTCGGATGTCGACGGAAAAGACGCATCCAGGCAGGAAAGATACAATAAGGAATGCGAGCTCTTTAAGGGCAGGTGGAAGGAGCTTCTGGACAGAGGCGACCCGTATTATAATGTAAACCTTACTCTCGACAGGAGTGACTGCTCCTTACGCCCCGCCCGGTAGACCCAAAAGGGCATTTTATGGTATAATGCAGGTTGATTTTTTGTGAAAAAGTGTACTTTTGACATAAATTTGTAAATGAGTCGCCCGTGACTCAGGAATGGAGGAAGATATGGGATATATGGACGAATTTAACCGCTGGCTGGAGGATCCTTATTTTGATCAGGCTACCAAGGATGAACTTATCGCTATAAGGAATAATACAGCAGAGGTAGAGGACAGATTCTATCGTGAACTCGAATTCGGAACGGGAGGCTTAAGAGGCGTGATCGGTGCCGGATCGAACCGCATGAACGTATATACCGTACGCAAAGCCAGCCAGGGACTTGCGAATTACATCTTAAAGGCCGGAACCCAGGCAAAGGGTGTAGCGATCGCATTTGACTGTCGCAGGATGAGCCCTGAATTTGCTGATGTAGCAGCGCTCTGTCTTGCTGCGAACGGCATCAAGGCATATGTATTTGATGAGCTCAGACCTACTCCGGAGCTTTCATTTGCAGTACGCGAGCTCGGATGTACGGCAGGTATCAATGTCACTGCCAGCCACAATCCGCCCGAGTACAACGGATACAAGGTATACTGGGAGGACGGTGCGCAGGTAACGCCTCCTCATGACAAAGGAATCATCGCAGAGGTCCAGGCTATCGCCAATTACAGTGATTGCAAGACCATGAATAAGGATGCGGCAATTGCGGCAGGCCTCTATCAGGTCATCGGCAGCGAGATCGATGACAAATATATTGCAGAGCTCAAGAAGCAGAGCATTCACCCCGAGATCATCAAGGAAGTGGCAGGCGATATCAAAATTGTTTACACACCTCTTTGCGGAACCGGAAACAAGCCTGTAAGAAGGATTCTCTCCGAGCTCGGATTTAAGAATGTATATGTAGTTCCCGAGCAGACCGGTCCCGATCCGGAGTTTACGACTCTCGATTATCCCAATCCTGAGGACCCCAAAGCGTTTACTTATGCACTTAACCTCGCCAAGAAAGAGGATGCGGATATAGTACTTGCTACGGATCCCGATGCCGACAGACTCGGAGTATACTGCAAGGATACCAAGACAGGCGAGTATGTAAGCTTTACCGGTAATATGTCCGGAATGCTCATCGCAGAGTATATCTTCCGTGAGAGACAGGCTACCGGTACAATGCCTGTAAATCCTGCACTTGTCACCACGATCGTTACCACCAATATGACTTATCCCATTGCGCAGAATTACGGTGCAAAGCTTATCGAAGTCCTCACCGGATTCAAGTATATCGGCGAGCAGATAAAGCTCTTTGAGCAGACCGGCAGCAATAATTTTGTCTTCGGACTTGAGGAGTCCTATGGATGTCTTGCAGGTACCTACGCAAGAGACAAGGATGCGATAGTAGCAGTCATGATGCTCTGCGAAGTTGCTTCGTATTGCAAGAAGAACGGCAAGACTCTCTGGGATATGATGATAGAGCTTTACGAGAAGTACGGATACTTCAAGGAGACTCAGTACACCATCACCATGAAGGGATCCGAGGGAGCAAAGCAGATCGCAGCTCTCATGGACAAGCTCAGAAACGATCCTCCCAAGGAGTTCGGAGATCTTAAAGTGCTTAAGTTCAGAGACTACGAGAACGATGTGATCGTTGATATGGAGACGGGAGCAAAGACAACTACCGGTCTTCCCAAGTCCAATGTCCTTTACTTTGAACTTCCCGACAACAACTGGTGCTGCGCAAGACCTTCGGGAACCGAGCCCAAGATCAAGTTCTATATGGGCGTAAAGGGCAGCAGTATCGAGGATGCCAAGAAGAGAGTCGAGGAACTCACCGACGCAGTAAAATCAAAGATTTCATAAGGACCGCAACGTATGCCGCTTCTTTCCGCGAGGAATATAAAAAGAACATACGGATATTTAAAACGTAACGGACTTAAGGCTGCGATCGATGCAGCGATGGAGGAGACTTCGGCCGTTATTAAGGAGGACTATGATTATATTCCTCCTTCGGAGAGTGAACTTACCAGACAGCGTGAACTCTCTGCTTTTAAAGGCGGAGGACTCAAGTTCAGCATTGTTGTGCCCGCTTACAATACCGATCCGGGATTTTTCAGGGAGTTGATAGTTTCGTGCCTGGATCAGACATATCCGTATTTTGAACTGATCATCGCGGATGCATCGACTGAGGATAACGTAAAGAATATAGTCGAAGGGTTTACTGCAGATCCCGCTACCGCGCAGAGTGCCAAGCGGATCAAGTATTTCAGACTTCCTGAGAACCTCGGCATATCTGGGAATACCAACAGGGCGATAGAGAGAGCAAAAGGTGATTATATCGTATTTCTCGATCATGACGATCTGCTCACTCCCGACGCATTGTATGAAGTGGCAGCAGCTATAGCCCGCGAAGAAGAAAAGACCGATGAGCGTCCCGTGATGCTCTATTCGGACGAAGATAAGTATGATCCCGACGGAGACGGGTTCTTCGGTGTGAGCCGGAAACCCGAGTTCGACAGGGAGATGATCCTTACAAACAATTATATCTGTCATCTGCTCGTTACCGAGACTGCCATCACCAGGGAGCTCGGAGGCTTAAGGAGTGAATATGACGGAGCGCAGGATTACGATATCATACTGAGGATCTGGAAGAGCACACTTCTGGACAAGAAGCCCTGGTATCATAAGAGTGCGATAGTGCATATACCGAAGGTGCTTTATCACTGGAGACTAAGCAGCACATCCACCGCAGGCAATCCTTCGAGCAAACTTTATGCTTACGAAAACGGCGGAAAAGCGATAGAGGATTGTGTGAAAGCACTTGAATGGGATGCGGAAGTAGTGCCTCTGCCCCATCTCGGATTTTATGAACTGAGATACGGACCGGATCTTTTCAATGACAGACATGATATCGGAGCTGTGGGCGGCAGAGTGTTTTCCAAGAAGCTGGTCGGAAAGAATCTGACGATCGGCGGACTGATGGATTCTGACGGTAATGTCATATACAAGGATCTGCCGGAAGGATATTCCGGATATATGCACAGGGCGATACTCGCAAGGAGCGCTGAAGCGATAGATATAAGGTGCATGAGAGTAAGGAAAGAACTCTGGCCCTTATATATTGAGATGGTCGGAAGAGAGCCGGGCGAGGACCTGCCGGATTCGGCGGACCCCATAGAGCTCAGCCTCAAGTTTTGCAAGGCAGTAAAAAAGATGGGATATGATCTTCTCTATTATCCCAGATGGCGTGTATATAAGAGAATACAGAATCGAAAGACCGGTTCGGATACGGAGGAATAGTAATGGCTGCAGGCCGTGGAGATAATCATTCATACAGGGGAGGCTCGGGAAGTGCGGGACGCACTACTCAGAGACAGGGACAGCATACCGGTACGGGACGCGGAACTTCGGGAAGCAGAAGCAGCGGCAGTTACAGGCCCTCGGGAAACGGATATGCGAGGACCGGAAGCGGCGCCGGAGGAAGCGGCAGACAGTCTTCGTCCGGAAGCAGAAGAGCTGCGCAGGCCAGAAAGAAGAGGAAACTTGTAGTCTTTGGAATAGAGATCGCGATAATAGCTGTCATGCTGGTCGCACTTGTATTTGTGCTCAGACTGACCGACAGCGACAGTGCTCCTTTAAGAGCAACGGTCGATGATATCACACCCGAGAAGATCGGTGTCTCCGAGGAGATCCAGCAGAAGCTCGAAGACAAAGACGATCCGATGAATAAGTATTTGAATATCGCACTCTTTGGAGTGGATGCTACATCTACCAGCCAGAAAGCGCTTATCAAAGGATTCAGAAGCGACTCCACCATAATAGCCAGCATCAATCTGGAGACTTATGATGTAAAGCTGCTCAGCGTGTACAGAGACACATACTTAAATCTCGGAAATGACAGCTACAATAAATGTAACGGTGCTTACTCGGCAGGGGGTGCAACACAGGCACTTACCATGCTGAACAGTAATCTCGATCTGTATATAACAAACTTTGTAACCGTGAGCTACAAAGGACTCAGCGGAGCGATAGATGCTCTCGGCGGTATCACGATAGATGTTCAGCCTGAGGAGATCCAGTATATCAACGGTTATCAGGCTTCGGTCGCAGAAGTCATGAAATGTGAATATACTCCCGTTCAGTCATCGGGACCTCAGACGCTTAACGGAATACAGGCAGCAGCTTACTGCAGAATAAGAGCGACTGCCGGCGATGATTTTAAGAGAACACAGAGACAGAGAGATGTATTGAAGCAGATGCTCATAAAGGCAAAGTCTGCTGATGCGTCAAGCCTTACCAGAGCATTCAATGCACTCTCTTCGGATGTATATACCAGCCTTGACAACGATACGGTCATTGACATCCTCAAGAATATTAACAGATATAATATCGTATCGGATACGGGATTCCCGAATGAAGAGATGAGAAAGACGGGAACGCTCGGAAGCAAAGGAAGCTGTGTCGTTCCCAACAATCTCGAAATGGGAGTAAAGTGGATACACGGGTATCTCTTCGATGATATGGAATATGTACCTTCGACGACAGTTATCGAGTATTCGAACAGGATTCGCGATGATGCATCGAAATATATAAGTGATCTTAATTAGTACAGTGTTAGGAGTGATCGTATGTGCGGAATAGTTGGATATGTAGGAAAGAAACAGGCTGCGCCCATCCTTTTGGAGGGACTGTCAAAGCTTGAGTACCGGGGATATGATTCTGCAGGACTTGCCGTAAGGGATGGCAAAGGACTTGCTGAAGTAGTAAAGGAAAAGGGTAAACTCAAGGAACTCTCCGATAAGGTAGACGGAGGAAGAGCTCTTAAGGGTAATTGCGGTATAGGTCACACCAGATGGGCCACTCACGGTGAACCCAGCCAGATCAATGCACATCCTCATGTCAGCGGCAACTGCACGCGTTCGGGTTCCGGCGCCGTTGAAAGTGAAGTCGTAGGTGTTCACAACGGTATTATAGAGAATTATCAGGAGCTTCGCGATAAGCTCTTAAGACACGGTTATCAGTTCTATTCACAGACCGATACCGAGGTAGTTATCAAACTGATCGATTACTATTATAAGAAATACAAGATGGGTCCCGTTGATGCTCTTGCCAAGACGATGGTGAGAGTAAGAGGATCATATGCACTTGAAGTAATGTTCACCGACCATCCGGGAGAGATCTGGGTAGCCAGAAAGGAAAGCCCGATGATCATCGGTATTGCCGACGGAGACTGCTATGTCGCATCCGATGTTCCTGCGATCCTTAAGTATACGAGACAGGTTTATTACATCGGCAACCTTGAGATGGCTAAGCTCGCAGACGGCAAGGCTACATTCTACAATCTCGACGGTGATGAGATAACCAAGGAACTGACCGAGATCAACTGGGATGCTGAAGCTGCAGAGAAGGGCGGATTCGAGCATTTCATGATCAAAGAGATCCATGAGCAGCCCAGGGCCGTAGAGGATACCTTATCAAGCGTCTGCAAAAAGGATACGATCGATCTCTCCGGAGTAGGACTCTCGGATGATGAGATAAAGAAGATATCACAGATCACCATCGTTGCCTGCGGAAGCGCATGGCATGCGGGTATGGTGGGACAGTATGTCATAGAGGATCTTGTAAGGATCCCCGTCAGAGTGGAGCTCGCTTCCGAATTCAGATACAGGAAGCCGATCCTTTCTCCCGACCAGCTTGTTGTAGTCATCAGCCAGTCGGGTGAGACGGCAGATTCGCTCGCGGCACTTAGAGAAGCTAAGTCGCAGGGGATAAAGACTCTTGGGATAGTAAATGTGGTTGGATCTTCCATAGCCAGAGAAGCGGACAATGTCTTCTATACTATGGCGGGACCGGAGATAAGCGTTGCTACCACCAAAGCGTATTCCGCACAGCTCATCGCAATGTACTGCCTTGCTGTTGCTTTTGCAAAGATAAAGGGCAACCTGGATGATAAGAAATATAAAGAACTGATCGAGGAGATGAAGACCATCCCCGACAAGATAGGAAATATCCTGCTGGATAAGGAGAGGATACAGTGGTTTGCTTCCAAATACGCAAATGCACATGATATCTTCTTTATAGGAAGAGGCATTGACTATGCAGTCAGCCTTGAGGGAAGTCTTAAGTTAAAGGAGATAAGCTATATTCACTCCGAGGCGTATGCCGCAGGGGAGTTAAAGCACGGTACCATCAGCCTCATAGAGGACGGTACGCTCGTGGTGGGTGTTCTCACACAGCCTGATCTGTATGAGAAGACCGTCAGCAATATGGTCGAGTGCAAATCAAGAGGAGCTTACCTGTACGGTCTGACCATGGCAGGCAATTACAAGACCGAGGATACCTGCAATTTTGTATCGTATATTCCCAAGATAGATGAGCACTTCGCGGCAAGCCTTGCCGTAGTGCCGCTTCAGCTCCTTGGTTATTATGTTTCCGTAGCCAAGGGACTCGATGTCGACAAGCCGAGAAACCTTGCCAAGTCGGTAACCGTTGAGTGAGCGCAGGACAGCTGTTAAGGAGAGTCATATGAAAAAGAACAAAAGAACAACAGACAGTTTGATGTTCAAATTTTCAATAATGTTTGTCGCGCTCACTGTGGCGATCCTTGCTGTGGCAGGTGTGGCAACATACTTTTCGCAGATGCGCCTGTACAAGAAACAGTGCGAGAACAGAGTGCGCAATGTAGGTGTATATCTGTCCGAATTGATGAAAGCCGAGGGCGATATCATCATTGATTACAGGAATTATTTCATGAAGCATTACAAAGAGATGGATATCCCTATCGATATCGACAATTACGCAGAGGTAAGAAAGGATTTCGAAGAAGCCTTCATTGAAAAATATCCGGGTAAGGTATTTGATAAAGATATCAAATTCGAGGATATGGATCCCGAAGTGCAGAAGGCCTTCATCATAGATACTCACGTATACTGGCTGCTTACATTTGAAAAGGCGCGCGAGGTATATGATCTTCCTTATACATATTTCCTTGTTATGGCTGACAGTCAGGACACCATCGACAAGATGGGATATGATGTTGAATTCGTCCAGGGCGAAGGCAAGGAAGACCGTGACAATGTCGTTTATATGATAGACGGAGAGAGAACCGAGAGAGATGACAGCGGATATATGTATCTCGGAGATACCTATTACAATCCCCGTGAAAAATACGGTATCATGTGGAAAACATGGGATACCGGTGAGAAACAGGACGGATACATGGAGTGGGATAACGCATGGGGACATACCTACGGATATTACACGCCCCTTGTCATAAACGGAGAGAAAGTAGGACTTGTTGTATCTGAGGTTGACGTTGCGAGCGTAAACCATGACATAATGCAGAATACGATCAAACAGCTTGGTATCATTGTTTCTGTTTTCATTCTCGGACTTGTGATCATGCTTATGGTCATCAAAGCCAGATTTGTAAGCAGGACAGGATTCCTTGAGAGCAAGATCGCAGAGTATTCCAAGAGCAAGGACCCCAGGATGGCCGAGGTCATAAGGAAGCATTTCAACGGAAAGGATGAGCTCGATTCACTGGGCGGACAGTTTGCCGGTATGATAACCGATCTGACCAGTCATATCGATAATCTGATCAAGACTTCGAATGAACTCAGAAACAGTCAGATGCGTGCGGAAGAGATGACGGAACTCGCCAACAAAGACGCACTTACCGGCATCAGAAATAAGAACGCATACGACAACGAGATACAGAAGCTTCAGTTGGCTCTGGATAACGGAGAGACTGCTTTCGGTCTCGGAATGGTAGATCTCAATTTCCTCAAATCGATAAATGACAACTACGGCCATGAAAAGGGAAATGTTGCGATCAAGCTTCTCTGCCGCATTGTTTGTACAACATTCGATCATTCTCCCGTATTCAGGATAGGTGGAGATGAGTTTGTCATTGTTCTCAAGAATGCTGATTTCAGGATCAGGGATGAGCTGGTTAAGAAGTTTGAAGACCAGCTGAATGAGATAGCTAACGATGAGAGCCGTGATCCCTGGGAGAGAGTATCTGCTGCGATCGGTATCGCAGTCTACGATCCCGAGAAGGATAAAGATGTACAGAGCGTGTTCAGGCGTGCCGATGAGGCAATGTATGCACGTAAAAAGGAAATGAAGACCATGAGACAGGAATAAGCCTGACAAAACAGAGAAACCGGATAGGATCAGCTGCCGTGAGATACAGTCACGGCAGTTTTTTTGTGCAATTTTACCAAAAAAGTCACCGAAAAGATGAGTTATTATGCCAAGTTGCAATAAAAATGGATTTGTGTTTTAATGAACTAGTACACAAGTAAACAAGTAGACAACATATAACTACAGGCAAGGTATAGGAACCGGTAAATGGTTATCGAGGAAAGGTACCCGAGCGAAACCGCTAGGGATTACGCATTCAGAACACTAAAAGAAAATATCGTTTCTCTCGAGTTAAAGCCCGGTACGCTTGTTTCTGAGAATGAACTGGCAAGTAAGATGGGGCTGTCCAGGACTCCCGTAAGGGAAGCGTTGAACGACCTGTGCAGAGCATCGATAGTCGAGACTTATCCCCAGAGAGGATCCTTTGTATCACTCATAGATCCGCAGATGGTTGAAGAGTCAAGATTCTTAAGAAAGATATTGGACATAGCCGTTATAAAGCTGGCATGCGCCGAGACCGCACCGGAAACTCTCAAAAAGATGGAAGAGAACATTGACCTTCAGGAGTATTACCTGTCAAAGGAAAATGCTGAAAAGATATATGTTCTCGACAACGAATTCCATAAGCTCATCTATGAAGCTGCACGCAAGGAATTCATCTATGATATCAGATCTACGGTAATGATCCATTTCGACAGGGTACGAACTCTTTCGGTCGAAACGGTAAAGGATATGAAGATAGTGGCTGATCACAGCGGAATGCTCGCAGCAATCAAGGAACATGATGAGCAGAAGGCAGTCGCTCTTGTAGAGAAACATCTTTCCAGATACAGCTTTGATGCTGAACAGATCAGAGCCAAGGCTCCGGAGTATTTCAAGTAAAGGAGGCGTTCGTTACAGGTATGGCGAAAGAGAAGATAAAGAAAGGCCCGAAGAAGAAATTCAATAAGAACTATATAAAGAGATATTGGCAGCTGTATGCTCTGCTTCTTCTGCCTATGGTCTATCTCCTTATATTCAAGTATCTCCCTATGAGGTACATCATCCTTGCTTTTAAGGAATATAAGCTCAATATGCCGCTCTCCGAGATGCCCTGGGCAAATAACAGGGGAGAGACCGATGTATTCAAATACTTCAAGATGGCATTCGGAAATATCGACTTCATACGTGCACTTTGGAATACCTTAAAGCTCAATCTCCTTGATCTCGTAATGGGATTCCCGGCACCCATTATCTTTGCGCTTATACTTAACGAGCTGCGCTTCAAGAAATTCAAGAAGGTCGTTCAGACTATAGCATATATGCCCCACTTCCTTTCGTGGGTCATCATCGCAAGTCTCTGCACACAGCTCTTTGCACCTACTGACGGACTTATCAATAATGTCATCACTCATCTCGGCGGAACATCGATACCTTTCCTTGATGATCCGTCACACTGGGTAAGAACATACGTATCTGCCGGTGTTTGGCAGAACTTTGGATGGGGATCCATCATATATCTCGCCGCTATAGCAGGTATCAACCCCGAGCTCTACGAGGCAGCATCGGTTGACGGCGCGGGAAGATTTAAGAAGATGTGGCACATAACACTTCCCGGCATTAAGCCCACGATTGTCGTACTTCTTATCATGAACCTCGGATATATCATGGGAGGCGGCTTCGAGAGACCTTTCGCAATGAAGAACAATCTCGTCATGAATGTGGCTGAAGTTATCGCGACATTCGTATATAAAGTAGGTATCCAGCAGCTCAAGATATCTCTCACGACTGCGGTAGGACTTTTCCAATCCGTTGTCGGACTGTTCTTCCTTCTGTCTGCGAATGCTATATCACGCAAACTCGGTGAAAGGGGGATCTGGTAATGAAAGTAAGATCTACAAGCTCCAAGATCGGAGACTGGGTATTTGTAATAATATGTGTGCTTATAAGTATCATATGCGTATTACCCATGATACATCTGGCAGCGAAGTCCCTTTCCGATACTGCTTTTCTGATAAGACATGAAGTATTCCTGTGGCCGAAGGGATTCAATCTGGATGCTTACAAAACTGTACTCAGCGATGCAAAGTATCAGAGAGCGTTTATCTGGACAGCATTCCTCACTCTGGTCTGCACAATGCTTTCGCTCTTTATGACCGCACTCTGTGCATACCCGCTGATCTTCCCCAATCTCAAAGGAAGAGGACTGATCAATGTATTTATCACGATCACGATGTTCTTCAACGCAGGAACGATTCCTAACTACCTGCTGATGAACGACCTGAATCTCCTTGAGAACCCGCTCGTACTTATCATTCCCGGATGTATGAGCGTGTATAACATGATCATCATGAGGAGTTTCTTCTACGGCATACCGGATTCGCTTCGTGAATCCGCTGAGATAGACGGAGCAAGCTTTGTTAAGATCCTTACCAGGATATATGTTCCGCTTTCAAAGCCGGTGTTTGCATCACTCGCACTTTTCTATGCGGTAGGAAGATGGAACGGATACGGTGATGCACTCATGTACATCAAGACAAACAAGAATTTCTTCCCGCTGCAGCTCCTTCTCTACAACATACTTAACAATGCCAACTCTGTAGAGGTCGCAGCACAGGAGGGATTCATGCAGCCCGGATTACAGGATTCGCTTAAGTCCGCAACGGTTATGTTCGCAACGGTGCCGATCCTGCTCATCTATCCCTGGTTGCAGAAGTATTTCATCGCCGGAGTATCACTCGGCGCGGTCAAGGAATAAACGCCGGAAGGGCCGACGTTATTCATACACATTTTTAAAGGAGGATAAAAATGAAAAAGAAGCTTTTATCAGTTGTACTCGCTGCAGCTATGACGCTCTCTGTTGCAGCATGCGGTAAGACTGAGCCGGCTACTACTCAGCCGTCTGAGCCCGCAACCAGCCAGACCTCTACCGGTTCTGACACAACTCCCGCTACTCCCGCAGGCCCCGATGCACGCGGAATGCAGGATGGAAAGTTTGTAGAGACCAGACATATCTCTGTTGAGCTCTACGATCGTAACGTTGACGGTGGTACCGAGGCCGGCAACAATGCATGGACCAAGTGGATCCAGCAGCAGATGCTCGATCGCTACAATGTAGAAGTTGAGTTCATCACCGTTGGTCGTTGGAGTGAGGGCGATGACATCGGAAATCTTCTTGCAGCACAGAAAGCTCCCGATATCTGCTACACCTACAACTATGGACAGATCCAGACCTACGCTAACATGGGCGGTATCATTGATCTCGCTCCCCTTCTTGAGGAGAACAAGGACCTCGTTCCCAGTATGTATGATTGGCTTGGTGACGAGCTCATCTATCAGGATCTCGATCCTACCGCAGGAACCCTTTGGGCAATCGAAGGAAAGAGAAATGAGATCTGCCGTATCAACACCTTCGTTCGTAAGGATTGGCTTGACAAGCTTAGCTTAAAAGAGCCCACCAACAAGCAGGAGTTTGAGGATATGCTCATTGCCTTCAGAGACAATGCAGATACCCTTCTCGGAGCAGACGCTTCCAAGATGGTCCCCTTCTCCATCTCCACTGATGTAGGCTGGAGAGCAGCTAACCTTATCGAGTCCTTCATGGACCCCAATATCACTGACAAAGAGTACTATGTAAACGGATACGATGACAGAAAGTTCACCGAGAACGGAACCAAGGAAGCTATCAGACTTCTTAACAAGTGGTACAACGACGGACTTATCTGGAAAGATTTCGCAGTTACCGATGCTACTACCAGCACCGAGGATGACATGATCAAGGCCGGATTTGTCGGAGCATTCATCCACAACTATGACTATCCTTTCCGTGGCGGCAAGGATTCCATCAACGCTACCCTCGCTGCACAGTTCGGCGACGATGCTAAGTTCGTAGCAGTTAACTGCTTCGAGGACAAGAATGGCGGATACAACAAGTACAGCTATTCCAACAGCGGAGACCGTAAGGTATTTTTCCCCGCTACCAATGACGAGCCCATCGCTTCACTTTGCTACCTTGAGTTCATGTCTCAGGCTGAGACTGTTCAGTACCTCCAGATCGGTGACGAAGGCGTCCTTCACACCGTAGATGCAGCTACCGGCGCTATTGTTCTTCAGGCTCCCGATGAGGCTCATCACGATTGGTATCAGAACTCCGGTAAGAACATCGACATGACCATCAACTGCAACGGACTCAGACTTGCTACTCCTGAGCTCACCACCCTTTCACTTGCTTACACCTACTCGGATGTAGATCCTGAGGATGTTAAGAAGGCAATCGAGGTAGCTTCTAAGGATGCACAGATTCCTCCCACTCCTTCAGTTGGCGATATCGCAGCTGAGACCGAGGGAACCGACCTTGCAGGTAAGAGAGATCAGACTTATGACAAGGCAGTTATCGCTGCAGTCGCTGATTTCGATTCTGTATGGGATGCAGGAATGAAAGAGTATCTCGCAGCAGGCGGACAGGCTATCATCAACGAGAGAACTTCCGCTTGGGAGGCTACTTACTCAGGCGATATGCTTCCTTAATCACAGCTGATACAAAGGAAAGTTAACACTAAGACGGGGCTCCGCATATGCGGGGCCCTGTTTCTTTTCACCGAAAGAAAATATAAAAGACACAATTTCGTCACATTATTATCTTATACTGTGCTCATAACAAAAGAGGGCATAAGCTCCTCGGACGGGAGGATATGATGGACGATTATCAGAAGTACGTTAGTAACATGTATGGCGAAGGAAACGGACAGGGAACTCAGAACGGATATACCGCACAGAATCCCCAACCGGCAATGCAGCCTGTATATACACCGCAAACACCGGTAAAGAAAAGTAAGAAGAAAGGTGCTTTTGGAAAGGCTGTGTTGGCATGTGTCCTGGGTCTTGCATTCGGGGCAAGTGCAGGAGGAGGATTCTATGCAGTCAATCTCGCTACCGGTTCATTCGGAAACTCAGGTAATAAAGAAGTCATAACGCAGAATGCGGATGATCAGGCGGCTGCAGATCCGATCTCAAATTTCGGACAGGAAGATGAGGGAGAGGGTGCACAGGAATCATCCGATCAGGCACAGGTGACTCCTTCGGGAAATACGGCAGGATCTGTTAGCACGCTCCTTAGCAGTGCCAAGATGGATGTCAGTGATGTTGCAAGGAGTACGATGCCTTCGATGGTATGCATCACCGAGTACTACACGAATACGACATACAACTTCTTTGGCGGTTCATACACACAGGAAGTGCCTGCATCGGGAAGCGGTATCATAATAGGTGAGACAGATGACGAATATCTGATCGTCACCAATAATCATGTGGTCAAGGATGCCAACAAGCTCGAAGTAATATTCTTTAACGATACTACGGTTAACGCAAGCATCAAAGGAACTGATAAGAAGCGGGATATAGCCGTAGTTGCCGTTCAGAAAGGTGATGTAGACCCGGACACCAGGAGCGCGATAACGATCGCAAAGATCGGTGACAGCGATAAGCTTGAACTCGGCGAGGAGGTTGTCGCCATTGGAAATGCACTCGGATACGGCCTGTCCGTAACTAACGGAGTTGTAAGTGCGCTTGATCGCGAGATGCAGACCGAGGACGGATATACCAATACATTCATCCAGACAAATGCAGCGATAAATCCCGGTAATTCCGGCGGAGCACTCCTCAATATGAAGGGTGAGGTCGTCGGTATCAACTCCAACAAGCTTGGAGGTACAACGGTAGAAGGCATGGGTTATGCGATACCGGTTTCTTCGGTAACCGAACTTATCAGCAGCTTGATAGAGAAGAGCTCGCGCACGGTTTATTCCGATGAGGATATGGGATATATCGGCATCAAACTTCAGACCATAGACTCACAGACATCCGCATATTACAGGATCCCTGTCGGAATATATGTAACAGATGTAATAGAGGATACCGGTGCGGAGAAAGCGGGACTTAGGAAAGGCGATGTCATAACCGGATTTGCCGGAGAGGAGATAGAGAGCTATTCAGATCTGCAGAATGTAACCAAGTACTATACAGTGGGAGATGAGGTGGAAGTAGTATATATGCGCCTCGAAAACGGTGAATACCATGAGGAAAAGGTCATGCTGACCCTGGGTAAGAAGCCTGCCGATATGGGCTGATGGATGTAGTTTTAAAAACTACGTCACCTTGACACAAAAAACTGTATAAAGTATAATTTTTGGGTGGTCCGATGCGGGCCACCCGATTTTATATGAGTACGGAAAAACGGGTTATTTACTACCGCGATGAACTGAATGATGAATTCTCAAGCGCTGTCATAACACCTCGAAAGATCGACGGCTCATACCGTTATTTAAGAGATGGTTACATGGGGCGCTTTATTCATTTTATACTGTATCGCATTATAGCTGCTCCTTTGGCCAAGGCCTGGCTCAGGCTGTATTTTGGGCATAGGATCATCGGTGATAAACCGGGCAGGAGAGAAAAAGGAGCATTCTATATTTACGGGAATCATACGCATTTTATGGCGGATGCACTCATGCCGACGATGGTCGGATCGCCGCGGGATATATATGTCATCGTTAATCCCGAAAATGTATCAATGCCCGTACTGGGAAGGATGACACCCTATATGGGCGCGTTGCCGCTCCCTGCCGATACGGAAAGTACCGGGAATTTCTTAAGAGCTGTCAGGAAGCTCGAGAGCAGGGGATACGGTATAGCGATATATCCGGAGGCACATATATGGCCGTACTATACTGATATCAGACCCTTTACGGAGAAGTCTTTCAGGTATCCGGCACAGAGTGACCTGCCGGTATACTGTTTTACGGATACGTATCAGAAAAGACGATTCCGGAAGACACCGAGACTGGTCACCTATATAGACGGACCGTTCAGAGCGGATGAGACGCTTAAGGTAAAAGATAAGCAAAATGTACTGCGTGATGCGGTCTATAATGCTATGAAACAAAGATCGGAAAACAGTGATATCGAGATGATCCGATATGTAAAGAGCACAGAAGCAGACGGTGAAGCATGATCAACATTTTATTTGCGGGAAATGATAAGGTATTTGACGGCATAATGACATGCCTGCTTTCGATACTTAAGAGGTCGAATGATCCCGCGCTTAACGTATATATCTATACGATGAATCTTACCGAAGTAAAGCCGGAATACACCGCCATCTCAGAGGAGAAGGCGGGCTTTCTTGACAGTCTTGTAAAGAGATACAACAAAGAAAGCAGTGTGCGTGCGGTAGATGTCACCGAGTATTATAAGAAATATTTTGGCGGCGGACCCAATGAAGGAGCATACTGTACTCCTTATACGCTCCTCAGACTCCTGGCGGATGTCGTGCCCGATATGCCGGAAAAACTGCTGTATCTCGATGCGGATCTGATGTTCAACCGCGGGATAGAACTTCTGTATGATATCGATGTCGAAGGATACGAATATGCGGCTGCAAGGGATCATTACGGCAAGTATCTCGTGAGTCCCAATTTCATAAATGCGGGAGTGCTTCTCCTTAACATGAAGGAGATAGGGAACACCGGACTCTTTGTAAAATCGAGAGATCTTCTTGCAAGGAAGAAACTTCTCTTTGCGGATGAGAGCGCGATATGGAGATGCTCTTCCAAAAAGAAGATGCTGCCGCAGAAATTCAATGATCAGAAATTCCTTCACAAGTCCACTGTGGTCAGACATTTTTCAAAGAGACTGTTCTACCTTCCGTACCCGCACACGGATAATATCAAGCCGTGGATGGTCACCAAGGTCCACAGGATCTTCGGATATGATGAGTTTGACGATTGTCTTTATGAATATATTTACCTTAAGAGAGCTTTTGAGGATGGGAGCATCAAATGAAAAAGATCATACCGGTTTTCTTTGCGACTGATGCAAAGTATCTGAAATATACTGCGGTATCGCTGAGATCTCTCATGGATAACGCCAGGCAGGATGCGATCTATCGTATCCATATCCTTAGTGCGGATATCTATTTCGAGCAGGAAAAAGAAATATACGATATGACAGGCGGCGATGAGCGCTTTGAGATCAGATTTGTCGATGTGACGGAGAGACTTGAAGGGATAGCGGAACGTCTCCCCATAAGAGACTACTACAACTACACCACATATTACAGACTGTTCATAGCGGATATGTTTCCGGGATATGACAAGGCCGTCTATATCGACAGTGATACTGTCGTACTCGGAGATGTGGCCGATCTCTATGATATAAATCTCGGAACATGTCTTGTCGGTGCGGCACACGAACAGGCGATGATGCAGACCGATGTATACGGGGAGTATGTCGAGAGATCCCTTGGCATCGGAAGGAGAGAATTTTTCAACGCAGGAGTACTCCTTATCAATTGCGATGAATTCAGGAAGGAAGATACTCTTGGAGAATTCCTTGATCTGGTAGATACATACAGCTTTGTCGTTACGCAGGATGAGGACTATCTCAATATCCTCTGCGCAAGAAGAGTACAGTGGATAGATCAGGCGTGGAATGTCGAGGTGTTTGGAGATATCACTGTGAAGAAGGAGGATTTCAAGATCATTCACTATATCATGACATCCAAGCCGTGGCATTATAAGAATTGCAGATTCGGAGAGTATTTCTGGAGGTATGCCGTAAAGCTTCCCATGTACGATGCGCTTCAAAATGAACTTGAATCCTATACGGATGAGGACAGGAGAAGGGACAAAGAGTCGATGAAGAAACTCTTGCAGACTGCAAGGTATGAGACCGAAAAGGAAAACAATTATCTGAACATGGTAAAGGGCGGAGTCGCAAAGTCAAAGGACAGACTGGAGATCCTCGACCGCATAGCGCAATTTGAGAGGGAAGGCAGATTTGATGAGGACGTGGAGAACGATCCTCCGACCAAGGAACTCCTGCCTGAGCAGATAGATTACCTGAGAAGGAAACCATCGAGCAGGATAAAGAGAAAATTGGCATATTCGGTTGCGAGAAGATTCGTCAACAAACTGATAGCCGATAAGAAACTGATAATCAAAGAGATCAAGGGAATAGAGAACTATTCGTCTTTAAAAAGCGGCGCTGTGATCACATGCAATCATTTCAATGCATATGACAGTTTTGCGATGCAGCTCGCATATGAGGCATCGGGACAGAAAAAGCGCAGATTCTACCGCGTGATAAGAGAGGGAAATTACACGAGCTTCCCCGGATTCTATGGGATGCTTATGAGGAACTGTGATACATTTCCCCTTAGCTCCAACAAAGAGACCCTCCGCAAGTTTTCGAAATCGGTGGATGCGGTACTCAGGAGAGGCGATTTTCTCCTTATTTACCCTGAACAGAGCATGTGGTGGAATTATCGCAAACCCAAGCCTCTTAAGCAGGGAGGTTTTACCTTCGCGGTGAGAAATTCGGTTCCTGTATTACCGTGCTTTATCACTATGGAAGACAGTGATATACTTGGAGATGACGGTTTCTATGTACAGGAATATACTATACATATCGGAGCACCCATCTATCCCGATCCCGGGAAGAGCCGCAAGGAAAATATCAGGATGATGATGGATGCCAATGCCGCATACTGGAGAGAGGTCTACGAATCTACCTACGGAGTCAGACTGTCTTACAGCGAAAGCATCGGATGAGAGACCCTGTCTGCAGATACTGTTTTGCGAATAACGGAGTAATACATGAACGACGATTTGGAAAAGGACGATCTGAAGAAGGATGATCTGACTGAAGGTCATGCCGACGCATCAAAGACTGAGGATGCGGGCAAGGGCAATAACGACGATTACGAGGATGTGTGCTTCATCTGCAGACGCCCCGCGAGCAAAGCCGGAGAGATGTTCCACCTGCCCAATAATATCTGTGTATGCAACGACTGTATGCACAAGACGATGGATGCGGTCAGTCAGTTTGATTATCAGGGAATGCTCGGACCTGTGTCCGGCATGCCCGTAATGCCCGGGACAGGTGATGATGGGAAAGGAAATCCCATGGGCGGGTTCCCGGGCTTTAGTTTTATCAATCTTGCAAACCTTCGCGGTGACGGAGGGATCCCCAACAAGCAAAAACTGAAAAAGAAAAAAGAGGGCGGGCAGGTGCCTGTTATCGATATAAAGAACATCCCGGCGCCTCATCGTATCAAGGAGAGCCTGGACCAGTATGTCGTGGGACAGGAACATGCTAAAAAGGTTATGAGCGTTGCTGTGTACAATCACTATAAGAGGGTTGCTACCGGTACGATGGATGAGATAGAGATCGAGAAATCCAACATGCTGATGATAGGACCTACGGGATGCGGAAAGACATATCTCGTAAGGACCCTGGCCAGACTCCTGGATGTTCCGCTTGCTATTGCGGATGCGACGTCACTCACGGAAGCCGGATACATAGGAGACGATATAGAGAGCGTTATTTCAAAACTCCTTGCCGCAGCGGATAATGATGTGGAGCGTGCGGAAAGAGGCATAGTCTTCATAGACGAGATAGACAAGATCGCAAAAAAGAAAGACACCCACACCAGAGATGTATCCGGAGAAAGCGTTCAGCAGGGAATGCTCAAACTCCTGGAGGGAGCCGAAGTGGAAGTTCCCGTCGGCGCATCCAGCAAAGGTGCCATGGTCCCGCTTGCAACCGTAAATACGAGAAATATTCTTTTTATCTGCGGAGGTGCATTTCCGGATCTGGATGTTATAATAAAGGAGCGTCTCACAAAGTCGTCTTCGATGGGATTTGAGTCGGAGCTTAAGGATAAATATGACAAGGATACGGATATTCTGTCCAAGGTTACGACCGAGGATATACGGAAGTTCGGAATGATACCGGAGTTTATCGGCAGACTCCCGATCATATTTACACTTCAGAGTCTCTCAAAAGAGATGCTCGTAAGGATCCTCAAAGAGCCGAAAAATGCAATACTCAAGCAGTATCAGAAACTGCTCGAGCTCGATGAAGTAAAACTGGAATTTACCGATGATGCGCTTGAGGCGATCGCTGAAAAGGCTCTCGAGAGAGATACCGGAGCGAGAGCGCTCAGATCGATAATCGAGGAATTCATGCTTGATATCATGTATGAGATCCCGAAGGACGAGAGCATCGGAACCGTTACCATAAACGCTGATTATATTAACGGTAATGGCGGTCCTGTTATCGGATTGCGAGGATAGGAGAGATCATGGCAAAGAAAAAAACTGTTGTTTCACTCGGACATGAAGCACTCGGAGTAACAACTCAGGAACAGCTTGACGCCGTAAAGGTAACGGCTAAGGCATTGGCTGATCTTGCTTCGGATGACAGACAGCTGTCTATAACACACAGCAACGGACCTCAGGTCAGTATGATACATAAGGCAATGACTGAGCTCAGACGCGTATATATCGACTATACGCCTGCTGCAATGTGCGTATGTTCGGCAATGAGCCAGGGTTACGTCGGATACGATATTCAGAATGCACTTAAGGCTGAACTTCTGTCGAGAGGCGATGCAACACCTGTCAGCACTATACTTACGCAGGTAACGGTAGACCCTTATGACGAAGCATTTTATGAGCCGACCAAGGTGATCGGACGGTATATGTCGGCAGAGGATGCCGAGGTCGAAGTAAAGAAGGGCAATTATGTCAAAGAGGATCCCGGTAAAGGATTCAGAAGAGTGGTAGCGGCACCCAAGCCGATAAAGATCGTTGAGATAGATGCGATCAGGACTCTTGCGGATGCGGGACAGATCGTCATCGCGTGCGGAGGAGGAGGTATCCCTGTCATTGAGCAAAATCATGTATTAAAGGGTGCATCGGCCGTTATAGAGAAGGATGCTATAGCCGGAAAACTTGCATCGGATCTTAAAGCCGACGAGCTCGTGATATTAACGAGCGTCCCCTGCGTATACAAAGATTTTGACAAAGAAAATAAAACGCCCATCGAAAAGATGAGCGTCAGTGAAGCAAAAAAGCTTGCTGAAGAGGGACAGTTCGAAGCCGGAACAATGCTTCCCAAGATTGAAGCTGCCATTGAGTATCTGTCAAATGTTCCGGAAGGAAAAGTGATCATTACATCGATAACGGCATCAGACGATGCGCTCAAGGGCAAGGCCGGCACAGTTATCACTGCCTGATCATTCCTTTACCGAAAGGCACCTTATCGAATTTAGGACTGCAAGTACCATAACGCCGACATCTGCAAAGATGGCGAGCCACATATTGGCGATACCCACAGCTCCGAGAGCCAGGCATATCGCTTTGACGAAAAGTGCGAAGAAGATGTTTTCCTTTACGATGCGAAGACATCTTCTTGATATTTTCATGGCAAGTGCGATCCTTATGGGATCATCATCCATAAGCACTACATCCGCTGCTTCTATGGCAGCATCCGATCCGAGCGCGCCCATTGCGATTCCTATATCGGCACGTGACAGAACGGGGGCATCGTTGATGCCGTCTCCGACAAAAGCAAGTTTCTCTTTTCCTCTTTTGCCCGCGAGGAGTGATTCGACCATATCTACCTTGTCACCCGGGAGAAGTCCTGAGTGATGTTCATCGAGCCCGAGTCTTTCGGCAACTTCCGAAGCGGCTGATTCATTGTCTCCTGTCAGCATGACTGTCTTTCTGATACCGGATCTTTTGAGTGCTTTGATAGCAGCTTTGGATGTGTCTTTGTCAATATCCGAGATGAGTATGTATCCGGCATAGGCGCCGTTTGCACAGACATAAACGACTGTTCCTGCGGGAACTGTTTTGTCATAATCCGCACCGAGATCGTCCATAAGTTTGGAGTTTCCGGCATAAACGGTGCGTCCGCCTATACTTGCTTTTATACCGCGTCCGGAGATCTCTTCTATATCTTCCGCACCCGTAAGAGTGTTTTCGTCCTTTATGAGCCCTTTCTTTTCAAGGGATTCTATTATGCTTTTTCCAATAGGATGGGAGGTGTATCTCTCACATCTTCCTGCGAGGAGAAGGAGACTGTCCTCGGGGGATACGCCAAGAGCATTGCATTCGGAAGTAAAACTTTCGGAAGGACGGACCGCTGTTACGCTGAAGACTCCTCGGGTAAGAGTACCGGTTTTGTCAAAGACAACGATACCTGTTTCAGAGAGTGCTTCGAGATAGTTGGATCCTTTGACGAGGATACCCTTTGTGGATGCGGCTCCGATCCCGCCGAAAAAGCTCAGCGGTATGGAGATGACCAGCGCGCAGGGACAGCTTATTACGAGGAAAGTAAGTGCGCGGATGATCCAGGTGGTCCAGTGACCTTCACCTGCAATGATCGTATTAATGACGGGAGGAAGGACTGCGAGTATGAGAGCTGCTCCGCAGACAGCGGGTGTATATACGTGAGCGAATTTGGTGATGAAATTTTCCGAGCGGGATTTTTTCATCGCGGAGTTTTCAACCATGTCGAGTATCCTCGATACGGTTGATTCTCCGAATTCTTTTGAAGTCTCTATTTTGATGAGACCTGAGAGATTAACGGCTCCACTGAGGACATTGTCTTCTGCCTTGCATGAAACGGGAACGCTTTCTCCTGTAAGAGCACTCATATCGAGAGTGGTCGATCCGTCTATCACTTTTCCGTCTATGGGAATCCTCTCTCCGGGATGAACGGATATGATGCTTCCCACGGGAATGTCATCGGGATCGGCATCCTCTTCGGTGCCATCCTCAGCGATCAGATGAGCGGTGTCGGGACGGATATCCATGAGTGCGGTTATATTCTTTCTGCTCTTGCCGACAGCTACGGACTGGAAAAGCTCACCTGTCTGATAGAAGAGCATGACGGCTACTCCTTCGAGGTATCCGCCTTCTTCTCCGTCGGTCACGAGCCCGAGCAGGATCGCACCGATGGTTGCGACGGCCATGAGAAAATTCTCATCGAATATCTGTCCGTTCCTGACCCCGAGGAAGGCCTTCTTAAGGATATCACCGCCTATTATCAGGTAGGGTACCATGTAGAGTGCCAAAAGCACGGGATTGGGAATGCTGATCACATGCTCTGCGATCGTGATGACTGCGAGAAGCAGGGCAGATACGATTATCCTTTTCAGTACATTCCTTTGTTTCTTGTTCATAAGCCGTCGTCTCCTTTAGAAGGTTATCAGTCGAGGACTATATCGCAGTCACTTTCAACCTTTTTACATGCAGAGAGCACATTTTTCATAACACTGATATGATCGACGCCCTCCTCGAATTCCACTTTCATCTTGAGAGTCATGAAGCTGACGATGGCATTCTTTACGCCTTCAACCGTTTTGGCAGCGTCTTCCATCTTCTGTGCACAGTTAGCGCAATCAACATCGATATCGTAGGTTTTCTTCATCTCTGTCTCCTTTCGGGGTGTCTGTGATTTACTATCGATGAACATATGAATAACTGTTCATATGTTCATTATAAAACTTTTATTACTTATGTCAAGACTTTGTGTAAAATGTTGTGATTATCAGCAAATTTTAGTAAAATAATAGGCGTTGAATCTAGGAAAAATAAGGGGTTTGGCCGGGGCCGGACCCTTTGGAGAAAGATATGATTCCGATGCCCGAAGACTTGCATATAGAATCCGAAAGGCTTTTCTTAAGACCGATCACATCATCTGACACTCCGATGGTCCTTGAATGGAGAAACAGCGAGAGAACACGCAATAATTTCTACTACAGAGCGATCATAACTGCCGAGGAGCACGAAAAGTGGCTGAAAGAGAAAGTGGCCACGGGTTTGGTGCATCAGTTCATTGTGTGCCTGAAGGATACGGGAGAAGCGATAGGCTGCGTATATCTCCAGCATTATGACCCGGAGACGAAGAGTATGGAATCCGGAGTCTTTATGAGCGAGAAAGCTCCGGTCGGAAAAGGATATGCCGGAGAAGCTGTTGAGGTCATGAACCGTGAGTATGCATGCGGAGTGCTTGGACTTTCAAAGACTTTTGCGAGGGTCCTCGGATATAACGAAGCCAGCAGGAGCCTTCATGAGAGAGCCGGATTTAAACTTGATGAGATCAGGTATAATGACGTATTCCTGGACGATAAATGGCAGGATACATATGTATATATCTACGACAGACCGTATGTAAAGATCCCCTGCATCTATGAAAGAGTGCATGAGCAGGCAGATCTGTTTACCAATCTTGCAGAGCCTGTAAAAGCCCACGTCCCGGGATCGAAGAGCATTACTAACAGAGCGCTCCTCCTGGGGATGCTTTCTGATGGCGAATGTAAGCTAAGCAATGTTTTATTCTCAGACGACAGCGAAGCTTTCCTTGAATGCGTCGAAAAGCTCGGTTTCGATATAAGCTTTGACAAAAAGGAAAAAAACGCGACCATAACCGGTAACGGGGGAAAGATCCCTGTTCAGAATGCTGATATCAATGTAAGAAGCGCGGGGACTGCAGCCAGATTCCTGACGGCACTCCTTGGTATATCCGAAGGGTCCTACAGGCTTGATGCTTCGGATCAGATGAAGAAAAGGCCGATGGGAGAACTCCTTGAGACACTCAGGGATCAGGGATGCGTTATCGATTTTGAGAACGGTGACGGTCTGTTCCCGTATACTCTTCACGGACACGGATTTGGAAGCAAGGATATAGAGATAGATATTGAGAAGAGCAGCCAGTTCCTCAGTGCGCTCCTCGCGGCGGCACCACTTTCCGACCACAAGGTAAGGATAATTCCTGTCGGCGATCACGGTATGGCGTATGTTGATATGACCGTGAGGATGATGGAGGCGTTCGGAGTAAAGGTCTCTAAGAAGGAGACTTCCGGTAAAAAGGTTGTATTTGAGATAGCTCCCGGACAGGTGTATGGAGCGAGGTCATATGATATAGAGCCCGATGCTTCCGCTGCGGCTTACTTTTATGCGGCATGCCCCATTCTCGGAGTGCCTGTCATGGTACCCGGTGTGCATTTCGGCGGGCTCCAGGGGGATACGGAGTTCATACATCTGCTCGAAAAGATGGGATGTCATGCCGAGGACGGCAAGGAGGGGATAAGGCTGGATCCTCCGGCTGACGGACATATCCGCGGTATCGAGGCGGATATGCATGCATGCTCGGACCAGGCTATAACTCTCGCGGCGGTTGCGGTATTTGCAGACTCGCCCGTGACCATAAAGGGGATATCACATATAAGCCTACAGGAAAGTGACCGGATCGCAGCTATAATCCGGGAACTCGGACAGGTGGGGATAAAGGCCGAAAAGGCGGGAGACGGGATAAGGATCACGCCCGGAAAGGCCCACGCGACCCGTATAGACAGCCATTCTGACCACCGTATGGCAATGGGATTTTCGCTCATAGGACTCAGGACCCCCGGGATAGTCATAGGTGACCCTTCGTGTTGCAAAAAGACATTTCCGAACTACTTTGAGGAGCTTGAAAAGTTTGTGGAAAAGGTCAATAGTATGCTATAATACCAAGGAATATTGGTTTCGTTTTAAAGGGTATTTATGAAAGCCGTTAAGCGTTTTTTTTCGTTAATAAATAATATAATCACGGGTAAGGAACATGTTTCCCAGCAGAGGAAACTTGAGGCTCTTTCTATCGCCATAACCCTGGTCCATTTTGCAATGCTTGTTATCTTCGTGAGACTGTATATGCTCCCGATGATAGTTTATAATCTTATTGTTGTTTTCTTTTACATCTATGTATTTCAGAAGGTTCATGAAGGGCAGGTCCTCAAAGGATATATCCTGACATTTATAGAGATAGCGATACAGGTCGTATATGGTACGTTTATGCTCGGATGGGGCGTCGGATATCATATGTATCTCGTAGCTATCATACCTGTATTTTACTTTGTGAATCTGACATACGATGTAGAAGGAGCAAAACTCAGAACTCCGCTTATCGCGGCGCTTGCTGCAGGTGTGATCTATTTCACCACATATGGAATATCGCTTTGCCTTGTGCCGGCATACGAGCTCACATCTTCACAGATCCATGGTATATATCTGTTCAATACGATACCTTCGGTATTTCTTTTGGTTGTTATGTCACACCTTTTCACACTCGAGAGAAGGTACTTCGTAAGCTCACTTACCAAGCAGAATGAAAGCCTCGGTAAAGAGGCCAGCGAAGACCCTCTTACGGGCCTCAACAACAGAAGGAGCATGGAGATCAGACTTGAGAATGCCATGGCCAGAGCCAAAGAGCGCGGAGTCATATTCAGCCTCATCATGGGTGATATCGATAATTTCAAAAAGATCAACGATACGTACGGACATGATTGCGGTGACGAGGCACTCAAGGCTGTATCGGCTATCATGCAGAGCAGCGTAAGAGACGGAGATACCATATGCAGATGGGGAGGAGAGGAATTCCTTATCCTGGTAACGGGTAATCGCGGCGAGGCTGTTACGGTAGCGGAGAGAATAAGACAGAGAGTATCCGATAATGTTGTACGCAGTGATGAGAACGAAGTGAGATTCACTATCACTTTCGGTGTAACGACTTACAAGCCGGGCTATAATATCGATAAGCTTATCGAGCAGGCTGACAATAATCTCTATATCGGTAAAAATTCGGGCAAGAATCAAGTAGTTTCAAAGGAATACTAGAGAAAATTTTGCTGACGCAAAATTATCTCTAAATTTTTGGCATAGCCAAAAATTAGGATAGAAACAATCTGGCCGGATTAACTCTAAAATTGGGGGAATGAAATGAATAAGAATGCGGGGCCGGTTGCACCCAGAGATCCGGAGAAAAAGAGGCCGTATTTCTATCTGATGTCAGATAAGGAAATATTTGCGGCGCCTCAGCCGGACGGTCGAGGGATCCAGTTCATCTACGAAGATGACGGACGTATGATCACTGCGGCCAAACTTGTAGGAAATATTGAAGATGAGGAGATGCTTGATCTCCTTAAGACGACTGCAGGTTTCAGGAAACTCGTTCACAGCATCGGAGTTTCGGTGTCAGCGCCTGCAGAGTATAAAGGCAAAGTCAGATTCGTCCTGCAGATGTACGGAGTAGAGGATCCGTATGAGACCGGGACGAATATTTTTTGCGATATGGAACCGGACGGAAGCGAGGTTACGCTTTTCCTTGAGGATGTAAACTGGGGAGATATGGATGCCAAGCCCGGACAGATCCGATTCGAATTCGAAGACAATTCTTTTGTTTCATACGTCAATGTCAGATTCTATCTCAATGACGGATTCACAGCCCCTGAGCCTGTTATAGACAGTGCGGTTGATTTTGATTCCGATGAATACGCCGCCATGATAAAGAGGAGTGTTTTCGACAAAGGAAATCTCTTCAGGCTTCGCAGAGCCATCGATAAGGCAGAGCGCGGCGAAGAAGTTACGATAGCCTGCATAGGAGGATCGATAACTCAGGGCGCGGGAGCTATCCCTATAAACGAGAAAAGTTACGCCAGACTCTTTGCAAAGGGATTTGAGGAGAGATATTCAAAGCCCGGAAATGTAAGATTTATAAAAGCGGGCGTGGGAGGAACCCCGTCCGAGCTTGGAATGATCCGATATGAGAGGGATGTTTTAAGAGATGGCTCGGAAAAGCCCGACATAGTAGTGATAGAATTCGCTGTTAACGATGAAGGTGACGAGACCAAGGGTGACAGTTACGGAAGTCTCATAAGGAAAGTGTATACCGGGGACAGTGATCCTGCGGTCATTCTCCTTTTCCTTGTATTTGCAAATGACTGGAATCTCCAGGAGAGACTTTCACCGATGGGAAGGAAGTATTCGCTTCCTATGGTCAGCGTACTTGATGCGGTAAGCCCCCAGTTCCCGCTTCCTCCGAAAAAAGCAGGCGAGGAAAATAAAGACACACGTGTCATTTCTAAGAGTCAGTATTTCTATGATGTATATCATCCGACCAATCTCGGACACCGGGTAAATGCAGACTGCCTGCTTGAGATGTGTAAGTGCGCGGAAGAATCAAATGATACTGCGGAGCCTGCCATCCCTGAGAAAGAGGAGAAGGACAGCAGATTTTCCGAAGTATTCCTGCTGGATAAGAAAGAGATCAAGAATAACCCGAACAGGTTTGCATGCGTGGAAGAGATCACTGAAGGATGCTTTGACGGGACGGACAGTGTGCTTCAATGTGTGGAGATGGATATGGATCTGGAGGGCACTCCCGAATTCCCGTACAACTGGCACAGCGCCGGAGGAATGAAGAAGGATGCTCCTTTCACGATGAAAATAAGATGCAAGAGACTTCTTCTCGTTATGAAGGATACTGCGGATGTTTCGTTCGGAACCGCAGTGATAAAGGTGGATGGCAAAGAGGTAAAGAGTATTAATCCCAACGATGTCGGATGGTGCCATTGCAGCCCGCATATCATAATCGATAATGATACTGAAAAACTTCATACCGTAGAGATAGGACCTGCTGACGGCAGCGAAGATAAGCTCTTTACGATATTGGGATTTGGCATCGTGTCATGACATAAGCTGCATAAGCAGCGGAGGATCTATGAGATTCATTGTTTCCGAAAATGAAAAAAAGTGCGATATTGTCCTTGAGGAATCTGCTTTTTCCGGTGTTAAAAAGATAGCCGGAAAAGTAGCAGGCGATATCAGGCTCGTTACGGAAAACGGGGCGGTTGTCCGCAATCTCGGAGAAAATACCGATCCCGAACAGATCTCGGGCAACATATTTGTCGGGACCGTAGGCTGCAGCGAACTTCTGAATAAACTCGAAAGTATGGGCAGGATATCTCTCTCTGATGTCCGCGGGAAAAGAGAAGTGTACGGATTCCGGATCATAGAAGACCCGGGACAGGAAAGCACTCTCGTGATCGCCGGAAGCGACAAGAGAGGAACCATATACGGACTGTTCCATGTATCGGAGCTTTTGGGCGTATCTCCCTGGGTGTGGTTTTCGGATGTGACACCGATGAAACTGGAGAGCGCGGTATTTACGGAGGAAGTAAACTTTGTATCAAAGGAGCCTTCCGTAAAGTACAGAGGTTTTTTCATAAATGATGAGTGGCCCTCATTCGGCAACTGGACGTTTGAGCATTTCGGCGGCTTTACTGCGGAGATGTACGATCATGTATTTGAGCTGCTTTTAAGACTTAAAGGCAACTATCTCTGGCCCGCAATGTGGACTTCCAATTTCTCGCTGGACGGCCCCGGACTCGAGAATGCGAGACTGGCAGATGAGTACGGAGTGGTGATGAGTAATTCGCATCACGAGCCTTGCCTTAGACACAGCGAGGAGTGGGATCTGGTAAAGGGACCCGACTCGGAATACGGAGATAAGTGGAATTTCGATCAGAACAAAGAGGGACTGAGAAGATACTGGCGCGACGGATTAAAGAGAAACGGCGCCTTTGAAAATATCATCACGATGGGAATGCGCGGAGAGAGAGACAGCGAGATACTCGGACATAGCGCAACTCTCAAAGAGAATATAGATTATCTCAAAGAAGTTATAACAACACAGAACAGACTCATCAGGGATTACGTGGATCAGGACCTTTCGCGTGTGCCGAGGATGCTTGCTGTATACAAGGAAGTCGAACAGTATTTTTACGGAGACAAGGATACGGAAGGACTGAGATACTGGCCTGAATTGGACGGCATCACGTGCATGCTTTGCGATGATAATTACGGAAATATGAGGATACTGCCGGAAGCTCACGAGGCTGACCGCAAGGGCGGATGGGGAATGTACTATCATTTCGATTATCATGGCGGACCGGTTTCGTATGAGTGGGTCAACAGTACATATCTTCCCAAAGTATGGGAACAGATGGGACAGGCTTATGAGTCCGGAGTGCGCGAGATATGGATCGTAAACGTAGGAGACTTAAAGCCGCAGGAACTCCCGCTCTCATACTTCCTGGATCTGGCATATGATTTTGATAAGTGGGGAACGAACGATCCCGACAGTGCATCGAAATACCTCGCCATGTGGACGCAGGACCAGTTCGGATCGTACTTTGACGATGATGACATATCGGATATATATGAGCTGCTGGAAGGATATACCAGACTTAACAGTATCAGAAAACCGGAAGCACTCTGGCCCGATACATATCACCCCGTACATTACGGTGAGGCTGACTCCGTACTGATGCGTGCCGGCACCTACGAAGAAATGGCGGAGAGACTTCTTGAGAAAGCAAAGTATCTCCCGATATATGATGCGTTTTATCAGCTGGTTTATTATCCCGTGTGCGCTTCCATGAACCTCCTGAAGATGCAGATCTTTGCGGGGAGAAATGCTCTTTTTGCAGCACAGGGAAGACCGCTCGCAAACGGTTACGGCGAAGAGATACCCGTATGCATGGATAAGGATCTTAAACTCCGCGATGAATATCACAGGATAGCCGGAGGAAAATGGAACGGCATCATGCTCTCTGAGCATATCGGATTTACACATTGGAACGACGAGGAAGCGGAGTATCCGGTAAGATCGGTAGTGATACCTTCGAGAAAATCCAGGCTCGTTGCTTCACTTAAGGACAGAGTAACATATACATGCGGCGGGGACTGGACGGGAAGACCGCTTTACAGTCTTGGATTTTTGAAGCCGGACACTTCTGTTCAGGAGATACATCTGGAGAATGCGGGAACTGGAGATGTCTCGTTTGAGATCATTTCGGACGATGAATGGATAGTGCCTTCCGGATTCTACGGATCGGGTAACGGACAAGCCAAACTCGCTGAGGGTGATGTTTGCAATATAGAACTGCGTATCGACAGAGCTGCACTTAAGAGAGCAGCCTCTGCTGAGAAAGATCATGTTATAAAGGGCTGTGTGCGGATAGTTTCTTCGTGTGCAAAGATCAAAACATTCGTCATCGCCAAAGCATTTGAAGAAAAGGAGCTGGAGCACAATCACTACGTGCCGGTCCTTCCCGGCAGATTTATAGGAGAGGTCTATCCGGAGTATCGCATGGGATATCTGCCTTCGTCCAGAAGGATAATGGAAGAGGGCGATGACATAGGACTTGCTCTCTCGGCGGCTGATCATGATACCATTTGCTCCGGAGACGGAGGAGACTATGTGATCATGGCTCCGTACGGAAAGTATGATGCGGGAGCCAAGGCGTTTCCGGTAACGAAAACATATACACCGGGGAAGGATGCTCCGTCGCTTACTTACAGAGTATTTCTTCCCGAGGAAGGAACATATCTTATCACATTCCTTACCGCACCGACCAATCCGGTTACACCGGACGGAAATCATCGTATCGGTTTTAAATGGAGAGATGAGCAGATCCGTGAGATACAGCTTCTCGGTGAAAAGTATGTCGGCGGTGATTCAGGATGTGATGAGTGGAGCAAGGGAGTCCTTAATCAGATACACAGGAAAAATACTCTCGTGCAGGGCGTAAAAGGCGAGAACGAATTCATCATCTATGCGCAGGATCCCGGAGTGATACTTGAGAGAGTGCTCATAAGAAAAGGCGGATCGGACTGGGCAAAGGGATACTTCGGACCGCTGCCGGAATTTCTCGAAATGTAATGAAATAGAAAGGTTAGCAGGATATGACTAAGAGAACGCTTTTTAATGACGGATGGAGATTTGCAAAATATCCGTTCGGAACAAGAATTGAAGAGATAAAAGTGGCTGACTTTAAAGAGGTATCCATACCTCACGACTGGCTTATTTACAATTCCGATGACCTCTATGAGGACGGAACGGGTTTCTATGTAAAAGAATTTGAATACGAGCCGGCCGGCGGAAGATACGCTTCGATATACTTCGAAGGTGTATATATGGATACGACCGTATATATAAACGGCAGCAAGGCGTATGAGTGGAAGTACGGATATTCGAGCTTTTTCTTTGATATGACTTCCTTCTTGAAAAATGGCAAGAATACTGTCACAGTAAAAGTTGATCATAAGTCACCCAATACCAGATGGTACTCCGGCGCCGGAATATTCAGAGATGTATTTCTGATAGAGAAGGACGGTCTTTCATTTGCGACGGACGGCGTATATATAAGCGAACGCCCTGCGAAAGAGTGCGGGGCAAAGGAGACCCCCGACAGCGACTGGATCGTGACTGTATCCGCAGAGCTGACATCTGAATGCGGGAGAGTAATGACCGCAGATGAAGTGAGAAATATTGCGGACATATACGAAATAGGATTTAGTGCGGATGGCCTCGGAGACTGCCGCAAAAAAGTATCCGAATGCGAGATAGACAAAAACGGTGTGACTTTTACCGTCACGGTAAACTCTCCGAAGCTCTGGAGTACGGAAGAGGCAAATCTGTACAATGCGGAAGTATATCTGCTGAAGGATGGAAGCAAGACTGAAAGCTTATGCCAAAAGATAGGATTCAGAAATTTTGTATTTACAAATGATGAAGGCTTTTTTGTTAACGGAAAACACCTTAAGATAAACGGCGTCTGCGAACACCACGATCTCGGTGCACTCGGAGCTGCTTTTAACAAGAGCGCGATGAGACGTAAGCTGGAGATCTTAAGGCAGATGGGAGTGAACGGAATACGCACTTCGCACAATATGCCCGCCGTAGGACTCCTTGAACTTACGGATGAGATGGGGTTTGTCGTGATGGACGAAGCCTTTGATATGTGGAGAAGACCCAAGACTGAATTTGACTATGCAAGATTCTTCGATGCATGGCAGGAGAGAGATGTAGAGAGTTGGATCAGACGCGATCGCAATCATGCCTCTATAGCCATTTGGAGCATAGGTAACGAGATATACGACACGCACGCCGATGAAAATGCGCCGGAAATAACGCGCATGCTCATGGATGAAGTAAAGGTACATGATTTCAGAGGAAACGCGGTTGTCAGTATGGCATCCAATTATATGCCGTGGGTGGGTGCACAGAATTGCGCTGACGTGCTGAAATACATCGGATACAACTATAATGAAAAACAATACGATGATCATCACAAAGATCATCCGGACTGGTTTATATACGGTAGTGAGACTTCTTCCACGGTACAGAGCAGAGGTATATATCACTTCCCTTATTCGCAGACTACTCTTGCAGATGATGATGAGCAGTGCTCAGCACTCGGGAACTGCGTTACCAGCTGGGGCGCGCCTAATACGGAGTATTGCATCATAGCTGAGAGAGATCATGAATTCTCAGCGGGTCAGTTCCTCTGGACAGGGTTTGATTATATCGGTGAGCCCACTCCATACCATACCAGGAATTCATATTTCGGACAGATAGACCTCGCAGGATTCCCGAAGGATCAGTTCTATATATATAAATCGGGATGGACGGATGCGGCAGATGATCCGTTCGTACATATCTTCCCGTATTGGGATTGGAATATCGGACAGATCATTGATGTGAGGATCGCAAGCAATGCGCCCTGCGTGGAACTCTTCCTTAACGGAAAGTCTCTGGGCAAGAAGAATATCGATCACGTAAAGGGCGATATTCTTACAGGCAACTGGAAAGTAACTTATGAACCGGGCGAGATTACTGCTGTAGCCTATGACGGAAACGGGAAAGAGATCGCAAGAGAATCGGAGCATTCTTTCGGTGAAGCGAAAAGAATCGTCATGTCGCGGTATATGCCCGAAAGAGAGATAAAGTCCGGAAGCGGAGATGTCGCTTTTATCACAATAGAAGTCTTGGATAAGGACGGGTATCCTGTGAGAAATGCGAACAACATGATAAATGTTAAAGTGAGCGGTGCCGGATATCTTACAGGACTTGACAACGGAGATTCGACGGACACTGAAGGATATAAATGCTCCTACAGAAGACTCTTTGGCGGGAAACTTCTCGCCATGGTAAAGAGTACCGACGAAGCAGGTAAGGTCACGGTATGTGCCGAAGGAAAAGGACTCGTCTCAGCAGAGATGATATTTGAGATACTGCCGGACGAAAAAATGACGGGGGCGTCATATACAAGGGAAACACTTGACGATAACGAACCCGCTTCCGACAGATCACCGTGGATCAGGAAGATAGAACTTGTTACCGATGGAGAGAGAAAACTTACCGCGGATAAAAAGAGTATGCGCATAAGCGCAAAGATTCTTCCTGAGGAAGCAGACACTCCGGAAGCGAGAAAAGGACTTATCTGGAGAGCTGTGACCGACAGCGGAGTGGATACCAATCTGGCAAAGATCAAGACAGATTCGGACGGAAATGCAGAGATAACTGCGCTTGGAGACGGATCGTTCCGAGTCAGATGCATGACGAAAAACGGAGCGGCTCAGGTCAAGGTCATATCATGTATCGAATTTGCAAATGAAGGAATAGGAGACGCACTCCTTGATCCTTACGGATTTATTCCCGGAGTTATGTGGACGCTTAACGAGGGAGAACTCGGAAACGGAAACGAGCACGGTGTAGGCACCATGAGAGACGGCAGGACGGTAATAGGATTTGAGAATGTAGACTTTGGAGAGTTCGGATCCGATGAGATCACGATCCCGGTATTTGAACTTGGAGGAAAAATGATAAATATCGAGATATGGGATGGATTTGCGGGAGAACCGGGAAGCGAGATGCTCCTCAATGCCGTCTATCATAAGCCCAGTATCTGGAATACATACCAGCCTGAGACCTATCGCCTTAAGAGAAGGATGAAAGGCGTGAGAACGATATCCTTTGTCACTACGGAAAAGATCCATATCAAAGGATTCTCGTTTACCAGACAGGAAAAAGCATTTTCAATACTTGACGGAAACGATGCCGAGAATATGTATGGAGACAGTTACAAAAAGGAAGGCAGTCGCATAACAGGAATCGGCAACAATGTCACGATAGATTTCGGAAAACTTGAATTTGGGGATGAAGGAGCCACAAAGATAGCAATAAAAGGATACACACCCAATGACATCAATACGATACATCTCGTATTTGGCGACGGTACAGGAAACAGAAGGGAAATGATCGAATTTCCTCATACCGAAAAGCCGGATGAGATCGTATTTGAGATAAACAAAATAACGGGAGACGAAAAGGTCCAGCTGGTATTTCTTCCCGGCAGCAATTTTGATCTGGAATATATTGTCTTCAGGAAAGAATGAGGTAGTTATATGCAAAAAGTACTGACGCAAAAAGAAATCGATACACTGATCGAAGCACTCAGTTCAGTAAATCAGGGCGGAAAAGCAAGCAGCACGATCGGTGCCCAGTGGGTCCTTTCACAGGCTGAGATCGACGAACTGGTGGAAGCGCTTAACGCTGCAAGGAGTCTTGAGGAGATTCATACGTTTGCTGCCGAGAGAAGCGGCAAGCAGGTGGTATTCTCGTCGGGTGAAGAGCTTGATGCGGTTATAAGGACACTCAACCAGGGCAAGAGTGTTCCTGCCGATCAGTTGATCGATGCGGTGAACAAAACCATCGGAGAGGCAAAGTGTTCATCCGAGTGGAGAAATAACGAGAAGGTACAGGAGGAGATCGCGGCCAGGGCGAAGGAGATCGTATCCCAGATGACTCTTGAGGAAAAGGTCAGTCAGACGCTCAATTGGTCACCTGCGATCGAAAGACTCGGAATACCTGCTTACAACTGGTGGAATGAAGCTCTTCACGGCATTGCAAGGGCAGGAGTTGCCACAGTATTTCCTCAGGCGATCACCATGGCTTGCAGCTTCGATGAGAATCTGATCGAGCAGGTTGCAGACGTGATCTCGACCGAGGGACGCGCGAAGTTCAATATGCAGCAGAAGTACGGTGATGAGGATATATATAAGGGACTGACCTTCTGGTCTCCAAATGTAAACATATTCCGCGATCCCAGATGGGGAAGAGGACATGAGACATTCGGAGAGGATCCCTATCTTACATCCAGACTTGGTGTTCGTTTCATCGAGGGAATGCAGGGACATGACAAGAAGTATATGAAGGTCGCTGCATGTGCAAAGCATTTTGCCGTGCATTCCGGTCCCGAGGATGTGAGACATGAGTTCAACGCAGAGGTTTCGATGCAGGATCTGTACGAGACATATCTTCCTGCGTTTGAGGCGTGTGTAAAGGAAGCCGGAGTCGAAGCAGTCATGGGTGCCTACAACCGTACAAACGGAGAGCCCTGCAATGGAAGCAAGATGCTCCTTCAGGACATCCTCAGAGGAAAGTGGGGATTCAAGGGACATGTAGTATCCGACTGCTGGGCTATTAAGGATTTCCACGAGGGACATCATGTGACGGAAGATGCGGTCCATTCCGTAGCGCTTGCGGCAAACATGGGATGTGATGTTAACTGCGGAAATCTCTTCAAAGTACTCGGAGAGTGTGTAAAGAGCGGACTGGTATCCGAGGAGAGACTTGATGAGATGGTAGAGACTCTCATCAGAACGAGACTTAAGCTTGGAATGAAAGTCGGTAAATACGGTGAGGATTATGATAATCCCTATAATGATATTAAGTATTCGGCATGTGACAGCGATGAAAACAGGGATTTCAACAGGAGGGTCGCAGAACAGTGTGCGGTACTCTTGAAGAATGATAAAAAACTCCTTCCGCTTAATCTCGACAGGATCGAGACGATAGGAGTCATCGGACCCAATGCCGATAACAGAAGAGCGCTTGTCGGAAACTACGAGGGCACTTCTTCGGAGTATGTGACCATACTTGACGGTATCAGAGAGTATGCGGAAAAATATCATAAGAGAATAATGTATTCACAGGGATGTCATCTGTGCAATGATAAGGTCGAGGGACTCGGACAGCCCGGAGACCGTGATGCGGAAGTTATGGCAGTGTGTGATGCAAGTGATGTCGTCATCTGCGTCATGGGACTGGATTCCGGTCTTGAAGGCGAGGAGGGCGACCAGGGCAACCAGTATGCGAGCGGAGACAAGCCTAATCTCAATCTTCCCGGAAGACAGGAAGAGATCCTTAAACTTGCCGCATCTTCCGACAAGCCCGTGGTGCTCGTGCTTCTTGGCGGAAGCGCACTTGCAATAAACCGTGCCGATAAGGAGATACCTGCGATCCTTTATGGCGGTTATCCCGGAGCACAGGGTGGAAGAGCAATAGCCAATCTTCTCTTTGGTGCGGCAAGTCCTGAAGGCAAGCTTCCTATCACTTTCTACAGGAGCAGTGAGGAACTTCCTGACTTCAAGGATTATTCGATGAAGGGACGCACCTACAGATATATGAAGAATGAACCTCTCTATCCTTTCGGATACGGTCTGTCATATACCAGATTTGAAGTGGGAGAAGTCAAAGTATCAAAAGACAAAGCGGATGCTGAGGGACTGAGGGTCAGCGCAGAGATCACAAATACCGGAGATGTTGCCGGAGGAGAAACTCTGCAGGTTTATGTCAAAGCAGAAAAGGACGGAGCTCCAAACGCACAGCTCAAAGGATTCAGAAAAGTCTATCTTAAGCCCGGCGAGGCACGCCATATAGAGATAGATCTCCCCGGAAGCGCTTTCATGCTTGCAGACGAAAACGGTGAGATGAAGATGGATGCTCCGGAGTATCGTATCTATATCGGAACCTGCCAGCCGGATAAGAGAAGCCGTGAACTCACAGGCACAGAACCTGTAGAGATAACGATAAAAGGATGAGACCGGAGTAATCAATGCATTTTTTTCAAATACAGGAGGGCAAAGAAATGTTGTACATCGGAATCGATCTCGGTACCAGCGCAGTAAAACTTCTTCTTATGGATTCGGAAGGAAAGATCCTTAAGATCGTCAGCAAAGAGTATCCGCTCTTTTTCCCGAATCCCGGATGGTCCGAGCAGAAGCCCGAGGACTGGTACGAGAAGTCGATCGAAGGAATAGGAGAACTGCTCGAGGGACAGGATAAGTCAAAGGTTGCCGGAATCAGTTTCGGCGGACAGATGCACGGACTTGTAATGCTCGATGCTAATGACAATGTGATCCGTCCTGCGATCCTTTGGAATGACGGACGTACGGGAGAAGAGACCGATTATCTCAATAATGTGATAGGTAAGGAGAAACTCTCTCAGCTTACCGCCAATATCGCATTCCCCGGATTTACCGCACCCAAGATCCTATGGGTCAAGAAAAACGAACCCGATAACTTTGCTAAGATCGCCAAGATCATGCTTCCCAAGGATTATCTCGCATATAAGCTCAGCGGAAGCTTCTGTACCGATGTATCCGACGCATCCGGTATGCTCCTTTTCGATGTAAAGAACAGAAAGTGGTCTGAGGAGATGTGTGAGATCTGCGGTATCACGACATCGCAGCTTGCCAAGGTATATGAGAGTTATGAGAAGGTAGGAACCGTTAAGCCCGAGATCGCATCCAAACTCGGCATACCCGAGAGTACGATCGTTGCAGCAGGTGCAGGAGACAATGCTGCGGCAGCAGTCGGAACCGGAACTGTAGGCGACGGCGCATGTAATATCTCACTCGGAACCAGCGGTACCGTATTTATCTCTTCGAAGTCATTCGGAGTCGACAAATTCAATGCACTTCATTCATTTGATCATGCTGATGGCACATATCATCTCATGGGATGCATGCTCAGCGCTGCATCCTGCAATAAGTGGTGGATGGATGAAATAATAGGAACCAAGGACTATGCAAAGGAACAGGAGCCCATCACCGAAGATAAGCTCGGAGAGAATCACGTATTCTTCCTTCCTTATCTCATGGGAGAGAGATCGCCTCACAATAACCCTAATGCAAGAGGAACCTTTATCGGCATGACTATGGACAATACCCGTGCCGATATGACACAGGCTGTTCTCGAGGGTGTTGCTTTCGGTCTCAGAGACTCCATAGAGGTTGCAAGAAGTCTCGGCGTTGCACCCGAGAGGACCAAGATCTGCGGAGGCGGAGCAAAGAGCCCTCTCTGGCAGAAGATAATCGCCAATGTGATGAATATGAAAGTAGATATCCTCGAAGTGGAGGAAGGGCCGTCGCTCGGAGGAGCAATGCTTGCTGCGGTTGCATGCGGAGAGTATGCATCGGTTGAGGAGATCGCATCCAAGATCGTTAAGGTTAAAAAGACCGTAGAGCCCGACCCCGAGCTCGTTGCTAAGTACGAGGAGAAGTACAGGGTATTCAAGGAGCTTTACCCTGCTTGCAAACCTCTTTATGACAAGATTGTCGGAAAGTGAACAGATTGAGAAAACGCATCGGAGTAATAATCGGAGAAGCAGACTGCGAATACGCTATGGAACTGATACCGTTCATAGCGGATGCCGCGGCGCGCGAAAATATGGATACGATAGTTTTCGCCAACTACGGAAGCTATGATAAAAATCTCAGACTATACTCCGATGGGGAAAAGTCAGTTATAAGGATACCTGTGATGGATTCTCTTGAAGGTATCATCGTAGAGGAGAGCATGCTCAATATCTCGGGCATGAGCACCGATCTATATCTTCATCTGCGTGAGTGTGCAGATGATATTCCCATCGTATATCTAAAGACGATCAAGGACAGATTCAATTCGGTTATCGCTTCCGATGTTAAGGCCATGAAGACCGTTACGGAGCATTTCATCAAAAATCACGGCTTTAAGAGAATCTGCCATATGGCAGGAAGAAGTGACCTTGAAGATGCTCATGACAGATGCAAAGGTTACCTGGAAGCGATGCAGGAGGCGGGTCTTGAGGTTAAGGACAATTATATTTACTGGGGAGACTACTGGTACAATAAAGCAGGAGAAGCTCTCGATACATTTATAAGTGACGGAGAAGGATATCCGGAAGCTATCGTATGTGCCAATGATTATATGGCCATCGGTATCGTACAAGAACTGATAAGAAGAGGCGTGAATGTACCGGGGGACGTTTGCGTGTCCGGGTATGACAACATAGAGGACAGTAAACTCATGTCACCTGCTCTTACGACTGTGGAAGTGCCCAAGAGAGATATAGCGGAGATCGCTGTTGACACGATCGTTCGCGAAAGAAGGGGCGAGTCTGCGGAAAGAGTCATATGTATCGAAAAAGGTTTTAATCTGATGCTGAGAGACAGCTGCGGTTGCGGGCATTTTGACGGCCAGGGCGATCTGCAGAGGAAACTGAGATATATCCAATACCACAATTACGGTATGGATATGTGCGTCCTTCTCGATAACGGATATCATATTTCATTTGATCTGGACGGGATTTTTTCCGTTGCAGACGGATATTTTAAATACAACAGGGCCAAGGTCGGATATATATGCATGTGTACCGATTATATCGGAAAGCAGAACAGGCCCGTTGAGAAAGTATCAAGCTATACCGACAAGATGCTGCTGGAGAGAGTGTTCTATCTTGATGAGGATAAGAATTACGATTCTCCGGGGATCAAATTCGACAGATCCAAACTCTTGCCGGATAAGTATTTTGAATCCGAAAAGCCGGGGTTATATTTTGTCTATCCGATACATTCACTCAATCATGCATACGGTTATCTCGTGATGCAGTATGATAAGGGGTTTTGGCCGAACAAGTATACGCAGTCATATACGCAGACTTTCGGTGATGCGATAGACAGCTTCAATATCCGCAGTGAGTATATGAATATGGATGAGATAAGGAGAGCATACCTTACCGACGAACTCACCGGACTCAGAAACCGCCGCGGATATGAACAGAATATACAGACTGCGGTAGACAGGGTCAAGAGAAGAAAACTGAAGATGGCTCTGGCCAGTATCGATATGGACGGTCTTAAGTACACCAATGACACTTTCGGCCATTCAGAGGGTGATCAGGCACTTCGCAAGATCGCCGATGTAATAGCCGGATGTCTCGATAAGGATGACTGCGGCGCGAGAATAGGCGGAGATGAATTTGCTGTCATACTTTTGTATAAGGACAGGGGAAGACTTGCCAGATTCGTAAGTGATTTTGAAGTGGGATTAGACAGGATAAACAGAGAATCGGGCAAACCGTACACCATGCATGCGAGCGTGGGAATATGCGAAGTCGGATCTGTCGGGAAGGAATTTCAGAAATATATGGATCTCGCGGATGAACGAATGTACGCAAACAAAAGAAAATATAAAGAGGAACATCCGGAAACGGACATTAGGAAACAGTAGGCTTGAAAAAGGGCGCGACGGATCGCTCCCTTTTTTAGCTTGTGTTTATCACGCACATAAAGTGCAGGAGGTATTTATGGTAGATGTAAAAGGGAGGTGGGCACTTGTCACCGGAGGAGCAAGAGGTATAGGAAGACTTGTTTCTCTTTTCCTCGCAGAAAGAGGATGCAACATCATAGTTCAGAGCAGAAAGAAAGAACATGCTGATAAAGTAAAGGCAGAGGTAGAAGAACTCGGTGCGCAGTGCACCGCAGTGGAAGCGGAATTGTCTGACTTGGAGAGCGTAAAGAAAATGCTTGAAGAGGTAGACGGGCTTGGTCACAGGATCGATATCGTTATGAACAATGCGGGTATGCAGATAGCCTACAGGACCGAGTGGCTGAGCACACCGGCCGAGGATTATACGGACAGTTTTCTTATCAACACTGTGGCGCCGATGATGATCTGCTATCATTTCATTCCCAAGATGACCGAGGCCGGATTTGGCAGAATAGTAAATACAACAAGCGGTATAGCTCTCGAACCCGAACAGGCAGGGTATTCGGCGGCTAAGGCGGCGCTTAATAAGGTGACTATTGATATAGGATCGAAACTCCAGGGAACGGATGTGATGATAAACCTTACCGATCCCGGCTGGTGCAGGACGGACCTCGGCGGGCCAAATGCTCCCAATGCTCCCGAATCCGCGATCCCCGGTGTAGTGGTCGGAGCATTTGTGGATGACGGAAAATCCGGCAGGATATTCGGAGCGGGTCTGTTCTATGATATGACGCTTGAACAGGCTGTCGCTGCGGCCCACAATATGAACAGCCCATATTGAACAAATCGCATTTCGGATATGTCAATTTTTCGGTATTTTATGTCAATTTTTAGGTTTTAAGAGTTCGGCGTTTGTGATAAAATCAATACATCGGTGGTCGTATGACCACAGGGGAAAACGAAATTTAGGAGGATACAAAAATGGTTAATTTACCCAAGGTTAAGATCGGTATCGTAGCCGTAAGCCGTGACTGTTTCCCGGAGTCCCTCTCCGTTAACCGTCGCAAGGCTCTTGTAGAGGCTTATACCAAGAAGTACGGTGCTGATGACATTTACGAGTGCCCTATCTGTATAGTAGAGAGCGAGATCCACATGGTACAGGCTCTCGAGGACGTAAAGAAGGCAGGATGTGAAGCTCTTTGCGTATATCTCGGAAACTTCGGTCCCGAGATCTCCGAGACCCTTCTTGCAAAGCATTTCGAAGGCCCCAAGATGTTCTGCGCAGCAGCTGAGGAGAGCCAGAATGACCTTCAGGATGGCCGCGGAGACGCATACTGTGGTATGCTCAATGCCAGCTACAATTTGAAGCTTCGCAGCGTTAAGGCTTGGATCCCTGAGTATCCCGTAGGAAATGCCGAGGAATGCGCAGATATGATCCACGATTTCGTGCCTATCGCAAACGCTGTATACGGACTCAACAATCTCAAGATCATTTCTTTCGGTCCCAGACCGCTTAATTTCCTTGCATGTAACGCTCCCATCCAGCAGCTTTACAATATCGGAGTGGAGATCGAAGAGAACTCCGAACTTGATCTTTTCGAGTCCTTCAATAAGCATGCTAATGATGAGAGGATCCCTGCCAAGGTAAAGGAGATGGAGGAAGAGCTCGGCGTAGGAAACAAGAAGCCCGAAGTACTTCCCAAGCTTGCTCAGTATGAGCTCACTCTCCTTGACTGGGTAGAGGCTCACAAGGGATACAGAAAGTTTGTAGCTATCGCAGGTAAGTGCTGGCCCGCATTCCAGACCCAGTTTGGATTCGTTCCCTGCTATGTAAACAGCCGTCTTACCGGAATGGGCATCCCCGTTTCCTGTGAGGTTGATATTTACGGATGTCTCTCCGAGTTCATCGGAACTGTTGTAAGCCGTGACGCTGTAACGCTTCTCGACATCAACAACTCCGTTCCTCATGATATGTTCGATCAGTCCATCAAAGGCAAGTTCCCTTATGAGTTTACCGATACCTTCATGGGATTCCACTGCGGAAATACCTGCTCAAAGAAGATGAGCTCCTGCAGCATGAAGTACCAGAAGATCATGGCACGAGCACTTCCTATCGAAGTTACCAACGGAACTCTCGAGGGAGACATCATGCCCGGCGATATCACCTTCTATCGTCTGCAGTCCACCGCTGATTGCAAGCTTCGCGCTTACATCGCAGAGGGCGAAGTACTTCCCGTTGCTACTCAGTCCTTCGGAAGCATCGGAGTATTCGCTATCCATGAGATGGGACGTTTCTATCGTCACGTTCTTCTTGAGAAGAATTATCCTCACCACGGTGCAGTTGCATTCGGCCACTTCGGAAAGCAGCTCTTCGAGGTATTCAAGTACATCGGAGTACCCATCGAGGATCTTAATTACAACCAGCCCGCTTCTCTTCCTTATCCTACCGAGAATCCCTGGAAGTAATACAGGCCGGACAGACAGTCTGAAAAGCGATGTTACAGCCGCCCCGCAGTCATCTGCGGGGCGACTTTTTATGCTCTGAACATTAAATAAAAAAACAGTTGCAATTTTGAGATATTACTGTAATATGTAACATAGTATGTTTGCGCCCGGGATAGGGTGCTGGATGAGTTTTTTCACGGAGGTAGATGGGTGAAAGCATCGGATAATATCATTGAGATCAAACATGTGACCAAGGCGTTTTCCGACAACGGATTTGTTGCGGTAAGCGACTTTAATCTTGAGATAAAGAGGGGAGAGTTCGTCACTTTCCTGGGCCCCTCGGGATGCGGAAAAACGACGATGCTCCGTATGATAGGAGGGTTTGATGTCCCTACATCGGGAGAGATGCTGCTGGGAGGAAAGGATATTACTGCGATCCCTCCTTATAAGAGACCGGTCAATACCGTCTTCCAGAGGTATGCTCTTTTCCCTCATATGAATATATATGACAATATCGCTTTCGGACTTAAGCTTAAGAAGCTTCCCAAGGACGAGATGGATGCCAAGGTTAAGAGAGTTCTCGAGATAGTTGACCTCGAAGGATTTGAGGACAGAAAGGTATCAACTCTTTCCGGAGGTCAGCAGCAGAGAATTGCGATCGCAAGAGCTCTTGTAAATGAGCCCGAGATCCTCCTTTTGGACGAGCCTCTGGGCGCGCTCGATCTTAAGATGAGAAAAGAGATGCAGCTCGAGCTTAAGGCTATGCACGATCGTTTGGGTATTACCTTTATATATGTAACTCATGATCAGGAAGAGGCTCTTACCATGTCCGATAAGATCGTGGTCATGAGCCGCGGACAGATCCAGCAGATAGGCACTCCCGAGGACATCTACAATGAGCCTGCAAACGCATTCGTTGCTGACTTCATCGGAGAGAGCAATATCTTCAAGGGAATCATGACCGGCAAACTCAAAGCGAGATTCGCGGGCGGAGAATTTGAATGTGTGGATGATGTTCCGGAGGGAACACAGGTAGATATAGTAATAAGACCCGAGGATGTCATCTGGGATGCAGACAGTTCCAAGGGAACCATCTCGGGAAAAGTTACCGGAGTCATCTTTAAGGGTATGCACTACGAGATAACCGTTGAGAGCGGAAAATATGAGATGGTCATCCGTTCCACCAAGTCTCCGAAGGTTGGAGATACGATCGGAATGAGCATTGAGCCCGACGGTATCCATGTAATGATAGCAGAGGATCACACGACCAGATTTGAAGCGGATATAGTGGATGCTTCCACGCTTGATTACAACGGACGTGAGATAAAGTGCGACCTTGGAAGCGTTATCCCCGGAGCCAGGATCAAGGATGAAGTGCTGGTTGACGGATCGGGAGAGCCCATCGATACCTCCAAGATCAAAGTACAGGTATCTATCGAGCCTGCTGATATCGAGCTCAGCGATGATGAGTCGGCAGGTCTTACCAGCGGACAGATAATCAACCTTATATATAAGGGTGACCATTACAGCTATGTCGTGCGCACTGATCACGGTCACGATCTTATCGTTGACGATGAATACCTCTGGAATATGAATGACCGCGTAGGTCTTATCATGCCTGAGGACAAGATGACTTTCGGGGTGAAGAAGTAATGGGCGCGCGCAAGGGTTTTTCAAGAAAATACCTTGGTATTCCGTATGCGGTATTTCTTGCAATTTTTGTAATACTGCCTCTGTTCGTCATACTATATTATGCATTTACCGACGGCACAGGACATTTTACGATCGGAAATCTCACCGGATTCTTTACCGATCCCAATACGCTCGGCACACTTCTGTACAGTTTGCTCATAGCTTTTTCGACCACGGCGCTGTGCCTTGCGATCAGCTACCCTGTGGCATATATCCTCGCAATGAGCAATCTCAAGAGGAAGTCTGTACTCGTTATGCTCTTTGTCATGCCGATGTGGATCAATTTCACGCTCCGCATCACGGCACTCAAAGAGATACTGACAGTTGTGGAAGGTAATCTCGCGTTTCATCCTTTTATGAACTCAATAATAGGAATGACATATGATTTCCTTCCTTTTATGATACTTCCCATCTACAACCAGATATCGAGACTCGACAGGAGCCTGCTTGAAGCGGCTGCGGATCTCGGCGCGGGAAGCTTTGATGCTTTTGCGAGAGTGACACTTCCGCTTTCGATGCCCGGTGTGGCGAGCGGAGTATCCATGGTATTTCTTCCTGCAATGACCAACTATGTTGTTCTTGATATGCTCTACAACAGCACATATATCATGGGAAGCCTTATCGGAAGTTACTTCTCGGCATATGACTGGCACAACGGATCGATGATAGCTCTCGTGCTGCTGGCAATTATAGTGATCGTCACACTTGCTACGGATGCCGGTGAAGAGAATGATCAGAAAGGAGGGGCACTGATATGAACAAAAAGAAGATAATCCAGACGCTCATACTTGTGCCGGCACTCTTTCTCGTATATGCACCCATACTCATTCTTGCGGTATACAGTTTTACGGATGCCACCCAGATAGGAATGGGAGCAAGCTTTTCGTTTGATAATTATATCTATCTGTTTACCACGGAGGAACTGCGCAGCATGATCCTCGGAACGCTCGCTCTTGCAGTGGGAAGTGCGATCCTTGCTACGATCCTCGGAACTCTCGGCGCAATGGGAGCATTCTACTCCGGCAAGAAGATGAGGAGCGCATATACCGGAATAAACAGGATCCCCGTAGTCAATGCGGATGTTGTTACCGGTTTTTCGCTTTGCATACTCCTGGTTGTTGTATTCGGAATGAGTAAAGAGAGCTTCTTCCCTCTTGTCGCGGGACATGTTACTCTCTGCGCTCCTTTCGTATTCTTATCTGTATATCCGAAACTCGGACAGATGGACAAGAGTCTGTACGAGGCTGCGCTTGACCTTGGAGCACCTCCGATGACCGCTCTTTGGAAGGTGGTGATCCCTGAGATACTTCCGGGTATACTGTCAGGGTTTGCAATGGCTGTCACGCTCAGCCTTGATGATTATTTCGTCGCGACGTATACCAAGCCTGCAACCTTTGATACCATCAGTACTTATGTAGTTAACGCCACGAGAGGATCACAGACCGAGGTAAAGACGGCACTGTGGGCTCTTTCCACGATCATTTTTGTGGTGGTCCTTATAATTGCTTTTGCCGGAAACAGAAATAAAGATGCGGAGAAAAAGATCCGTAAGGGAGCGGAGGTGAACGCATGAGAAAGAGTATCAAAGCCTTCGCGGTATTAGCAGCATCTGCGCTTCTTGCGACGAGTATCCCGATGGGCGGCATCGGCGGAAGAGCATATGCAACCTCCGGAACCATAGAAAAAGAGATCGTTCTCAGAGTTTGTAACTGGGAAGAATACATGGATCTCGGCGACTGGGATGAGGATGAAGTAATAGACTTAGACAGCGGAGATATCTTCGGAGAGAAAGCCCTCTATGAAGAATTTGAGGACTGGTATTACGAGAATTACGGAGAGAGAGTCCGTGTGGAGTACAGCTGCTTCGGTACTAACGAGGAACTCTACAATATGCTCACGCTCGGTGACGAGTATGATCTTGTATGTCCGTCGGAATACATGATCATGAAGCTCATGAGTGAGGATTGGCTCGTACCTTACTCGGATACTTTTTTCAACACCGATGTAAACAACAATTACTATAGCAGGAACGTATCGCCTTATATTAAAGAGAAGTTTGAGACTCATGATATAGACGGTAAGCTTTGGAGCGAATATGCTGCAGGATACATGTGGGGAGTGACGGGTTTCCTGTACAATCCGGATGAGGTCACCGAGGAGCAGATAACTACGATGAATGCGGCCTGTGATCCGGACATGTTCCGTCAGATCACGCTCAAGGATAATGTAAGGGATTCGTATTTCCTCGCACTCGGCGCGATCAAGTCCGACAGACTTACTTCGGAAGAGTTCAAGAACGATCCGGATTATTCCGAAAAACTCGAGGAAGAGATGAATGATGTCTCTGATGAAACTATAGCAGAGGTTCTTGATTATCTTCAGGCAGCAAGAAAGAATGTATATTCCTTTGAGACGGACAGCGGAAAAGCCGATATGATAACGGGCAAGGTCGTAGCCAATTATCAGTGGTCCGGAGATGCGGTATACGCTATGGATCAGGCGGAGGAAGATGATTATTATCTTAACTTCGCGGTTCCAAAGGAGAGCACCAATCTCTGGTTTGACGGATGGGTAATGCTCAAGAAGGGAATAGGTGAAGACAGCGCAAAGCAGCGTGCTGCCGAAGCGTTTGTCAATTTCCTTTCCATGCCTGAAAATGCGATCAGAAATATGTACTATATCGGATATACATCGGTCATATCCGGAAACGAAGAAGATGACAGAGTATTTGAATATCTTGAGTGGAACTACAGCGCGGATGATGATGAGGAAGAAGTCACTGAGTACGATGTAAGCTACTTCTTTGGAGGAGAACCGGGAGACTATACCATGACTGTTCCCGAGGAACAGACCAGGCGCCAGCTCTATGCACAGTATCCTCCCGAGGATGTCATTCGCAGGAGTTCGATCATGAGATACTTTGATGTGGATACGAACGCTGCGATCAATCATATGTGGATCAGCGTGAGATGCTACAATCTCCTCAGCATGCCGATCGGATTAAGGATCCTGGCGATACTGCTGACCGCAGGACTGGTCGTACTTGTGGTGAGAGCGATAGCGATATCTGCCAAAGCAAGAAGAGAAAAGAGAAGAGAAAAGCGGGTTGCCGAATAAGGCACCCGCTCTTTTTTACCGTATTAATATAAGTGCTTGTCAGTCTTCTTCGTCAAGTTCTCCGCCGATAACGCCGGATAAAACGGAAGTAATGGCGCTTACCGCTACCGCTGCAACTATTATCACCAGAAGACCACCTGCCAATATAAGAAACATCGCATCTACCTCCGATCAAATTTTCCCGAACACGGAGATTATATCACATTTTATCAAAGGATACAATTTACGTATCTTTTTTTGTTGACAAAGGATATAAAATGATGTATCTTGCTTTTTACCGAATCCGATCTGAGATTCGGACAGAGAAATGTCGATAGGCCATTCGGCTTGATGATCCAAAAGGATGTAAGGAAAATAAGTGAATAAGGAGGTATCGGGATGCTTGCCAGACTGGTTGATGATTACCTCACTCAGAAGCAGAATATGCTTTTGCAGCTGAAGAAAGGTGTCGTCACTAAAGAGGAGTTTCTAAAAGATGTGCGGGACCATATCAGAACAAGATATGCTCCGCCGCCGGACGAGGAAGAGGATGCTTTAAGAGAATTCGAGAGATATGTTTTCGGATATTCAAGATTATCACCGCTCATAGATGACCGGGAGATATCGGACATAAGGGTTATCCGACATGACCGCATCAGAGTCAAGAGAAAAGGAAAGAGAGAAGATGCGGGGATAAGCTTTGACAACGAGAAAGAGTACAGACAGTTTATCGATTATATCGCAATACGAAACCAGGTCAGTGTTTCAAATCTGAATGCGATACAAAGGTTCACGGATGCGGATTCGCATCAGGATTTCATACTAAGATTTACAATTTCAATGCCCCTTATCAATTCGTATGACGAGCCATATCTGTGCATACGAAAGGTGCCGAAAAGATTTCCTCAGATGAGTGATCTGGTGGAAATGGGGATGATGAATACCGAGAGGGCTCAGCTCCTGGTGGAGAGATTCGGGAAGACATCAACGCTTATATGCGGCGGCAATTCATCGGGAAAGACAACTCTTCTCAATGCACTCAAAGAGACTCTTCCTGATGACATGGCTGTACTTGTGGCACAGCAGGCAGATGAACTTACGACACTGTCGCACCCGGATACGATGTTTCTTCATTCACTTCCGGGTTCGGGGGAGAGTAAAGTGAGTTACGACTTGAAGGATATAAGCATAGCGGGACTGACGATGGATGTTGATTTTTTCATTGTCGGAGAGATAAAGGGTGCAGAAGCTCTCTATATCCTTAACAGCGCGTGCACGGGACAGATATGTGCCGCAACGATCCACTCCACCGATCCTCTGCGTGCGGCGGACAAACTCGTGGATTATGCGATGTATGAGAGCAGGTATTCGAGAAACGAGCTCATGAGGCTTATGGATTGCTTCGGAACGATCGTGTATATGAAGGACTACAAGGTGTGTGATTGTTATGCCTGCAAAGGATGGAATGAAGAAAGGGGGCAGCAGGAATATGAAAGGCTTTTTTAACTATATCCTGATATTTGCTCTGCTGACATATGGCATCTCGGGTATCTTCGCTGAATTTAATGCGCAGGAAAAGATAAAAAGAGTCGGGAACCGGATAAGAACCGGCATCGATGAAAAGGGACGGGAAGGACTCCTTAGAGAGAAGGAGAGGATCAGAAAGGGAGAGAGCGACGCCGGTGTATGGCGTGCACTTAACAGATTGCTTGACTACAGCGGGATCAGAAGAGTCCTGCCACATATCACTGTAGAATGGTTTGTCGCCATCAATGCAGCGGTGACTGCACTTGTATTCGGGACGGCAGGTATCTTATTCGGTTTCAAATGGGGGATGATCACAGCAGCCCTGATCATTCTGACAGAAGGAGTTCTCCTAGGAGTCATGCGAAAGAAAGCGCTTCGCGAATCGGGAGAGGATATTATACGATTTCTCGATCTGCTGGGCAACTACAACATCACCGGAGGGGAACTCGGAAAGATACTGGGACAGATAAGCGCATATTTGGGAGAACCATTGCGGAGCGCTTTGGAGGAGTGTGAGAGCACCGCAAAGATGACGGGTGACATGTCGTTTGCACTGCTGCAGATGGCGGACAGGATAGAGCATGTTCAGTTTAAACAGATAGTCAGAAATCTGGAGATAACGGCAAGGTACAGCGCGGATTTCAGCCCGCTTGTATATGATTCGAGGAAGGGGATGAGAGAGTATTTAAGGCAGCGTGAAGAAAGAAAAGGAATGCTCAGAGAGTCGTTTATCAATATGATCGTCCTGCTTCTGATGTCGGGAATAGTGCTGCTTATGGTGGGCAGACTGATAGGTACACCGGTGGGCGTAATACTCTTTGATACAGGAGTCGGCAGGGCGGCACTTGCATTTATGACTTTGATCGTATTGCTCTTTGCGATCCAGAGCATAAATACCGTTAAGTAACAAAGAAAGGAGAGTGATGAATGGGATCATACATTTGTGTGATGATAGTCGCAGCCTGCATTACGAGTTCACTGCTGACATATACGCTGCTCGCATCGGATGACGCGCAGAGGATCGTAAATGCGTGCGTGGAATTCGGTGGAATGCTCAGGAAAAAAAGTCATGGAACGGGAGTGTATTCCGCACTCGAAGAGTGGATCGGAAAGAACGGAGGATCCTATCACTACGGGATGAAGTGCACACCGGGAAGATTGTTTACTGTATCCGTTATTATGGGAACTCTGGGAATTGCGGCCGGAGTGAACGCGGGACCTGTATATGGACTTATGACAGGCGCGGCGCTGATGGTCATGCCGTATGCTATTCTGCCGGTGCTTAACAGGAGGGACAATGAGAGGATGCTGCCGGATCTGCATACGGTGTACAGAGCACTGGCACTTCAGATACGCGCAGGAGTATATGTGACGGATGCGCTTGCCGAGAGTTATACCAATGTGACGAACAGGAGACTTCGCGATGCTTTTATCTCTCTGGCCGGAGATATCGTAATGAAAGCGGATATCTATTCCTCTCTCGACAGGTTCCAGAGGAGATTTGATAACAGGCAGATAGATTCATTATGCATAACAGTCACGCAGGCCCTTGAATCGGGACAGGCGGTGGATCTTCTCGGTGATATATCCGAGCAGATACGCGATATGGAGACGTCGGTCATGAACAGGAGAAAGGGAAGGCTTGAGAGGAATCTGACATTTTATCAGCTCGGGATGCTTGGAGCGGTGCTTGCGGTGGCACTGTACGCCTGCGTGGGATATATGCTCGATGCGGCGAGGAGTTTGTAAGCGAAAGGAGAAGAAATGAAAGAGAAGATTATAAGAGACACAAAGAGATTGATGGGGAAGTCGGCATGGATGATAAAAAACGCTGCACTTCACAAAGAGAAGGGACTCGACGGAATACTCGTCACGATAGGACTGTGCATCATAGCACTGCTTCTGTGTGTGGTCATGAAGGATTCTTTGGCACTTTTCATTGAGACGATAGTTACTTCCATGACCGAGAAAGCACAGGAGATCCTGACGGGGGCATCGGGCACGATATGAAAAGACAAAAGGGTAATGTCGGAGATGTTCTTACGATGGGGATACTCGTGCTTGCTCTGACGGTCGTTATGACTTCGTTTATCAGATGTATGGCACTTCTGCAGGACAAGAGCGATATCAGGGGATGCGCAAGGGACTATATCCTAAGGATGGAAACGGTCGGTTTTTTAAATGGCACCGACAGGAGAGAATTGATCGAAGAACTGGGAGAGATAGGACTGGAAGAGATATCTCTCGACGGAACAACGATGAATGAAGTGCCGTACGGAGCCCCTGTGACCCTATGTATCGGCGGGAGATTGGAGGGAGAGTATGAAGTCAGGGAGATACGTACATCGACTGCAAAGTATTAGGTTGATGAAGGCTGTTTCTGATGGTCAGATCGAATGGGTGATCGGATTGTTCGGTATCATTCTCATGATGCTGCTGATGCTCACGGAGTTTCAGCTCCTCGCATACAGAGCATCTTCGGATTATATGGAAGATGCTCTGGCAGCCGGAGGATTGGCATGCGCCAAGATCGATACGGATATTTATGGGAGCAGTCACGGACTTATCATCAGCGATCCGCTTGAAAGCTATGAAGAATATAAAAGAGCACTCAGGGTGAATATGGGAGTTGATGAGAACTTCAGATCCGGAAACAGTACGCTGATAACAGGTGGAGTAAGCATCGATGATTTCAGGATCTACAATGTATCCGGTGACAGTGTTACGGAGATATGCGTGAGCGATGAAGGCGTTTCTTCTCATGAGGGAAGGCTCGGAGAGAAGACTACACCTTCCGGACAGATCGTCGGATCCACAGGTGTATACGGAGAGATATCTTATGAAGTACAGGGATTATTCGGTATCAGGACCGGGGCGCATAAGAGCAAGCTTGTAGAGGTAAGGACTACGGCAGCGGGAAAGGAAGGAGAATGATGAAAAAAGAAAAGATAAGAAAGATAAAAACAGGGAGCATGATAGCAGCGCTCGTTACTGCTTTTTCGGTTTTCGGATGCATGCTGTATGTCGAAAAAAAGACACTGGAAGATTATGAAAAAAAGACAGTGCTTGTAACTTCGAGACAGACGGAAGCGGGAGAAGATGTTACTGAAGCCGGATATGTCGCTGTGCAGATAGATGCGGATCTATGCCCGGAGCATGCGATAGGCGATCATGATATGATCGGTGATGTCGTGTTTTCGCATGACATGGGAAAAGGGAGCATTATCACTACAGATGATGTAAAAGAAAGATCGCAGGCAGTGCGGGACTTTGATGAACCTGTAATAGCAGGGCTCAGGGCGGAGGATATATCCCAGGCGGGATGCGGTGTGTTAAGAGAGGGAGACAGGATAAGCATATACAGGGAGGATCCTGACACGGGAAAGATATATCTCGAATGGGATGAACTGTATGTGGCGGGAGCGTATGATTCTTCGGGAAGTGATCTTGACGGGCGTGACGGAAGTGCGAGCAGGCTGAATATCTACATCGATAAAAAGGATGTGGAAAGATTCTATGAAGGAGTGAGTTCAAAGACGCTCAGGATAGTGAGAATGGTTGACAGATAATATGAGCAGATATGATACCGGATCCGTATATCTGCTTGCAGCAGTATCTCTTGCGGTCCTCGGAGCGTTGAGGTCGGGCCCTCTTCTTGCGATATTTCTTTTGATACTCTTGTATGCCTGCTATACGGATGAAAAAGAATTCTGTGTATATGACTGTGTATGGTGGGCGGAGATCATTTTGGCGACAGTGGTCATCATGACGAAGGGGAAAGTACCCGATATCAGGATGTATTTCGGGATAGTGATCGTGATCTTGCTGCAGGAGACAGTCATGTCGAGAGCATACGGCAGAGCCGATTCGCATGCTTTTTGCGCATGTGCATTCATGCAGGTCGCACTCGGCATGGGTATCACGGCACATATAGTTCAGATGTGCATCTCGCTGATGCTGTTGATCGCGGTACAGTCACGCGGAAAAAACATAGACCGATGTGGTAAACTAAAGAAACCCGTAGCATTTATCCCGTACATCACGGCGGGATTTGTTGCAACCATGCTGATGCGGTAGTATAATACACAGGCTATGGTAACAGGAGTGTTAATTCCTTCCCACTCCACAATAAAACTAAAGGAGAGTTTCTTGTTATGAAAAAATCAACCCCCATTCTCTGCATGACACAGGCCGGCGTCATTGCTGCGCTCTATGTTGTCCTCACCATGATCGCAGCAGGATTCGATCTTGCAAGCGGAGCGATCCAGGTACGTTTTTCCGAAGCACTTACTGTAATGCCTTTCTTTACACCTGCCGGTATCCCCGGTGTGATCATAGGATGTCTGTGCGCCAATATTATTACGGGATGTGCGCTTCCGGATATCATATTCGGAACTCTTGCCACTGCGATAGGAGCATTCGGAACATATCTTCTCAGGAAGAACAGATACCTCTGTACACTTCCGCCGGTTGTATCCAATGCACTTATCATTCCTTTACTGCTCCATTATGCATATAAGCTTCCCGGAGGTATCCCGTTCTTTATGCTTACCGTTGGCGCAGGCGAACTGATAGCATGCTGCGGATTCGGACTCCTGCTCTTACATGCACTTCTGCCCGTGAGGAGATATTTATTCCCGGATAATGATTGACTTGTCATAGTCTGTCGGAGGTTATATGAGATTTTCCGTTATCGTCGTAAGCTATAATTCAGGTGAGAGATTAAAGAATACTCTTAAATGCATCTTTGATCAGGATTTTGATGATTACGAGATCGTGGTCAAGGACGGTCTGTCTACGGACGGGTCCGCGGAAGGGATAGAAAAGATCGCGGAAGAATGCGGAAAGGCTGATAAACTAAAGGTATACAGGACTGCAGACAAAGGGATATACGATGCGATGAATGAGGCCGTTTCATATGCATCGGGCGAATATTTTGTCTTTATGAACTGCGGAGATGAATTCTATGACAGGACGGTGCTGGGCAAAGTTTCCGAAGCGATAGACTCTTACAAAGCACCACTCAAAAAGGATGGATCCCGGAAGGCAGTCATATACGGTAACAGATACCTTATTCCGACAAAGAGCACGGAGTATTTCGCACCGCAGATAACGCCCCTCGTGTGCTATCGCAATATTCCCTGTCATCAGTGCTGCTTCTACAGCGCGTCGTGTTTTGACGGCCTGAAGTATAGGACTAATCTCAAAGTACGTGCCGATTATGAGCATTTCCTGAGGTTATATTTCGAGGAGAAAGCGGAGTTCTATCATATTGACGAGTGTGTGGCAAGGTATGAGGGAGGCGGATATTCGGAGAATCCTGAGAGTGTGAAAAGATCCGCTGCCGAGCATAGAGCGATCACAAAGAAGTATATGTCGAAGTGGCAGCTCTTTTATTGCAGAGCATACATGATCATCACACTTCAGCCTCTCAGAAGAGCGATAGCGTCAAATGAAAAACTCGCAGGAGCATATAACGGGCTGGTAAAGAAGATCTATCGCAGAAAAAAATGAAATACATATAAAGTATCTGACATCGTATGCCGATATAGTATTCGAAAAGTAATACCGACACATCGGATGTGGATTAAATGCAGGGACGCAGACGGGTAACCGTGAGGCGTCCCTTTTTATAACAAATGATTGCATAACAAATGATCTTTAATACGGAGAAATACCCCGTCCCACTATGAAAACAAGCCAAAATCGGGTATAATATTCTGCGTTAAATTTCTGAAAGGGGACGGAAGATGCAGACTATAGATATAGGTATCGATCTCGGTACGGCAAGTATATTGGTATATATCAAGGGTAAGGGAGTTGTCCTCAAAGAGCCCTCGGTTGTGGCTATAGACGTAAATACAAAGAAGGTTAAGGCATTCGGAGAGGATGCCAGACTCATGATCGGACGTACATCCGGTAACATCAGAGCCGTAAGACCCCTCAAGCAGGGAGTTATCGCCGATTACGAGATGACCGAGAAGATGATGCGCTACTTCGTACAGAAAGCGATAGGAAGGAGACTTTTCAGAAAGCCCCGTATCGCAGTCGGAGTACCCAGCGGAGCCTCGGAAGTAGAGAAGAAGGCCGTTGAGGATGCAGCATATCAGATCGGAGCCAGAGAGGCGATCATCATAGAGGAGCCCGTAGCTGCGGCTATCGGAGTAGGTATCGATATTGCAAAGCCCTGCGGCAATATGATAGTCGATATCGGCGGAGGAACGACCGATATAGCGGTTATATCTCTCGGAGGTCCCGTTGTCAGTTCTTCTATAAAGACGGCAGGAGATGATTTCAACGAAGCAGTCATCAACTACATGCGTCGTAAGCATAACCTCCAGATCGGTGAGAGAACCGCGGAGGATGTTAAGATCAAAATAGGAACCTGCTTCCCGACCACAGAGGTCGAGACCATGATCGTAAAGGGATATCACACCGTAAAGAGTCTTCCCGAAAAGGTCGAGGTTTCATCAAGGGAGATGGAGGAAGCTCTCCAGGATCCCGCAGCAAAGATAGTAGATGCGATCTGCAAAGTATTCGAGAATACACCGCCCGAGCTTTCGGCGGATATCGCAGACAGAGGAATAGTTCTTACCGGCGGCGGAGCTTTACTCAGAGGTCTTGAGGAACTCATAACCGACCGCACGGGAGTAAACACGATGACAGCCGAGGATCCGATGACGGCTGTGGCGATCGGAACCGGAAAGTATGTAGAATTCCTCTCTTCATACAGAGGGGATGTAGACAAGTAATTTTGTCTGACAAATAAATTTGTCTGACAAATAATTTTATCTGACAAATAGATTTGTCTGACAAATAAGATTGATAAGACTTGTCCAAATAATTAAGCACAGAGGCTTGCAGAAGGAGGAGACATGGTAAAAGGTTTATATACGGCATATACCGGAATGCTCAATGAGCAGAACCGCATGGACGTCCTCAGCAATAACCTTGCAAATGTCACTACGGTCGGATACAAGAAAGAGGGAACGACGAGCCAGGCTTTTGACGAAGTGCTCGATCTTAAGATCAAGGATTCTACAGTAGGATATAATCTCGCTCAGAGAGAAGGATATAACAGCCGCGGAGTTAAGATCGGAGAGAACTATGTCGATTGGTCACAGGGTTCCTTCAGGATCACGGGCAATACTTACGATCTTGCAATAGGCGGTGACGGATTCTTCGCGGTCGAGTTCACCAACAAAAAAGGTGAAACTTCGACAATGTATTCGAGAGCGGGAGAGTTCGAACTCAATGTTGACGGATATCTCGTGACCCATGAGGGCGATTACGTGCTCGATGCCAACAGCAGACGCATCCGGCTTGATCCCACTAAGGATTCAACAATAGACCGTATGGGAAATATCTGGCAGAACGACAAGCAGGTTGCAAAGATAGGGCTTGTTGATTTCGAAGATTATGATTATCTCGAGAAATACGGTGAGACTTATTACACTCCTCTTCAGGGAGCAAAGATCACCAACGCTACGGGACAGATATACAGCGGATATCTCGAGGCATCGAATGTATCATCGGTATCGGAGATGGTCAATCTCATAAGTATATCGAGACAGTACGAGAGTAATCAGAAGATCATTCAGACGATAGATCAGACATTAGAGACGGCAGTGACACAAATCGGCAGAGTATAGCAGTTGAGCCGAAAAGTCGCCTCAACTACTGATATGCGATAGCTTATAACAACAAAGGAGGATGGTATTATGGTAAGAAGCTTGTGGACAGCGGCGACAGGAATGCTCGCTCAGCAGACCAGTCTCGACAATATCGCTAACAACCTTGCAAACGTAAATACCACCGGATACAAGACACAGGAGATCGAGTTCAAGAATCTTCTGTATCAGGAGTTCCAGACCAAGACCACATCCGCAAACGGTGAGACCAAGCCCAGCAGCGCTCAGGTCGGACTCGGAACGAGAGTATCCTCCATAAATACAAACTTCAGACAGGGATCGTTCTTTGCAAACGACAATCCCACATCCTTCGCAATCGGAGGATCCGGATTCTTCGCTGTAAGAGGGGAGAACGGTAACGCATACTATACCAGAAACGGTAATTTCAAATTCACGCTGGCTGCAAACGGCGGAAATATGCTCGCAGACACTGACGGACATCCCGTACTTGATGTAAAGGGAGAACCGATCATACTCGATGCGAAATACATGCCGGACAAAGTAACGGTTACCAAGGATGGAGATATTTGCTATCCGGATGAGAAAAACAACCCTCAGCCCATCGGAGTAAGGATCGGTATCTGGCAGTTCAACAATCCGAACGGAATGTACAGAGAGGGGGATACACTCTTCTCAACGACAGCTGCCAGCGGTCCTGCTATCAACGAGTATAATAACAATAATATCATCAAGAGCACGATCAATCAGGGATACCTCGAGGGATCCAATGTCAATGTTGCGGATGAGATGGTCAATATGATCACGACACAGCGCGCGTATGAGCTCAATTCGCGTGCGATAACTACTTCCGATACGATGCTTGAACAGGCCAATAACCTTAGGAGGTAATGATGGATAATATTTCCGGGCTTAACGGAGCCTATGCGGATTATTATAAGAGCATGGCAGATGATGTGACTGCTCAGAGCCTTAAGAGAAAGGCGGCTGCGGCAGGCACTGCGGGATCATCGTCGGAAACCGATGATGAACTCATGGATGTCTGCAAACAGTTTGAGTCTTATCTCCTTGAGCAGGTCATGAAGGGAATGGAAAAAACCATCATGCGTGCGGATGACAAAAAGGATGCATCCACGGAGAATCTGGTCGACTTTTTCAGAGGAGAGACATTAAAGACGATAGCACAGCAGTCGACGGAAAGCAGCCCCTTGGGACTGGCTCAGATGCTCTATGATCAGTTAAAGATCAACATGGGTATTTCTCCTGATAAGATATCCGAGATCGCAGCCGAAAACGGAGCTGCAGATCCTGAAGAAACCTAAAGACGGACCAAATCTGTTGAGAGATAAATGCAGGCGTGCTATACTCATAGAGTACGGCACGCTTTTTGTTTGTAACAGAGGATGCAGGTGCCGATAGATCAAAGGTCAAAGATCGAGGCCATATCGGCCATTACCCGATCAAGGTAAGGAATAAAGATGGACAATAATTCGGAAAAAGAGATCCTGACGGGATACGTCGACCATTTTATATTTAAAAGTGAAGCTAACGGATTCTGCGTATTCATGATCATTTCCGACGGTGACGAAGTACAGTGCATAGGGACATGCCATGAGCTCGGAGTCGGAGACAGCGTGGAGATGGAGGGAGAATACTTCTTCGATCCAAATTACGGCAAGGAATTCAAGGCTAAAAAGATCACTATCGTTCCGCCTGCCGATGAGGAGAGCATGGAGAGATATCTCGGATCGGGCGCGGTAAAAGGAATAGGTGCCGCTCTTGCAGCCAGGATAGTCAAGGCATTCGGCGCGGATACTTTTAGGATCATAGAGGAAGAACCGGAGAGACTTGCTGAGATAAAAGGAATAAGCAAGTCTAAGGCTATGGATATCGCTGTTCAGCTGGAGGAGAAAAGAGATCTGCGGGATGTGATGGTCTATCTCGCCGGCTTTAAGATATCACAGAATATGTCCGTAAAGATCTATGAAGAATACGGAACGGACATATATGCGATCATGAAAGAGAATCCATACAGACTTGCTGATGATATCAAAGGTATAGGATTCCAGACGGCTGACAAGATCGCTCTCGATATGGGAATGAGCACGGACTCCGAATTCAGGATAAGGAGTGGGATACTCTATGTCCTCTCTGAAACAAGGAATGACGGGAACACGTATCTTCCTCTTGAAGATCTGACAGAGTTGTCAGCTTCGCTTTTGGGTGTTCAGAGACAGCTGATCGAAAGAGAGATCGAAAACCTTCGCATGGAAAGAAGGATGATCACAGAGGACAATAATGCTTATCTGCCCTCCATGTATAATGCCGAGAAGGATTGCGCAAGGCTTCTTGCCGAGAGATCGGGCAGGCTGAGTGTGGGAAATGCAACAGACGATGAAATAAGATCGCAATTGTTGCAAATAGCGCGCCGGGAAAAGATGGAAGCAGATGATCTGCAGCTCGATGCTGCGGCAAGAGCAGTCCGAAACGGAGTGTTCATCCTGTCCGGAGGTCCGGGAACGGGTAAGACCACGACGATCAATCTCATCATCAGATATCTTACATCACAGGGGATGGATATCCTGCTTGCCGCTCCGACAGGAAGAGCCGCAAAGCGTATGACAGAGACTACGGGTTATGAGGCCAAGACGATACACAGACTCCTCGGAGTCGGAGGTAACCCTGAAAACACGGCGCCCGAGAGTTATTTTGGGAAAGATCAGGATGATCCGCTCGAAGCGGATTACGTTATCATAGATGAGATGTCCATGGTGGATCTGCAGCTATTCCACGCTCTCTTAAGAGCGGTGGTACCGGGAACGGGGCTTATACTCGTGGGGGATGTTGATCAGCTGCCCAGCGTCGGTCCGGGTCAGGTGCTTCGTGATCTTATCGAAAGCGGAAGGTTTCCCTGTGTCATCCTCGAGAGGATCTTCAGACAGGCTATGGACAGCGATATCATCGTAAATGCTCATGAGATAAATAAGGGAAATCACGTCAGACTCGATACGAAATCAAAAGATTTTCTCTTCCTTGAGAGAAAGGATGAGAAAGAGATCAAGGGTATCATAGTTTGGATGCTGAGGGATAAACTTCCCGGTTATTGTAATGCGTCGGTGAGGGATATACAGGTGCTGACCCCTATGAGAATGGGAGCACTCGGATGTATAGAGATGAACAGATATCTGCAGGAGATACTCAATCCGGCAAAGCGCGGGACCGGAGAGCATATCTACGGAGATACGGTATTTCGCGAGGGCGACAAGGTCATGCAGACCAGGAACAATTACAAGCTCGAGTGGAATATATACGGAAAGTATGGGATCAAGATCGACAGCGGAGAGGGTATCTTTAACGGAGATACCGGTATCATCAGACAGATACGCGAAAATGAAAAGTATATGGAAATAGAGTTCGACGACGGGAGAGTGGTGGAATATCCTTTCTCCGGACTCGAAGAACTCGAGCTGGCATATGCCATGACGATACACAAGTCCCAGGGAAGTGAATATCCCGCGGTACTCATACCGATCCTTGATCCCCCCAGAATGCTCAGGTATAGGAACCTTCTGTATACCGGCATAACCAGAGCCAGGGGGTGCGTGGTGCTTATCGGCAGCAGCAGGACGATAAATGAGATGACGGACACTGTATCGCCGACCAGGAGATACACTTCTCTTCGAAGAAGGATAGAGGAGATCTGACGGATGAGGGTAAAAAATGTCCCTGAAATGCTTACAGGCCTCCTATTTCCAAGGAGGTGCCCTGTCTGCGACAGGCCGGTAAAGCCCTTCGGAGAGTACGCTTGTACGGAATGCATCAGAAAGGTACGGCCCATATCTCCTCCGAGATGCCTGAAGTGCGGCAAAAAGATCCGCTCTGAAAGTGCACTGTGCACGGATTGCACACAGCGGAAAAGATATTTTGACAGAGGACGGATCCTATACGAATATGACGATGCGGCCGGCTCGGTGTACAGATTTAAATATTCCGGAAGAAGGGAATATGCCGAAAGCTACGCGAGGGATACGGTGAGGTACCTCGGTGATTATATAGCGTCGGAAAAACCTGATGTCCTTGTTCCCATACCCATACACAGAAAAAGGTACAGAAAACGCGGATATAATCAGGCGTTTGAGTACGCCGAGGCATTATCACGGCTTACCGATATTCCGGTCGGAAACGACATCATAAAGAGAGTGAAAAATACGATTCCGCTTAAGCTTCTGGGCGTCTCAGAACGCCAAATTAATTTGAAAAATGCTTTTATTGTCCCCGAAAATGTTGTAAAATTAAACAAAGTTATGCTCGTTGATGATATTTTTACGACGGGAGCTAGTATAAACGAGGCTGCGCGGGTTTTAAAAATGGCCGGAGTGCGGGAAGTATGCTTTGTCACTCTCGCCGGCGGAGCCGGAATCTGACAGGATCGGAGGAACTGTATGAACGTAAGAAATTGCAAGAAATGCGGTAAGATCTTCAATTATGTTATGGGCCCCATCATCTGCCCCGCGTGTCGTGAAGCTTCGGAAGCTAAATTCCAGGAAGTAAAGGAGTATATCAGAGAGCATAAGGGATGCGGCATCAACGAAGTGGCCGATGCGTGCGATGTAGAAGTCGGACAGATCAAGCAGTGGCTTCGTGATGACAGACTTGAGGTTACTGAAGACTCAATGATAACACTTCAGTGCGAGAGCTGCGGTGCCACGATCAGATCGGGAAGATTCTGCGACAAGTGTAAGAATCAGACCGCAAGCGGACTTCAGCAGGTTGTAAATGATGCAAGACCCAAGACTCCCGAACCGAAGAAAGATGAAAAACAGAGTCCTAAGATGAGGTTCCTTGGCTGATATGATAGACGAAGAAAAAGTGATCCTTATGACCCGAATGGCTTCGTACGAGGCCGGAGAGGGCAAGAAGAATCTCGCGATATGGAGATTTTTCAGAGGGGATTATATAGGCTTACAATTGTTAGGATCGTTCATTTGCGCCACGCTATCGTTCGCACTCGGCGTGGCGCTCTATGTGTATTACAATTTCGAGGATTTCATGGAGAATCTCTATGAGATGGATATCCTTGAATTTGCTAAAGGTATTGCCGCCAAATACGTCTGGTTCCTCGTGATCTACATGCTGATATCTTATGCGGTATTTGCATACAGATATTCGCATGCACGCGGTAATCTCAAAGCGTATTACGGCAATCTTAAAAAGCTGAGCAAAATCTACAAAGGAACCGGTAATTCTAAGCCATGAACGTATTACTAGAAATCAGGGACAATATCAAAGAAGCATACATCAAGTATGATGCATTCATCAATCCTATCGGCAAGTTCTTTCTGGCACTGATCACCCTTCTTACGATCAATTCGAGATTGGGATATATGCACAGGATAGACAGCACGGCGATAGTTCTGGTCGTGGCACTCGGCTGTTCCTTCATGCCCGCCGGAGTGATAATGCTCTTCGGTGCCCTGTTCAGTATCCTTCATGCATACTCGCTGTCTCTTGAGGCAGTCGTAATAGTGGGCGTGGTATATCTCGTTCTCTATCTTTTGTATCTGAGATTTGTTCCCAAGGAGAGCGTAGTGATAGTTGCATCGGCTCTTTTGTGTGCATTCAAGATGCCTTATCTGCTTCCCGTCCCGGCCGGACTTTTGGGCACTCCCGCGACCGCACTTTCAGTCGGTGCCGGAGTGATCGTATATTCACTGCTTAAACTCATAGCTAAGGATTCCGAGTTCGTGACCGGAGCTGCAGACGCTGAGATAGCCGATAAGATCAGAATGCTCATTGACGGACTTCTTCGCAATAAGGCAATGCTGCTCTTTATCATCGCTTTTGCGATCACGATTATCGTTGTTTATGTGATAAGAAGGCTTCCCATAGTTCACGCCTGGACCATCTCGGTCGCAGCCGGAACGGTTATTGAGTTTATAGTCCTTGTGGCGGGCAATGCTGCGTTCAAGACCGGACTTAAGATGGGTGTTGTATTCTTCCAGCTGATCCTTTCCCTGGGAGTGGCACTGGTCGTAGAATTCTTTAAATTCCTCGTCGACTATGACAGAGCCGAGAGTGTTCAGTTTGAGGATGATGATTATTACTATTACGTAAAAGCGGTTCCCAAGATAAAGAGGGATGACTCTTTTGCCGGGGAGACGGGCAGTCCGAAAAAGGCTAAAGCTTCCGTGAGAAAGGTCAATCCGAAAAAGACGCGCAGTGCAGTGTTAGCATCCAAAGGAAAGAAGAAAGGAAAGAGCGCTGCCGAGGAGTATTATGATGACGGTGCCGACGAGTACTATGAGGATGAGTACTACGAGGACGGTCAGTACGAAGAAGAATATTACGGTGATGACGAGACAGCGGGCACACCGGATGATAAATACAGAAAATTGTTTTAACGATCAGGATTCATAACAAATGACCTTTACCGAGAAGATAGTTGAATACCTCAAGAATATGGGGCTTTACAGCACCACGATGGATTGGAGGGATCTTTTGGAGATCCTCATTCTCGCAGTGCTTGTTTACTATTTTCTCAGTTGGTTAAAAACGACCAGAGCATGGGAGCTCTTAAAGGGTGTCATAGTCATATTGGTATTTCTCTTTATCGCCGGTATCTCAAAGCTCACGACGATACTTTGGCTCGCGCGTAACATCCTGCAGTTCGCGGCGATAGCTCTTATCGTGGTTCTTCAGCCTGAGTTAAGACGCGCGATAGAGATGCTGGGCAAGAAGAATATCGTGGGGACTCTCGGAGGATTCAACTTCTTCGACAATCAGAATTCTGGCGAGAGATACAGCGACAAGACCATAAACGAGATAGTAAAGGCTTGCGTCCAGATGGCAAAGGTCAAGACCGGAGCACTCATCGTTATCGAGAGAGAAGAGTCACTTGAAGGAATCGAGGAGACCGGTATCAGACTTGATGCGGAAGTTACAAGTGAACTTCTCATCAATGTCTTCGAGAAGAATACACCGCTCCATGACGGAGCTGTGGTAATAAAGGGAAACAGACTGACGACGGCAACCTGCTATCTGCCTCTCACCAATCAGGACAAGATAGGCAAGGAACTCGGAACCAGACATCGTGCGGGAATCGGCGTGTCTGAAGCGCTTGACTGCGTAGTTGTAATAGTATCTGAGGAAACCGGATTTATCACGCTGGTAACGGACGGGCGCCCCGAAAAGAACCTCGGAGAGGATGAACTCAGAGGAAGGCTGTACAGGCTGCTTTCAAAGAAGAATTCTGACAGTGAAGATGCCGAGAATGGCAAAAAGAAGAAGAGAAAGAGCAAGCATTCAAAATGAACAGATCGGGCAAATCATTATCCGAAAAACTTAAAAGAATGCTCCTCAATAACTGGGGAATAAAGATAGCATCTATCGCCATAGCGGTGGTGCTTTGGTTCGTTGTGGCTCTGGTCAACAATCCTGTCGGCAGTGTTGTATTTAACAATATCCGTGTACAGATGATAGGAACCGATATCCTTGACAGCAATAACAAGGTATACAGCATCGTCGACAATACGAATATCGTCAGAGTGACAGTAAGAGCACCGCAGACGGTTAAGGATTCGATCGCATCATCCGATATTTCCGTGACAGCTGACTTTGCAGAGCTTAGAGAGGACGGCACTATTCCCATCAGAGCGGTAAGTCTCGTGGACGGTGTTGAAGCTATAGATCTCGACAGAGAGTACGTCAGTCTCATCGTGGAGGAGAAGGCGACGAGATATGTATCGCTGGGAGTTAATACTGTAGGTAAAGTTGCAGACGGATATATCATCGGCAATGTGGTCCTCGATCAGACCAGGATAGAGATATCCGGTCCTCAATCCGAAGTATCCAAGGTGGCAAGCTCCGGAGTCGTAGTGGACGTAACGGATTCCATACAGAATATCTCCGCAAATATGGAGATTAAGCTTTATGATGCCGACGGAAACGAAGTCAATTCATCATCTATCAGGCGTCAGACCGAATATGTCAGAGTCACTGTAGAGGTACTTCCGATCAAGTATATCCCCGTATATGTATCGATAACCGGAGAACCTGCAGACGGATATATCTATACCGGGGAGCTTCAGGTTGAGCCTCAGATGATCCCGATAGCGGGTAAGGCATCGTCACTCGCAAATGTATCCAGAGTACAGGTCGGTGACAGCGTGGATATCACCGGAGCTACCGATTCGATCGTACAGTCATTTGATATAACGAAATATCTCCCGGAGAATGTTACATTCGCGGGAGCAGAGAATAACAATTATGTGACGGTCACTCTTCCCATAGAGAAGACCGAATACAGGAATGTACAGATAGCCGTGGAGAATATCACAGTAGTTAACCTGCCTCCCGAGTACAGTGCAAAGATCGAGGGAGAGTCTATCGGAGTCAGGCTGATGGGAACCAAAGCGGCACTCGATGCACTTGATCCTAACAGCATATCGGCGACGATAGACGCAGGGGAATATATGACATCTGCGGGAGTGACCACTCTGCAGCTCAAGAGCTACAATATGCCTATCATTCCTGATGTGGGAGACGGCATACAGGCTGCTGCGGAGAGTTATGCAGAGGTAGTTATCTCCAAACAGTAAAGAGACGGAAAGGTAATAAAGAATGGGCAGAATGTTCGGAACGGACGGAGTCCGCGGTGTAGCAAACGAAGAACTCACGCCTATGCTGGCTATGCAGCTCGGCCAGGCGGGAGCTTACGTACTTACGAAAGAGAAGAATCACAAGCCGACTATCATGGTCGGATGCGATACCCGTATATCGGGAGATATGCTTGCAAATGCACTTATGGCGGGAGCCTGCAGTGTAGGAGCCAATTGTGTATATGTCGGGATAGTTCCGACTCCGGCGGTGGCATATCTTACCAGAAAGTATCGCATGGATGCGGGCGTAGTGATCTCAGCATCGCACAATCCTGTAGAATTCAACGGTATAAAGTTCTTCGACGGCGACGGATACAAGCTGCCTGATTCGCTGGAGGATGAGATAGAAGCGGTCATCAGGAACAATATGGCCGATATCAAGTTCCCGATAGGCCCCGGTGTAGGAAAGATTAAGCTTCGCACCGATGCAAAAGAGGAATATATCAATCATTCGGTCCGTTCGGTACCCGTTGATCTCTCGGGTATGAAGATCGTTGTCGACTGCGCGGAGGGCGCATCATTCTACACTTCGGTCGAGGCGCTTACCAATGCCGGAGCCGATGTGATAGCGATACACAATCACCCGGACGGGACCAATATCAATGCCAACTGCGGATCCACTCACATGGACGAACTCAAGGCAAAGGTAGTATATGAGAAGGCAGATGTCGGACTTGCATTTGACGGAGATGCGGACAGACTGCTCGCAGTAGATGAACTGGGAAATGTTGTGGACGGTGATCAGATCATGGCGATCATCGGTCTCCATATGAAGAATAAGGGTACTCTTAAGGGAGATACCATTGTTGCAACCGTAATGAGCAATCTCGGATTCTCACTCTGCTGTGAGAGAAACGGGATGAAGCTTGAGAGGACCGCGGTAGGCGACAGATATGTCCTTGAGAGAATGAAAGAGATAGATGCTTCTCTCGGAGGAGAGCAGTCCGGACACATAATCTTCCTTGACGAGAATACGACGGGGGACGGACTCCTGAGTGCACTCCACCTCCTCGAGGTGATGAAGGAATCAGGCAAGAAGCTGTCCGAACTTTCGAGTGTAATGGAAGTCCTGCCGCAGGCACTTGTGGGAGCACAGGTCGCAAACCACAAAAAGGAACATTATCTTGAGTATCCCGAGATAGCATCCGCGATCGAAGAACTTGAGAAGAAGTTTGCGGGCGAGGGCAGAGTGCTTATCAGACCTTCGGGTACGGAGCCTCTTGTCAGAGTAATGATAGAAGGCAAGGATCAGAAGCAGATACAGGCAGAAGCCGAGAAACTCGCCGCTTTGATACAGGATATCATGTTCTAGCGCTGGTTTGCTTTTTTGCCGTATTTTTGGTATGATTATTTAGGCGGAATTCGGAACGCAACTAAGCGGAATGCCGTCGGAGGGTGATAAAAATGGTAACTAAAAAAGTAGTCATAAAGAACCCGACCGGTCTCCATCTTCGTCCGGCAGGAATTCTCTGTAAGGAAGCGATGCAGTTCAAATCGCTCATTACTTTCAAGTTTAAGGATAATACAGCCAACGCCAAGAGCGTGCTGAGCGTACTCGGAGCATGCGTTAAATCCGGGGATGAGATAGAATTTATATGCGAGGGCGAAGACGAAGAAGCTGCACTCGCTAGACTGATCGAGGTTGTGGAAAGCGGCCTCGGAGAGTAAGGGCTTATTAAGTTCCCGCTCCTTTGGGAGCGGGATTTTTCTTTATAGGGTGTTTGTGATCGCAGCACGGGTATCATGGAATGGAAAGCGAAAAGAATGTGCGGGTAAGTATAGTAATTCCCGTTTATAATCTCGAAAAGTACATATCGGAAACTGTTCGCTGCGTAAAGGAGCAAAGCTGTAAAGACTGGGAATTGATCCTGGTAAATGACAAGAGCACTGACGGAACCGTGCGTGTGATAGAGGATTGCATCTCGCAGAATCCGGAACTGAATATACGACTGATCCGGAATGAAGGCGAGGGCAGTGCGGCCGCTGCGAGAAATCTTGGCGTAAAGAATTCGACCGGCAGGTATGTGGCATTCCTTGACGGAGATGATCTATGGGATCCCGAAAAGCTTGAAAAGCAGATTAGATTTATGGAGGAGAGGGACTCTGCGTTTTCTTTTACCGGATATGAATTTGCCGATGAAAACGGCAAAGGGACCGGCAAGATCGTGAGAGTACCTGAAAGACTTACATATAAAAAAGCTCTTGGCAATACGACTATTTTTACATCTACCGTTATGATAGATACGGAGAAGATACCGCGCGACGCGATTGTTTTTCCGCATGTAAAGAGCGAGGATACGGCTCTTTGGTGGGATCTTTTGAAGAGAGTTGACAGAGCGGACGGACTGGATGAGAATCTCGTATCGTACAGGAGAGTGGCCGGATCTCTTTCATCAGATAAGGTGGAAGCACTTCGAAGGATAAGGAATCTTCATAAAAGAGAAGGACTTGGACCGATCGCGAGATGTTACTATTTCTGCGTTTGGGCTGTGCGTGCCGTAGGAAGGCGAATATAGGATGGATAAGAGTATATTGGTATATCTTATATTGACCGCCCTTGTGCTCTGCTTTGCGGTATATGTAAAGGCAGAGAACTTTGCCTGCGAGAACAGAGGAACGTTAAGTTACGCAAGGAGCCGTGTTGCGGAGTTTGCGATATGGTTTTTGCTGGCGGGAGTTTCCGCATGCAGGATCGCCGTCGGAAACGATTACTGGCCCTACAGATTTAACTTCAGACTCATCATGCAGAACAGGCATGTATCGTCAGAGATAGGCTTCAACTCGATAGTAAGGGCGATACAGGGACTTTTCGGATATGATAAGTATCTTCCCGTATTCGGATTCTTCTCGCTCATCACGGTGTTTTTCTTTGTGTCGGCAATGCACCATCTTGCGGAGAATTATATTTTCTCACTATTTCTGCTCATGACAGGAGGGTACTATTTCAACAGCCTTAATTCCGTAAGATATTATCTGGCCCTGGCTATAGCATTGTGGGCTATACATTTCATATTCAGAGAAGATTACATTTCGTTCTTTTTGTGGATACTTATAGGAGCGAATTTCCATAAATCGATACTGCTTGTCATACCTGTATATATAGCTGTTTATTTCCTGTCAAAGCTTGATCTGAAGGCATGGATGGCGGCAGGATATGTTCTCATCACTGCAGCGGCGATGATCCTAAAGGATCCTTTGAGAACTCTGCTTTTCAAGATATATCCTTTTTATGAAGCGTCGGAATTTGATAACGGAGATGTATCCGTGACAAATATACTGAAGTGTATCGCGGTCATTGTGCTCTTTTTGATATCATATCGTTTCGGCAGCTCGGAAGATCCCAAGAAAGAGAGACGATACAGATTTTTCCTGCATCTTAATGCGATAGCGCTTATTGTTTTTGTCTGCGGAGGATTCATCCCCGAGTCTGACCGTATAGGATACTATATGAGTGCTGCGAATGTTTTCCTTATCCCCGGACTAATCGGCAGGATAAAGGAGGATCGGGTAAAACGATTTATGACATTCTGCGTTGTGAGCGCATTTTTGCTGTATTTTGCATTTTTGCTCCATGGAATGTATGATATCAATATAAGACTTTTGCCGTACAGAAACTGGATATTCCAGTAGATGACGGCCGGGGGAAGAGATGGAAGATAAGAAGCTTTTAAGCGTAGTAGTACCGTGCTATAACGAAGAGGAAACAGTCTCGCTGTTTTACGAAGAACTGATGAAGGTGATCCCCTTTTTTGATCAGAAAGGAATAGAGACAGAACTTCTCTATATTGATGACGGATCGAAGGACGGCACGGTCGCCGGGGTAAGAAAGCTGCATGAAAAAGACGGAAGAGTACATATGGTCTCCTTTTCCAGGAACTTCGGAAAAGAGGCTGCGATGTATGCAGGACTCAATGAATCAAAGGGCGATTATGTTGTGATAATGGATGCCGATCTGCAGGATCCGCCCTCTCTTTTGCCGGATATGTTTACAGCCCTCGAGGAGGGGTATGATTCCGTGGCAACGAGGAGAGTTTCCAGAAAGGGGGAACCTCCGATAAGGAGCTTTTTTGCCCGGAAATTCTATAAGATAATGCGCAAGATATCTCAGACCGACATGATGGACGGTGCGCGTGACTACAGACTTATGACCAGGCAGATGGTGGATGCTATACTTTCAATGGGTGAGTATAACAGGTTCACCAAAGGAATATTCGGATGGGTCGGATTTAACACCAAGTGGCTTGAGTACGAAAATGTCGAGAGAGCAGCAGGAAAGACCAAGTGGAACTTCTGGGGACTGGTCAAGTATTCGATCGAAGGAATGACCGCGTTCTCGACTGCACCTCTTGTATTCAGTGCGTTTGTCGGAGTACTGTTCTTTTTTATCACTTTTATAGCATTGATATTTATCATTGTGCGCAGGCTTGTCTTCGGTGATCCGGTAGCAGGCTGGGCGAGTATGGTATGTATCATAATCTTTATCAGCGGAGTGCAGTTCTTCTGTACCGGGATACTTGGTCAGTACCTTGCCAAGACATACATGGAAGTAAAGGGAAGACCTATATATCTCAAGAATAATAAGAATTGTTTCTGACGGGAACTGTATGGCGGTTTTTCTATTGATCATACTCACGGCGGCAGTATCAAACCTTGCCGTTATCATAAAGGGATTGGGTGCGGACGGATTCAGACGCACCTTCGCTGTCATTGCGATCGTTATCGCGACGCTTCTTTTTGCAGTAAAGATAGTCATCACTCTTAAGGAATTCCAAAAAGAAGAAACAAAAAAGAAGAAGAAACCGGAGGAGAAAAGGATACTTTTGCCGGCTGTTTTTCTTAATATCCTGTCAACTTGCCTCCTGGCGGCATATGTGGCGGTTATAATCTCCGGAGTTTATGCGATGAGAGACGGAGACAGGACTGCAATGCTGGCAAACTCATTGAAAGGTGCCGAAAATTTCCGGGCTGTGGACCTGTCAGTGTACGGCATTGCGGAAGAAGTGCCGATGCATGAGAAAATACTCTGCCTGCCTGCACTTTATGCAATGATAAGCGATGCGACCGGACTGGGCATCGATGTGCTCGTATTTAAGGTTATCCCGATACTTTATCTGATCCTTTCAGCCTGCGCTTTTGGATCTCTGGCGAAGGTGCTTTTCCCCGAAAATGAGAGGGAACTCGCCGGAACATATCCGTATCGGTTCAGAAGGAGTCTGTTCTTTGTCATAGTTATGTTCCTGATACCTGTTGCAGATTCTGAGGGTATAAACGGATTCTGCCTGATCTCGCAGGGTTGGAGCGGAGCATCGGTCTCGGTATGGATACTTATGCCGTACATGATCTATTCTCTCGTCAGGGTGCTTAAGGGATCCAAAAAGCACATTGCGACTCTTCTTATGACGATCGCGGCTGAGACCTTTGTCGTATGGACTGCGTTCGGAGTGGGCAGTACGGCATTTGCTGCGGTCGGTATTTCGACGGCTTATCTTATGATAAAAAGGAGAGGCGGAACGCACGGGATACAGGAAGGAGCGGACTCATGAAGCTGATCGGAGTGGCTCTTATACTGTCGGTATATTCGATATTTTCGGCGGGAGTAACCGGAGACGATCATATCAGGAAAAGTGTGTCATATTATACACTTGCGGTCTCAGCTTTGTGCCTGATCTCCATATCTTTTGAACTCATCGGAAGGGTCTTTGGTGCTCATTTCGGCGGACTTACGGCTTATTCTGCGGTTCCTGCCGTGATCATATCGGCATACGAGGGAGTAAGGCTTACCGAACATGTATACAGGAAAGAGTGCGCGACTCTTCGCGGTGCGGCCAGGATCGCTGTGCTGCTGCTTTTTCCCACCATCTGCACTCTTATTTTTCTTCTTTGCATAAATCCCCAAAAGTAGCATTATTACACGATATGTAGTATAATTTATCTGTAGTTTACCCATATTGTGTGGATAAAAGTATATGTCCGATAAGCTTATCAGTGTGATAGTTCCGGTGTACAACACAGCGGACTATTTGCCGAGATGTCTTAACAGCATAAAAGACCAGACATACGGGAACCTGGAGGTTCTCCTCATTGATGACGGCTCGACCGATTCAAGCGCGGAGATCTGCAGGACCTATGCCGCTGCGGATAAAAGATTCCGGCTTATCAGCCGGGAGAACGGCGGATCGAGCAGGGCAAGGAATACCGGACTTGATGAAGCTAAGGGAGAATATATAGGATTTATCGATTCGGATGACTATATAGAACCCGAGATGTACGAGAAGCTCGCCTGGGTGCTGGACAATCACAGGGACGTTGATTTTGCGCAGATCCTCGCAACGGAAGAAGCAGAGGACGGCAGCGAAGTAAAGTCCGTACGAAACGAAGAGACTGAGAAGGACAAAAAGAGCTTATATTCGTTCGGCGATTCAAAACAGTTCTTCAGAGATCTCTTGCTGCACACGGGAGACAGCTCTCTGTGTACAAAACTGATAAGACGCGAAGTGATAGGCACGAGGAGACTTCCCGAGGGCAGGCTTAATGAGGATTTTGATTTCCTGTTAAAACTGGCGGTCGACATCAGGAAGTATTCTACCGTAAAGTATGAAGGTTACAGGATAATCCAGAGAAGCGGGAGCAATACGAGGCGGAGCTTTAATGCCGAGTTTTACCGTGTCGTCATGGAAAATACCAAGCTTGCCGATGAGTACAGAAAGAAGTATTTCCCGGATCTGGAAAGGGAGAGCAGACATTTCTATATGGTTCAGGCCATGTGGCTCCTGCTTCATATCCCGACCGACCTGATGACTAAAGACAACGAACTCTATGCGGGTACGATGTCGGAACTGAGGGGCATGAAAAAAGAGATCCTTACCAATCCGTACTTGAGAAAGGAACACAGAAGAAATCTGATGATCCTCACGTTCCTTCCGGCAAAGACGATAAAAAAACTGCATGAAGCTTTGAAACGAAGAGGCAGGAAGTGATATGAACAATCGTAAAAAACTTCAAAAGATAGAATCATTCAAAAGACTCATCAATCTTGGATTCATAGCGATCTGCATCGCCATGGAAGCCGCTATATTCGGATTTCACTGGCTTAATCATATCCAGTACAGTCTGGCTGAAGGACTTGTAAGGAGATATTACTTCTGGGGCCATGTAATGGAGATCACCATATACACCGTGATCCTTATGGCATTCTCCAAGATGTACGGCGGTATCAGACTCGGATATCTTAAGAATGCGGAGATCATATTCTCCCAGATGTTTGCGACTCTCGTGGCGGATATCATCATCTACGGAGAGTGTTCGATGATGGCACTCCAGCTCTTCAAACCGAACTATTTCCTGTATATGCTCGGAGAGCAGTTCGTCACTGTTCTCATCTACATACCGATCGCAAATACCGTTTTCAGGCGGATATTCCCTCCGAGAAAGCTCCTTCTCATATACGGAGACCGTTCGCCGGATGATCTGATCGCCAAGTTTGAGACCAGAAAGGATAAGTACAGGATCACCAAAAAGGTGCCAATCTCTGTGGGATATGAGAATCTCCACAAAGAGATAAGAAACTCCTATGAGAGCGGCGAGTGCAATGCTGTAGTATTCGGCGATATTCCCGTTACCGTGAGAAAACCTCTCATGAAGTACTGCTATGCGAAATCTATCCGTTTCTACAGCCTGCCCAAGATATGTGATGTCATCATATCGGGATCTGAGGAGATACACGTATTCGATACACCGATGTTCCTCACCAGAGAGTACAGCCTCACTATGGAGGAGAGATTTGTTAAGAGGTCGATAGATATCATCTGTGCACTCATACTTATTATCGTCACAACACCACTGATGCTTCTTACCGCATTGGCAGTATGGGCATATGATCACGGCCCGGTTTTTTATAAGCAGACGAGATGCACTATCGAGATGAAGAGATTTGAGATACTGAAATTCAGATCGATGCGCGTGGATGCCGAAAAGGATGGTGTAGCCAGACTTTCACAGAAGAAAGACAAGAGAGTCACACCTGTGGGAAGGTTTATCAGAAAGTGCAGACTTGATGAGCTTCCGCAGCTTTTCAATATCCTTAAGGGAGATATGTCATTTATCGGTCCACGTCCGGAAAGACCGGAGATCATTAAGCAGTATATAGAGACGATGCCCGAATTTGCATATCGCACCAAGGTAAAGGCCGGACTCGCCGGATATGCGCAGGTATACGGAAAGTACAATACTACTCCTTATGATAAGTTAAAACTGGATCTTGCATATATAGAGAACTACAGTCTGCTTCTTGACCTGAAGCTCATGCTGCTCACTCTCAAAGTGTTGCTCTGGCCCGAGAGTACCGAGGGCGTGGACGATAATCAGATCACGGCCATGAGAAACGAAACGAAGGACAAAGAATGAAAGAAAAGTACAACGAAAGACTTTTGGCTTTAAGAATGATCAGAAAAGCACCTCTGCTCATCGCGGTGATCGCAGCGATCACTGTGCTGGGAGGAGGTCTTTATTATCTGATAAATGTTATTACCGCCGGCCCGACGGTATATGAGGCGAAGAGCTATTTCCTCGTGAGATATGAAGAGGAGAAGACGGACTATTACATCAACTATTATTCATGGAACACATATATACAGTCCGATGAATTCGCGAGATGCTTTGAGAAGGAGGCTGAAGGGACCGGACTGCCTTCTGCGGATGTATGTACCGCGATGATGAAGGCTGATGTTGAATCGGACACCAACATCCCGGATTTTATCGTTTCATCGGAGGATCCGGATGAGGCTTTAAGGATAGCTCTTGTTACAGAGAAGGTCATGACAGGAGAGTTCGGTGATTATCTCGAGGGTGTAGACAGCATAGAGATACTTAAGACTGCGAGCGTAGAACCGGCTAAGCGGGATGTGAGGACCTTGAGGGCGTTTATTCTTTCGTTTGTACTCGGAACATTTTTCACCGTTGTCATATTTCTTTTAAAGGAACTCACACCGGAAGGAATACATATTCCTTCGACACTCAGGGACAGATACGGATTAAAGTGCCTTGGATACCTGGAGAGCGATCAGTTCGGAGAGGCTGCAAACAGCATTTTGAACGGATCAGCTGAGGCTGTCCTCATCACCCCGGGAGAGGATGAGGACCCTGCGGCTATAGCTAAAAAAATGGCGGAAGCAGCCGGTATCGCGGAAGAAAAGATAACTCCGGTCCCTTCACCTTTTATCGCCGGAGGCGTATCCGGGATATTAAAGAATGCAGGAAGCGTTATCATTGCGGTAAGAGCAGGCGAAAAAGAAGGGCCGAAAGTGGAGCGGCTTCTTGATTATCTTAAGACATACGATATCAAACCGACTGCAGCATTTCTATATGACACGGATGTCAGACTCATCAGAGCATATTACCGTATAGGCGGAAATGAATAAATGAAAGTACTCTGGGTATGTAATCTCATACCGAAGATCGTAGCGGGAACGCTCGGCCTGGAGACCATCCCCAAGGAGGGCTGGACAGAAGGTATGCTGTCTGCGATCTGTGATACCGGGAGACTGGGAAGAGACCTGGAGATCATTATAGCAGCACCCGGAGACAGATCTGTTGCAGGAAAGAGTGGAAATATAGAAGATGTTCCCGGATGCGGATACTATATCTTCTACGAGGATACAAGACGGCCGGAAGAATACGAAGAGAGTATGGAAGAAAGTGTTGCAGCCATGCTTTCGGAAGTTTCTCCCGATATGGTCCATGTATTTGGAACGGAGTTTGCACATACTCTTGCAGTCGCCAGGATGATGGGAGAGGATGCATCGAGAAGGCTTATGATCTCGATCCAGGGGATATGCACGAAGCTCGCCGAAAAGTACGATGCATTCATTCCGGAAAGCGTTCTTGCAAAAAAGACTTTCAGAGATGTGATCAAAAAAGATGGTGTATCCGACCAGAAGGAAAAGTTTACAAAGCGCGGGATACATGAAAGAGAGAGTCTGAAACTGGCAGGTTATATCGCCGGCAGGACTTCCTTTGACAGAGAGTTTGCATCTTCTGTCAATCCGGGCGCCGAATATATACATGCAGGAGAGGTCTTAAGACCTGATTTCTATAATACCCGGGAGATCCGCAAGAGGACCGGACACAGGATATTTGTGAGCCAGGCTGATTATCCGATAAAGGGTTTTCATATCCTTCTCGAGGCTTTGAGAAATGGGAAAGATGGCGAGAGACTTCCCGATGATACTTTTGTTTATGTATCCGGACAGAATATCACAAAATACGGAAGACTGATCGAGAAGATAAAAATATCCGGGTATGGGAAATATTTAAGAGACCTTTCAAAGAAAAACGGTTTGGAAGACCGTGTGCATTTCCTCGGCAGGATCGATGCCGCAGAGACTGTAGAAATGCTGAACTCATCAGACCTGTTTGTATGCGCATCGGTGTGCGAAAACTCATCCAATTCACTCGGAGAAGCAATGCTTGCGGGCATCCCGGTTGTGTCGACAAATGCAGGCGGACTGCCCGATATGATGAATGCTTCAGAAGGAATCCTTTGCGATATCGACAATGCCAAAGATATCGAAGAAGCAGCGGCTGCCTTAAGGGAAGCGATCCTTAAAGCATTTGATGATACGGACGGAGCATATGACAGATGTTTATCCGCACGTGAACATGCAAAGATAAGTTATTCTCGCGAAAACAATGCGGAGACTTTGATAAGAACGTATTTTGATATAGTTAAATGAAGATCACTTTGGTATCAAATTACATAAATCATCACCAGATACCTTTCTGCAATGAGATCGCTAAGAGGTACGGCACGGCCGGCAGGGACCAGGATGTGGATGCGGAGGGTTTCTGCTTCATTCAGACTTCGGATATGGAATCCGACAGGAAGGCGATGGGATGGGACGGATCGGATCTGTCCAAACTTCCGGAATATGTCTGGCTGACATTCGGCGCTGCCGGTGATGAAGTAAAATGCCGTAAGAGGATCCTCGTAAGTGATGTTGTAATATTCGGCGGATGTGAGGATGAGAGCTTTATAAAGCCCAGACTTGATAAAGGTCTTTTCACATTCAGATACAGTGAGAGGATGTACAGAGAGGGTCAGTGGAAGTTCATCACGCCCAGAGGCCTCATCAGGAAATACAAAGATCATACGGCATATAACAGAAGCCCTGTATATCTGCTCTGTGCAGGAGCATATGTAGCATCGGATTTTGGCATATTCGGTGCGTACAAGAATAAGATGTATAAGTGGGGCTACTTCCCGGAATTCAGGGAGTATGACGAAGACACGCTTATGGGCAAAAAAGACAAAGACAGTGTAGTCATACTTTGGGTGGCCAGATTTATTAAACTGAAACATCCCGAAAGAGCATTGCGTGCAGCAAAGTATCTGAAGGACAAAAAAACAGACTTTACTCTTCGCATGATAGGAGAGGGACCGGAAAGAAAGGCAAGCGAGGAATTGGCGGAGAGTCTGGGGATTTCAGACTGTGTAAGATTTTGTGATTTTATGCCGCCCGAGAAAGTGCGCGATGAGATGGAGAAAGCGGATGTCTTTCTCTTTACGAGTGACAGGCTCGAGGGATGGGGCGCTGTCATCAATGAATCCATGAACAGCGGATGTGCTGTGATAGCGGAAGCGGATGTCGGCGCGTCCTCATATCTGATCGAGTCGGGCGTAAACGGATATATATATCACGGTCAGAATATGCTGAATGCATATACCGAAAAACTTGTTACGGACAGATCGATCAGACAGGGAATGGGCAGGAATGCCTACAGGACCATAAAGCAAAATTGGACACCTGCGGTTGCGGCAAAAAGGCTGGAGCTCATGATAGATGCACTCCTTCCGGAGAGCAGGGGAGAGTCGGACGTACCTTCGTCATATATGATAAAGTCCGGTCCGGGATCTGCCGACAGACCGCGGAGCGAGAAAAGTATCCGGAGATCCGCAATAGCAGTTCACGAATTCAGGGAGATATAAATGCAGGCAGTATTATTATCCGGCGGAAGCGGAAAGAGGCTTTGGCCTCTGTCTAATGAAATAAGGAGCAAACAATTCCTCGAACTTTTTGATGACGGAAATGGCGGAAAAGAGTGCATGTTAAAGAG
>DFKT01000026.1:0-15304 GCA_002373595.1 Lachnospiraceae bacterium UBA3638 | reverse complement strand
ACAGACAAGAATCAGATAAGCGCTACATCAAGGCATCTTGGAAACGATGTGAGCATTTGCGCGGAGCCTTGCAGGAGAGACACATTTCCTGCGATAAGCCTGATCTCGTACTACTTAAGAGATATAAAGAAGCTTGGCAATGATGAGACTGTGGTGATATGCCCTGTCGATCCCTATACAGATGATACATATTTCAAAGCTATATCGGAACTTGCGGATCTGGCGGATAAGGGAGAGAGTGCACTCTGCCTTCTGGGTATCGAACCGTCTTATCCCAGTGAGAAGTATGGATATATCATTCCCAAAGAGAACGCATCGGTCGCCTCGGTAACAGGGTTCAAGGAAAAACCGGGAGCTGCCGAAGCGGAGCGACTTCTTTCCAAAGGAGCACTGTGGAATGCGGGAGTGTTCGCATGCAAGCTTGGATGGCTTGCCGAAAAAGCTAAGGGGACAGGGTACGAGAATTACGAGTCTCTCTATGAAAACTATGCGGATGTAAAACCTGTCAGTTTCGATATCGCGGTATGCGAAAAAGAAAAGAATATAACCGTCATGAGATATGCGGGTGAGTGGCGCGATGTCGGAACGTGGAATACCATCACCGAAGTGATGGAAGAAAATGCAATGGGTAATGTGACATTCGGAGAGGATTGCGAGAATACCCATGCGATAAACGATCTGGATATCCCGCTTTTGTGTCTGGGGCTCAGGGACGTAGTTGTGGCAGCAGGACCCGACGGAATACTTGTTTCCGATAAACACAGAAGCAGCTATATGAAACCCTATGTTGAAAAGATCAGCATGCAGCCCAGATATGCGGAGAAGTCATGGGGTGAATACAGAGTCGTCGATCAGACAACGGACAGCCTTACGATAAGGATCAACCTTAAGGCCGGTAATAAGATGAAGTATCACTGTCATACATACAGGGATGAGGTGTGGACTATCATTTCCGGTGAAGGTATAGTTCTCACAGACGGAAAGGCATGCAAAGTGAGTGCAGGGGATGTCGTGGAAATCCCCAAAGGAGTAAAGCACTCTCTGATAGCGGTAAGTGATATAAACGCAGTCGAAGTACAGATAGGAAGTGACATACAGGCGTCGGACAAGGAAGTGTTTGATATGCCTGATATCAATATGTAAAGAGCTCTCTGCCGGTTATCTCTTTGTAACATTCAAGAGTGCCGTCGAGAGGAACACCCCAGTATCTTGTTTGTGCGCCGGTGGTATAACAGAAAGCGACAGCGATGAGATTTCCTTTGTCGTCGATGATCGCCGAACCGGAGTCACCTTCTATAAGTCTGGCAGTGACCTCTGTCTGAGGCTTGTGAGTAAGGAAGTCGAAGACCTTGTGGACTCCTGCAAGTTCTCCGGTGGACAGTCTGTCAACCGCGCCGGTGTCATTGTTAAGACGGATGATGCCGACGGGAGTGGATGAAGATGAAAGAGCATTCCAGCCGGTCTTGTTGATGTGGACGGTTGAAACAGTATCCATGAGAGAGTCGGGCATGCGCTCAAGGGGAATGAACAGAACTCCTATATCATAGGACTCGCTGTAACCGATACGATCGGCAATGATATGCGATCCTTCATAAAAAGTGGCAGCGAAGGTATCCGCCTCCTCAGCGACATGAGCATTGGTGCAGATATAGATGCCGTCATCGGTTATCTCGGTGATAAAGCCGGAGCCCGTGACATAATGGCGGAAGTCTGTCCTGTGATAAAGAGAAACGACATATGTGATACTCTCGTTTAAAGCGGAATCGATATTGCCTGAAAGAGATTCTCCGTTGTCGTAAGGGTTGTAAGCACCAATGATCCTGGAATCGTGACGGTTTATGGCTCTGGTGCCGATAAGGCTTTGGATGGTACCGGCGGATGCCGAAGTAAGGACGCATCCCTTTTCGGAAGAGATACCGTATTCGTCGGTAGCACGATAAGTAATGACGTATGAATAATCCTCATCAAAGGAGTATGTTCCGTCGGAGTTTGCTTCGGGGAAGTCGTCGGGGAGAATGACCTCGATGCTCTTATTTACATCTCCGCTGGTCTCATCGATTGCTTTTATGCCGTAGAGGAGATCCAGATCATTGCCGGTTGCAACATAGATGTCTCCGGCACCTGTGATCTCAGGCGGCAGATCGACCGTAAAGGAAACCGATTCGGACGAGATATTTCCGGATGAATCGCTGGCACAGATGGTGAGCAGGTAGTCGCCGACGCGGTCACAGAAGATATCGGGATTGGCGGGAGAACCGGTACTGAAGTATAAAGAGACATTGCTGTCTGCGTCCTCGATCGAATCAACAAAAGCAGACGGAGACAGAGCCGTATCCGGAGCAAAATAGTGAGGACCGCTGCTCTTAACTATTACGGGAGCTTTGGTATCTGCTATGATAAGACAGGCGTCGAACTTTTGCCAAAGGCATTTGAGAGTGACAGGATATTCGCCTTTCTCGGATGCATTGACATCAGTCAGATCGATCCTCGATACGAACATGGCGAGAGGAGAACCCGAAAGATAATCTCTCGGATCATCGGAAACAGTCTCTCCGAGTTCCAGATCGAAATGATCCGATAAAGGTTTTACGGAGAGTAAAAAGAAGAGCGATACCGCAATCGCAAGGAACAGAAATACGGATGCGGCGATCGCTATCGGATTTACTTTTTTATGAGCGGAATGGGAATCCCGATCCGACTCCGGTACATCGGAAGACTTGCCTGAAGGTGAGACTGCAGGCGAGGCTGTCTCAATAGTTATTTTGCCGAGGATGACATCTTCCGGCGGATATGAACAAAATGCGATATGTTCGGGAGCTATGATGTGAGCTCCTGTTGAAAGTGAATCGATGATCGCCTCGCGGGCTTCTTTGTCGGTTATCATATTCATGGAAAGTATTATAGCATAATGAATGGTAAAACAAAAAAGACAATAGCATATATATTGGTCGTTATTTACGGGGCACTTTGTACATTCCTGTATTATAAGCAGACTCAGTGGACGGGCGGAGCAGTGTATGAATCCGATCTTCCGGCCCACATATCGATGATCGTCGATGACGGCTGGTTTTATTCGCTTACGGCGCTTGTATATCTGGCGTTTTACAAGCTTGGCAGCATGGGTGATATCCTCACGGCTGCATTCTTGGGAGCCTCATCGGTACTGGCGGTAATCTTCACGTCGATCCTCATCGGAGAGTCTGACGGGGAGCGTAATGATTCCGGTGTGATCCCACTCATGGCAGCCCTTGTACTCAATATTGTGATGCCCTGCTATGTGAAGGGAATGTCGGACGGCAGATATATAGGAATGCAGTCCGCGTCCATTTGGCATAATTCGACTTATATCGTAATGAAATGGCTGGCCATACTCTGCCTTATCTACTACATAAGGATAGAGCGTAAGATAGATAAAGAGCTGAAAGTACGAGAACTTGTAATTTTCTCGGTGCTGCAGTTTTTCTGCTCGGCGGTAAAGCCGAGCTTTCTAATGGTATTCGCGCCAATGATGCTCATATTCATGATCTGCGATCTGGTGAGAGGAGTGAAGATAAAGAATCTGTTTTTCTTTGGCTGCGCGCTTTTGCCGGCGGCAATACCGGTATTATTGCAGAGAATGATACTCTTCGGCGCCGATACGGGGAATGGTATAATACTTGATCCCGGAGCCGTGATGAGAAACCATAGCGCTCATCCTTACGTGGCAGCAGGGCTTTCGATCCTGTTCCCTCTCATTGTTTTTGTTTTTCATATCAAGGAGATCCTGTCAAAAAAACTCTATCTTGGTGCGTTGATCATGGCTTCTTTCGGATTTGCGGAATATTTCCTCTTTTCAGAATCAGGGAAGAGAGCTCTGGACGGGAATTTCAGCTGGGGGTATGCATTTGCGATACTTCCCCTTTTTGCGGTCGGATTGAAGATCCTGCTGTGTGATATAGCGAAAAATCCCAAAAAGAAAAAGGATCCTGCCATCGCAATCCCGATAGTGGAGAGCGCGGCACTTCTGTGGCATGTATATTGCGGCATTGTGTTTTTTGCCAAACTGGTATGCGGAACATCATACTTTATGTGGGGATAGATGATGACACTCGGAGATAGCAAAAAAGATATTAAAGTATTGGTGGACAGATGTCTGTTTGTCTTGTTCCTTGCAGTGGAATTTGTTGTTACATACAGACTGTTTGCCAATCAGGCAGTCTATTCACTTGAAGAAGGATCAGGCGGAATCTATCATTCCGACATGGCGGCGTATATACGTTTTATGATGGGAACGGAGAAGGAGTTTAACTATCCATATCCCGTATTGTTTTCCCTTGGGAAGCTGTTCATGTTTTTCGGAGCGTCGCCCACAAGTGCGATCGCACTTGCAACAGCGATATTTAATTCGGCGGCAATCGTGATAACCAAAGCAGTGTTGGAAAAGTATACAGAAGCGGAAGGCATTATCGTGACGGCAGGGACATACGCCCTCTTTTTTGCTTCCATGATCTATCTGAGGCCGATGCCCAAACTGGGTATCACTTGGAGTTATCTCGGAGTGTTCTCTCCAACGCCCTGGCATAATGGAACTACACTTGCGGCCAGACCGTTTACTATAGTTTCGTTTGTTCTGGCGGCAATCCTGTTTGACAGGTATGACAGGAAGACGATCAAAGAGAATGAATCTTTGTTTTTGCTCTTTTCGGTATTTATGCTCCTGGCTACAATGACTAAACCGAGCTATACCATTGTTCATATGGCTGCAGCCGGTATAGTGATGATATACAGATTTTTTGCGGCTAAATGCAAGAATCTGAAAGAAACATCAGTGCTTGGGCTTTGCTATCTCCCCACGATCATCGACCTTTTGTATCAGTTCTCAGGGGTGTTCGGCGGAGAGTCGACGGTCGATGCAAATAGGCTCGCGACCGGTCTTACGGACAGCATGACCGCTGAGATGGCTATGCAAAAAGGAATAGGGATAGGATTTTTCACTGTGTGGAGCCAGTACTCGCATAATATTCCGTTCGCGATAATCCAGGCGATGGCATTCCCTATCATCGTACTGATCTTTCATTACAGGGATATCAAGAAGGATACCGGATACAGATTCGCCTGGGAGATATATGCGGCGGGTTTTGTGATGGCAGCGTTCATATACGAGAAGGGATTCAGGATATATGATTTCAATTTCTCTTGGGGATATATGTGCGGAATGTTCATTGTCTTTCTCGCTTCGATCAAAAAGATATTGGAAGATATGAATTTGATGGAAAAATGTCGGGAAACCGTTGATTTGCCAGGGACGGCCAAAGACAAAGAAATGTTGAAACATACGTATATGATGCTGGCAGCCGAGTGGGGGATCCTGGCGCTTCACCTCATCTGCGGAATGAGGTATTTCCTGCATATATTTGCAGGTGGTGACTACTATTAAAAATGCCCGTTTTATGGTAAAATATTCAAGTATTTGTCGTTAAGGAAAAAGAGGTTGAAATGGACAAAATAGCGGTACTTATACCCTGTTACAACGAGGCACAGACTATAGGCAAGGTCATTGCGGATGTTATAAACGCATTGCCCGAAGCCGTTATTTACGTATACAACAATAACTCAAAGGACGATACCGCACAGATCGCAGAGAAGGCCGGTGCAGTCGTCAGGAATGAATACAAGCAGGGAAAGGGTAATGTCATCAGAAGGATGTTCCGCGAGATAGACGCGCAGTGTTATCTGATGATAGACGGAGACGATACTTATCCCCTTGAATCCGCAAATGAGATGTGCGAGAGAGTCCTTGAACACAACGCGGATATGGTTGTCGGCGACAGGCTTTCGTCCACATATTTTACAGAGAATAAGAGAATGTTCCACAATTTCGGAAACAGTCTCATGAGAGCATGTATCAATTCACTCTTCAGGAGTGATATCAAGGATATCATGACGGGATACAGAGCTTTCTCCTATGAGTTCGTAAAGACTTTCCCCGTATTCTCAAAGGGATTTGAGATAGAGACCGAGATGACCATACATGCGGTCAACTACAATCTGCAGGTTGAAAATGTCATAGTCGAGTACAGAGACAGACCCGAGGGAAGCGAGAGTAAACTCAATACGATCCCTGACGGAATGAAGGTCATCCACAAGATGATATCGCTGTATAAGAATTATAAGCCCATGAAGTTCTTTGGACTGCTCGCAACTATCCTATTCCTGCTCGCAGCGGGATTCCTCGTGCCGATAATCGGCGAGTTCGCAACGACCGGACTTGTTCCCAGGTTCCCGACTCTTATCGTATGCGGATTTGTAGGTATGGCCGGAATGTTTGCGCTGTTTGCGGGAATGATACTCAAGGTCATAGATGCCAAGGACAGAAAAGATTTCGAGTACCGTCTGATGAGAGTCCATGACAGACTGGTGAGTGAGAAGAAAAAAGCAGGCATCTGATGAAAAAAAGATTCGTAGAAACTCTTAAAAGCGAAAGAATCATACGAGCGTTGGCGGTGGCAGCTCTTCCGACGCTCTTTTGTTTTATATTCTTTGTAACGCATTCCTTTACTCCGGCATCGATGTTCACGAGTGAATGGAATGATGAACTGTTCTATTTCAAACAGGTGGAAGCTATCCTTCATCACGGATATCCGAGGGGGTACTTCGGGTTTAACGAGTCCCATGCCATAAGTCTCTCGTTTGCTGCGTGGAGTCCTGTGCTCGTATGGCCCTGGGTGCTCTGGGGACTGATCTTCGGATGGACCGAAAGCGCTCCCTTTATCAGCAATCTGATCATCTATACGATCGCAATGTTTATATTTGGATGGTGTACGAAGCCTTCGAGGAAACAGACGATATGGACCGCTATATTCTTCCTTGCCTTCTACCCCAATCTTCGCTATATACTCTCGGCTATGCCTGAGACCATAGCGTTCAGCGTGGTGATCGTGATCTACGCTTTGTCGATCTCATATTTCAATACGCATAAAAAAGGAACGATGATCGCGGCACTCATACTTGGATCGGCAGCAGTGCTTATGAGACCGTATCTGCTCCTGTATCTGCTGCTCCCCGCCGTGCTCTTCGTAACGGAAAGACCCAAGGGTAAACGATTTACAGGTGCGCTCCTGATGCTTATCCCTGTGATGGTGTCGGGTATCTTTTATGTGTTGATCAATCATTTCTTAAGTGCGGAATATTTCACACCGCTTTTCTATACCGATGTCATAACGGAATTCCTGGACAGCGGTATAGGAGGGGGATTCAGACATCTGGCATCCACTCTGTACTACAAAGGATGGGGCTTCGCAGATCTCATAAAGAGAGCTTTTCTTGTTGACGATTCGGCACCCGGTCTTTTCTTTGTGCTGTATCTCTGGATCATGGTCGTATATGCCGTCAGAGTGATCATACTGATGTGTGAGAAAAAGAAAGCAAAGTCGTCCGATGCTTCGGACAGTAAGCAGAGGGGAACATATTTCCTTGTTCAGCTCCATGAACTGCTTGCCTTTGCAGCGATGCTTTTTGCGCTTCTCACGATGTACAAACTGATAGAGGGAAGCAAGCACCTTCTCACATTTATGGCAGGTGCACTTCCTGTACTTGCAGTCACGGAGCTTTCATCTGTGGATGAGAAAAGGGAAAAAGTACTCAAAATTGCTGATATTATCACAAAGATATCGGTTCTGACAGGACTCCTCTGGATATTCATACTTCACAGAACGTCGGATTATGATTTTGCCGTACCTGTAAGGAGTGAAGCGCAGGATGAAAGAGCGGCATACTGGGAAGATGTCTTTAAAGATAATATTGTGATAGACGAGACAAACGCACCTTCATATGACAATACGGTCATATGGATGTTTGCGGATGTCGTTGACGACAAGCAGATAAACACTGACTGGCAGATGCTCTATAGACTGCCCAAGGGATCGGGCATCAGCTGCTGTTACAGAGAATATTTCCTGGACGATCCGGATCAGGTAAAGAGTGCTTATATATTTGTGACCGGCGGAGGTCCTGTCGAAGAGCTTCTCGTAGAAGAGGGATGGGAATGCATCGGAAACGACGGCTCAATGGTCATGTATAAGAGGAAATAGGAATTGAGTTTTGTTCACCTTCACACCCATACGGAGTATTCGCTCCTTGACGGTGCCAACAAAATAAAGAATTATGTAGCCAGAGTAAAAGAACTCGGGATGAATGCCGCTGCGATCACGGATCACGGCGTTATGACCGGAGTTATCTACTTCTATAAGGCATGCCTCGAAGCGGGGATCAAGCCGATCATCGGATGTGAAGTATATGTTGCACCCGGTTCCAGATTTGACAGAGAAGTAAGCAAGGGAGATGACAGATATTATCATCTCGTGCTTCTTGCAGAGAACAATACGGGACTTGCAAACCTTACCAAGATCGTAAGTATCGGACATAAGGAAGGGTATTACTACAAGCCCCGTGTAGACAGGGAGACTCTCGAGAAATACCACGAAGGTATAATAGCTCTCTCAGCGTGCCTGGCAGGTGAACTGCCCAGGACGATCATGACCGGCGATCTGCAGAAAGCGGAAGAGGTTATCCGCGATCATCTTAAGATATTCGGAGAGGGGAATTATTTCCTTGAACTGCAGGACCACGGTATTGCAGAACAGGCAACGGTAAACGCTGCACTCATGGGGCTTTCGGACAAAACGGGAGTTCCCCTTGTATGCACGAATGATAATCACTATACCTATGCTGAGGATGCGGAGCCACATGATCTGCTCCTGTGCCTTCAGACCGGAAAGAAAGTAACGGATACCGACAGAATGCGCTATGTGGGCGGTCAGTATTACGTAAAGAGTGAGGATGAGATGAGGGGACTCTTCCCTTATGCACTCGAGTCACTCGAAAACACTCAGAAGATCGCAGACAGATGCAATGTCGAGATTAAATTCCACGAAGCAAATCTTCCCAATTATGAAGTGCCCGAAGGATATGACACATGGACATATCTGAATGAACTCTGTGAAAAAGGACTTGCCGAGAGATATCCCGATCCGGACATGCCTTCGGGAAATCCCGGAAGGAGCATAAGACAGCAGCTTGAGTATGAACTCGGCGTCATCAAAAAGATGGGATATGTCGAGTATTTCCTGATAGTATGGGACTTCATAAACTATGCAAAAGAACATGGCATATGGGTGGGACCCGGAAGAGGATCGGCAGCGGGAAGTATAGTTTCTTATGTGCTCAGGATAACGGATATAGATCCCATAAAATACAGCCTCATATTTGAGAGATTCCTTAATCCCGAGAGAGTGTCGATGCCCGATATAGATATCGACTTCGATGCCAGAAGGGACGAAGTCATAGAATATGTAATGCGAAAATACGGTCCTGAGAAGGTCGTAAGGATCATTACATTTAATACTCTTAAAGCGCGCGGCGTTATAAGGGATGTGGTGAGAGTAATGGGCCTGCCCATACCTTTCGGAGACAAACTTGCCAAGATGATCCCCAAGGATCTCGGCATCACGCTTGATCAGGCGCTTACAGTTAATCCTGAATTAAAGGCTCTTTACGATTCCGACGAGGAAGTAAAGAAAGTCATAGATATGTCAAAACGCCTCGAAGGGCTTCCCAGAAGCGCCGGAATGCATGCGGCCGGAGTGGTCATATGTCCGGAAGAAGCGGATAATATCATCCCCCTTTATCACAGTGCGGATAATGTTATCTCCACGGAATACGAAAAGGATACGGTCGAGGAACTCGGTCTGCTCAAGATGGATTTCCTCGGACTGGCTACTCTCGATGTGCTGAAACTTGCGGTGCAGTACATAAAAGAGAACAGAGGAGCAGACATAGACCTTGCCAAGATAGATCTCACGGATCCTAAGGTATACAGCATGATAAGCGCAGGCGGTACCGAGGGTGTATTCCAGCTTGAAAGTGCGGGAATGACGAGCTTCATGAAGAAGCTTAAACCCGGCAATCTCGAGGAGATCATAGCGGGAATAGCGCTCTATCGTCCCGGACCGATGCAGTATTCGGGAATATATGCGGATCGAAAGAACGGACTTGAGAATGTGTCCTACGCCTGCCCCGAACTCGCACCGATACTCGAGACAACATACGGAACCATAGTATATCAGGAGCAGGTCATGCAGATAGCAAGAGATCTCGCAGGATATACCATGGGCGGCAGCGACGAGCTTCGCCGTGCGATGAGTAAGAAGAAGCACAAGGTAATGGAAGCGGAACGCCCCGTCTTCATAAAGGGATGTGAAGAGCGCGGTATAGCTTCGAAAGTTGCCGAAGGAATATATGATGAGATAATCAAATTCGCCGAGTATGCCTTCAATAAGGCGCATGCGGCCAGCTATGCGGTAGTCACATATCAGACCGCGTATCTGAAGGCTCATTACCCCATAGAATTCATGGCGGCGCTCCTCTCAAGCGAAGAGCAGAAGACCAAGATCGCTGAATATATCTCAGTGTGCAGGTCGATGGGAATAGAGGTCGTAAGTCCCGATGTCAACGGGGGAGGGGTCGGATTCAGACCTTCGGGCGACCGTATAATATATGCGCTCAATGCCGTTGCCGGAGTCGGAGATGCATCCGTGGAAGTGATCGTCAGAGAGCGCGAACAGAATGGACCTTTTAAGAGTTTCCAGGATTTTGCAAACAGGACTCAGACCAGAGAGATCAATAAGAGAGTCGTTGAGTCGCTTATCAAAGCGGGCGCTTTTGACAGCCTCGGAGCGACGAGAAAACAGCTCCTCTCCATATATATCGCTGTTCTCGAGGAGGGGGCGAAGAAAGCCAAACACAGCCAGAATGGTCAGATATCGCTCTTTGATATCTTAGAGGATGAAGAGGATAAAGATTTCTTTGAAGTACCCCTTCCCGACTGCGGTGAATACGAGAAGCAGGATCTCCTCGCTATGGAGAAGGAAGTCCTGGGACTGTACATATCCGGACATCCTCTGGATGAGTATAAGGAACTGCTTGAGAAAAACATAAATGCATCCGCATATCAGTTTTATGCTGAAGAGGAACCGGAGGATGACGAATCCGGACAGCTTTCGGCGCGGATGCAGGAGGATGATGACAGAGTTTCTGACGGGCAGTATGTAACGCTCGGAGGAATGATCATCTCCAAGACGATGAAGTATACCAAGAATAATGACATAATGTGCTTCCTCACTCTTGAAGATCTGACCGGAGCGGTTGAATGCGTCGTATTTCCGAGGGCGTATGCCAAATATTCGAATCTGCTCATGGAGGATGAGAAGGTATTCTTAAGAGGGAAAGCACAGACTCAGGACGGAAGAGACTCAAAGCTTCTCGTGGATGATGTCTACAGCTTTGAAGATGTCGCATCCGGCAAGATGGGAAGAGCGAGACAGTTCGGAAACGGAAACCGCAGTTATTCCGGAGACTTCTATTCGGGAAGCGGTGACAGGAGCGGAAACGTTCAGACTCCGACCAAGATACCCGAGCACGGACTGTTTGTTCAGTTTATGACTCAGGCTGATTATGATGAGAAATATGACAAGCTGCTGGAAGTGCTCAGACCGAGCGACGGAAATGATGATGTTGTGATCTATATACGTGAGACCAGGCAGCTGCGTGTATTGCCGGCGGCACTCAGAGTAAAAGCAAACGATGAACTCCGACAAGCCGTTGCCGGACTTTTGGGTGAAGGAAACGCCAAGATAAAATAGATATGACAAAGGGAACCAAGGATAAGAATCTGATATCCGGGATAATAAAGTATATATTTGTGATCCTCTTTGTTCCGGTATTTATATGCGTCATAATGCTCGGCACAAAGATGGACTACAACGAAGGCTTAAAACTGGTCACCAAGTATGACAACAAGCTTGCGGTGATCATCGCTGTCATTGGTATATTTGTCGTGGCTTTTCTTGCAAAGAAGGCCGGAAAGATAAAGCTTGATGCCAAGACGGAAGGCATAGCCGATTGTGTAATAGCTGCTCTTACATTTATACTCTACAGGATTGAGCTGCTGATAGCTCGCGAGACGGCATTTAAGCTTCCATGGGATATCGGAGTCGTAAGGGGGACGGCCAATACTTTTGCGAGAGGCGAAGCTCTTGGATCTGATGTCTATATTTCCGTTTATCATAACAACATCTCCATAGCGTACATACTCGGAAGACTCCTTAAGAGAGCGCAGGAGAAGGGATATCAGGGCGATCCCGAATTCTACTGGGTAGAGATCGGATGCCTTCTTATGGCACTTTCGGTCTTTTTCGGAACACTCCTCATCAAAAAGATCACGAAGAATCTCGTGATCACGGCAGCAGGTTTTTTGACGCTGTTCGTGCTTGTCGGTTTGTCGGGGTGGATGTTTGCCACCTATACCGATTCATACGGAATACTCTTTCCGGTGGCAGCAGTCTATTTTTACATTACATACAGACAGAGCGACAAGCCGTATATAAAGATACCTGCGATACTGCTTTCCTGCCTTTTGGGGGCTGTAGGTTATTTCGTAAAACCCAGCATTTTTATCGTGCTCATAGCGATGGCGGCCTGCGAGATCCTCGGACTTATCAGAAAACCCCGAAGCAGCGCAGTTTACTTTGCAGTCTTTATGATAAGCCTGTGCGCGGTCGTTGTCGGTGCTTCAAAATACAAAGAGAAAGCATCAGATGAACTCGGATTTGACCGGATCGAGAATCTTGCTGCCGGAGTCATGGATTACTTCTATATGGGTCAGAACGAAAAGACCACGGGATCATACAGCAATGAGGATGTGACTGTATTCGGAGAATTCCAGTTCGAAGAAAAGAGCGTAAGAGAAAAAGCCTGCTTTGAGAGAGCGATAAACAGGATAAAGGAGAAAGGTATAGTCGGGGCGCCTTACTTCTGGCTTAAGAAGATGGTCATGACATTTAATGACGGAACCTTTGGCTGGAGGGGTGAGGTGTGGATAGCAAATGAGTATTGGCCGCCTGTTTGCTCGGATACTAAGAGGACCCGGCTGCTCCGGGATATTTGGCGGATCGACGGATTTCATGAACTGAAGTTCAATACTTTAATGCAGCAGGTTTGGATATTTGTATTGACCGGACTGTTCGTATACCCGTTTATAGAGCGAAAGAAGGACGGAGAGAGGGAAACTTGGGAGTTTTTGACAGTGCTTTTCATCGGAGTGTTCCTGTACCAGGTACTTCTCGAGGCAAGGGCCAGATATCTGTTCGTTTTCCTGCCCGTTATCATTGCAATGGCGATGTCGGGGATTTCAGGTCTTTCAAAGAAAAATATTGAAAAATGGAGAAAAAGGGACTAAAATATTTGTCGGTAAATTTTTCACGAATGTGACCCGGAGGACAGTATGGCTAAGAAGATCGAAACAATAGCGGTGCTTACCAGCGGAGGAGATGCTCCCGGTATGAATGCTGCCGTAAGAGCGGTCGTAAGAACCGCACTTGCGAGAGGACTCAAGGTTAAAGGCATAAGAAGAGGCTATCAGGGCCTTTTAAATGAAGATATATTTGATATGCAGGCCAAGGATGTGTCCGATATCATCCAGAGAGGCGGAACCGTACTCGGAACTGCGAGATGTCTTGAGTTCAAGCAGCCTGAGGTACAGCAGAAAGGTGCTGATATCTGCCGCAAGCAGGGTATCGACGGCATCGTAGTCATCGGTGGAGACGGATCCTATAGAGGAGCGCAGGCTCTTTCGAGACTCGGCATCAATACCATCGGACTTCCCGGAACTATAGACCTTGATATAGCCTGCACGGATTACACCATCGGATTTGATACCGCGGTAAATACCGCAATGGAGGCGATCGACAAGGTAAAGGATACTTCATCTTCTCACGAGAGATGCTCGATCATCGAGGTTATGGGACGCCATGCCGGATATATAGCTCTCTGGTGCGGTGTTGCAAACGGAGCAGAGGATATCCTTCTCCCCGAGAAGTATGATTTCAATGAGCAGAATATAATCAACAATATAATCAGCAGCCGTAAGCGCGGAAAGAAGCATCACCTTATCATCAACGCAGAGGGAATCGGACATTCCGCTTCCATGGCCAGAAGGATCGAGGCCGCAACCGGTATCGAGACCAGAGCTACCATCCTCGGATACATGCAGCGTGGAGGAGCTCCTACCGCAAAGGACAGATATTTCGCATCAATGATGGGTGCTCGTGCAGCAGATACTCTTATCGAAGGAAAGACCAACAGGGTCATCTGCTACAGACACGGTGAGTTCGTTGATATCGACATCGAGGAAGCACTTGCCATGACCAAGACCATCGATGAGTATGAGTATGAGATCTCTCACCTTCTTTGACGGGAAGCTTCGTAGAGAACAACAGAGGCGGCGATAGCAGCATTCAGAGATTCTACAGAGCCGCACATGGGAATATGAATATTATGATCTGAAAGAGAGACGGTTTCCGAAAGGAGACCGTTTCCTTCGTTTCCGACAAGTATCGCAGCGGGAGAGGACAGATCAGCTGTATCATAAGGGATGCTTGCATCGAGGGAGAGGGAGTAGGACCGGATCCCGGCCTCGCGAAGCCTTTTTAAGTAATCTGCAGCCGAGCCGCCGTATATAAACGGAACTCTGAACAGGGAACCCATGGTGGATCTGACGGTTTTGGGACCGTAGGGATCGGCACATCCATCAGTAAGTAAAAGCCCTGTCGCTCCAGCTGCCTCAGCAGTGCGGAATATGGTCCCGACATTGCCCGGATCCTGCACATTTTCGAGAAGCACGATAAGAGGATCGCCTGCTGATATGATATCTTCTATAGTCCAGGTCTTTTTCCTGATGACGGCGATCACGCCCTGAGGAGTCTTTTGGGTGGATATCGAATTAAATACCGAAGAAGATACTATCTCCAGACCGACGCCTTTCCCGGCGAGATCTTCAAAAGTCTTAAGATCATCACAGTTTTCCGATACAAAATATGTAACGACAGAATTGGGGTCGGCCTCTTTTACTATCTTTGTCCCTTCCGCGACAAAAATGCCTCTTTGATTTCTCTCGGAAGCCTTCTTTTGCAGGAGGAGAAGCTCTTTTATCTTGGGATTTTGCGTGCTTGTGATCATGTACAGGATTATAAGCCACGGATCGATCGTTAGTCAATTCCCGAAGGTGGCTTTAATTGACGAAAATAGCGTATTTTAGTAAAATATCTGTGTATGTTTTCTCATCGGAAAGCGAAAAAGTGCATCGGCATCATTGCTATGGTAACGGCGCTTACGGCTTGGTTTCATACGGACGCGTTTGCCGCTACCGGTGAGCAGTTGCGCGCTTCTTACGGCGGGGTTGCCATTATCATAGAAGATACCGGCAGCAGAA
>DFKT01000067.1 GCA_002373595.1 Lachnospiraceae bacterium UBA3638 | reverse complement strand
AACGTCGGAAGGGTTCCATCGAAAGGTGGGACCCTTTTTTCGATTTCATGATTCATGTTGGCAGATAGACACGAGCTGTGTTAGAATGGAGTGCAGGAACAGATACTAAAGGAGTTCGGTTGAAATATGAACAAAGCAGAATTTTTGGGCGGTCTTGCCGAAAAGCTTTCGGAGGACCTCTCACCCGATGCAGTTGAAGAGCAGCTCAACTATTATCGCGGCTACATTGACGGGGAGCTTGGCAAAGGGAGGAGCGAGGAGGAAATCACGTTCGATCTGGGGGATCCTATCCTGATCGCAAGAAACATTGTTGAGTCTCCGCAAAGCTACAGGGTGAATATGACCAATACCTATGAGCAGGGCATGACGGAATCCGAGTATGCCGGGACAAAAGGCCTTGCCGGGGAAGAAATTCCCGAGGACTATGTACCGGAAAATGCCGATTCGTATGCAGAGACAGCGCAGAGTTATGCGGAGAGCACGGGGCAGAATGAAGGAAATGCGCGGGGTTATAAGGAACCGGAGAGAAACAGGGCAACATTTGACAACGGTTTCTTTGAAAGCGGTCAGAAACAAAGTCTCGAGACAGGCGGATTTACCTCGATTTTTAAACGTGCGGACGGCGGCTTGAACTGGAAGCTTATATCAATTTTGCTTCTTATTTTGCTGGTAGTTGTCGGTATCGTCGCAGTCGCGGCGAAAGTGGTTATAACATTCTGGCCTGTTATTCTAATTATGCTGGTTATCAGTCTCATCTTTTCCAGAACAGGTGGAGGCAGGTAGATGAACAGGCACTGCAGATAAGCTGCGGTGCCGTTTTTCTTTTAGACGGACAAGCATTGAACGGCAAGAACAGAGCCTCAGTGGGTGGTTTTTTGGCACGACATGACGAGTGCATGCCGGTGCAGATTGTGAGGACAAAAATGGTAAAACTCGATAGAAGATATATTGAAAGATTGTCGGAGCTTTATCCTACTATAGCGGATGCTTCCACGGAAATTATCAATCTTAATTCTATATTGAATCTTCCGAAAGGGACGGAGCACTTTATCACCGACATACACGGAGAGTATCAGGCATTTTCCCATGTGCTGAGGAACGGATCGGGTGCGGTGCGAAAGAAAATCAACGAAGTCTACGGGAGAACGCTGCCGGAGAAGGATGTACGCGAACTTGCCACACTCATATACTATCCGAGTGAGAAGATAGAGCTGGTCAAGAAAACGACTGAACTGCAGAGCGAGATGGAAGACTGGTATCGTGTCATGCTGTACAGGCTGATCGAGGTCTGCAAGTATGTAGCCGGCAAATACACGCGTTCCAAGGTAAGAAAGGCAATGCCGGTAGAATATGCGTATGTAATTGAGGAGCTGATCACCGAGAGGAACGATATCGCAGACAAGGAGCGGTATTACGACTCGATCATAAGCACGATCATCCGGATCGGCAGATCCGACAGCTTTATCAAGGCAATAGCAGAACTCATTCGCAGGCTTGTTGTGGATCACCTTCATATCCTTGGCGACATCTACGACAGGGGGTACGGCCCGGACGATATTATGGATTGTCTGATGGATTATCACAGCCTTGATATTCAGTGGGGAAATCACGATATCGAGTGGATGGGGGCTTCGGTCGGACAGAGGGCATGTATTGCAAATGTCATTCGCTTCTGCGCTCGTTACGGCAATCTGGACATACTGGAGGAAGGCTACGGTATCAATCTTCTGCCGCTCGCGCAATTTGCGACAAAGACCTACGGGGATGATCCGTGTACACATTTTCAGATCAAAGATGCTGTGAGCGTCGGGGACGAGCATGAGCTCAATGTGAGAATTTACAAGGCTATCTGTATCCTTCAGTTCAAACTGGAAGGCCAGCTCGTTAAGAAGCGCAAAGAATTCCATATGGAGGATCGAAATCTACTGGAGAAGATCGATTACTCGAATTATACAATCGAGATTAACGGTAAGCGATATGATTTGCTGGATCATAATCTTCCGACGATCGATCCGAAGAATCCCAATGCGCTTTCTTTCGAGGAAGAGTATGTCATGGAGCGTCTTGAGAGTGCGTTCAAGAACTGCAGAAGACTTCATAAACATATGGAACTTCTGCTGAGGAAGGGTGCTCTTTATACGGTGTATAACGGGAACCTTCTCTATCACGGCTGCATGCCTCTCACCGAGGACGGCAGGTTCAAGGAAGTGGATATTTACGGCAAAAAGTGTAAGGGTAAGGAACTCTATGACTATCTGGATATACTTGTGCGCCGCGCGTTCTATTCACATGATCAGGAAGCAAAGGAGCAGGGCAAGGATATTCTCTGGTGGATCTGGTGCAATAAGGATTCACCTCTCTTCGGGAAAGAGAAGATGGCGACTTTCGAGCGTATAATGATCGCCGAAAAGGAGACACACGAGGAGAAAAAGACGCCGTATTACGAGCTTCTCGATGATGAGAAGGTTATAACCGGAATTCTGGCTGAGTTCGGACTTGAGGGACCGCATACGCATATCATCAACGGTCATGTGCCCGTTAAGCGCGGCGATACGCCGACAAGGTGCAACGGAAGGGTGCTGATCATAGACGGCGGTTTTTCAAAGGCATATCAGGGGACGACAGGAATCGCGGGATATACGCTGATATTCAACTCCTGGGGAATGCGACTCGTCTCGCATGAACCGTTCACGACCATGGAGGATGCGGTGGAGTCCGGAAGAGATATCCACTCCGACAAGGTCGCGGCGGAGCAGTATCCGGTCCGTCTGACTGTGGGGGCTACGGATATCGGCCAGCAGCTCAGGGAGCAGATAGAGGAGCTGGAACAGCTGCTGGAGGCGTACAGGAACGGTGATATTGTGGAGAAGAATAAGAGAAGAGATTGGTTTAAATAGATAGGAGCAAAAGATGCTGGATTCCAGTACTGTAGTAACCAGAAAGCTTTACTATGAAGACGCGTACATGAAAGAATTCGAGGCGACGGTCATCTCCGCCGAGGGGAACGACATCGTCCTTGACGCCACCGCCTTCTTCCCGGAAGAAGGCGGACAGAGCGCCGACAGAGGCGTGCTGGCAGGGCGGGAAGTTCTGGATGTACAGATCCGGGGGGGCTATATTCATCATTATCTCGGAGAAACAGTTGAAGGAACGAATTTTCAGGAGCTCACGGAGGGCTCTGCCGTCATGGGATGTATTGACTGGGAGCACCGTTTCAGCAATATGCAGCAGCACTCCGGCGAGCATCTGTTCTCGGGCACTGTCCACGCAAAGTACGGATATGACAATGTGGGCTTTCACCTGTCAGACAGCGAGGTGACGATGGATTTCAGCGGCGTCATCCCACCGGAAGGCCTGAAAGAGATTGAGGATGTGGTTAATCGGGCAATCTTCCTCAATATTCCGTCAGAGATTGTATTCCTGGAAGGGGAGGAGGCCCAACGCGCAGAATACCGCAGCAAGCTCACGCTCACGGAAGCAGTGCGCGTCGTAAGATTTCCCGGATATGATGCCTGCGCCTGCTGTGCTCCGCACGTAGCGAGAACAGGGGAGATCGGATGTCTGAAAGTCGTCGGTGCCATTAATTATAAGGGCGGCACCAGGGTCAGCATGCTCTGCGGCCGCCGTGCTATGGAGCTGTTTCGACATGACCGCGATATACTCGTTATGACCGCCAATTACCTGACAACGAACACAGATGAAGTTTATGAGAGCGTAAATCGTCTCAAGGCTGAGAACACGGAGCTCAAGGCAAAGCTGAAACAGGCGGGGCTTGAACTCATGAGGAGGAAGGTCGATGCGATCCCCGAAGGCGCAGGCAATGCGGTCCTGTTTGAATCGGCCGATGCGGATCAGGCTGTCATCCGCGAGGCGGTAAATGTTCTCATGGAGAAAATGGGAGGTTTTTGCGCAGTGTTTGCAGGCAACGATACAGAAGGCTACCGCTTTATAATCGGGAAAAAGGGCGGAGACGCCCGACTTGCTTCCAATATCCTGCGCGAGAGATTCGGAGCCAGGGGCGGCGGGAAGCCTGTCATGGTGCAGGGATCCGTCACAGCGACGGAGGAGTCTCTGCGGGAAGTGTTGGCTGAGCTTGGCTGAATTTACGTTACTGTTCGGCTACCCTTCCTTTTATGCATATCCTACGGCATCGGTATACATATTCATCGGTAAACTCTTGTCCTGACTTGCGAAACGAAAAACCATATCTGCACTCTGTGTTCCCGCGTGTCGCGTATGCATACACTTGGTCACACAGAGTGCAATGGTTTTTGTTTCTCGTCAGGACTGCGAATGTTTACCGCTTGAATAGTATACCGCTTGCCTTGGGCTGCTTGCTTGGAGGGGCAGCTAAATAGCAGCGATATTTTTATTCTTCATCGCAAGACTGTACTCACGATGAAGCCAGCTTTCACTTTGCGCGCGTATCATATACTCACGTTACGAGTATTGTGCGATGAAAAATAAATAATACTTGCAATTATAGACTATTTACAGTATAATCACTTTTGTCGCTTAGGTGACATATGCTGCTTTGGCACAGGCGGTAGCGCACCTCATTGGTAGTGAGGAGGTCTCGGGTTCGAGTCCCGAAAGCAGCTTAAAAAACCCGGAAGTGTTGATCGGCACCTCCGGGTTTTTTATATCTTTCTTCAGTTTTTAATTTCTCTTCAATTTTTCATTTTCTTTATTTTTTGATTCTCGCAAGCAGCTCTGCCTTCTTGACCTCAAACTCTTCGTCCGTCAGAATCCCGTTATCCCTGAGCTCCGACAGCCTTTTGAGAGCCTCGTGAACATCATTTTCAAGCACTTTCTTAGCTGTCTGATCCGAGTAGAGCCTCGGTCTCACATAGAAAACGCCTTCAGGGAGATCATCCGCCATCACCGCCGAGTAGGATTCTTTCTCGTTGTGGAGCGGGATGTAGGAGGGACCGGATTCCTCGTCATCTTTCTCAGGCTTTTGATTAGAATCGACTGCGGCCGACCCGGAAGCATCATTGTTCTCGAAGTCATCATCATTCTCGAAGGAATCATCGTTCTC
>DFKT01000112.1 GCA_002373595.1 Lachnospiraceae bacterium UBA3638 | reverse complement strand
CTACCATTTTCTGTAATGAACTCGTAGTAGGAGATAATGGGGAGATCACAGATTATCATATGCGCTGCGAGAAGTCGAAGCTCACGACAGTAAAGGCTCTTCAGAGCGCAGGCTTTGAGACCATTGCCAGCGGAGACTCCTTCAATGATCTCGGTATGATAGAAGCAAGTAAGGCGGGATTTCTTTTCCGTACTACCGATAAGCTTAAAGCTGATTATCCCATGTACCCCGCATACGAGACCTATGATGAACTCCTTGCAGGAATAAAGGCAGCGCTTTGAGCGAAAAGAATTACAGACTCACAATCAGTTATGACGGTTCGAGGTATCAGGGCTGGGAACATCAGCCCGGTACCGATATGACCATTCAGGGCAAGATAGAGAATGTCCTGGCACTCATGCTTGGATTCGAAGAAGGCAGAGTTCCGGAAGTGATCGGATCAGGCAGGACCGATGCCGGTGTACACGCGGAAGCTATGATCGCTAACGTGATCATGGACACTCCGATGAAAGAGAATGAGATAAGGGATTATCTCAACAGGTACCTCCCGGATGACATCTGTGTCGGAAATGTATCAGAGGCGTCCCCGAGATTTCATTCGAGATACAATGCTACGGGCAAGACTTACAGGTATACATGCTATGTGGGAGATACCAAACCGCTCTTCGATAGAAAGTATGTATATGTGCCGGATGGAATCCCTGATATCGACAGGATGAGAGAGGCAGCAAAGTACCTCGTGGGAGAACACGATTTTGCCTCGTACTGTGCGCACGCAGGTAAAAAGAAATCGACGGTGCGCGAGATCTATTCGATAGACATAAACCGTAAGAACGATCGGATAACATTTATTTACCATGGTTCGGGATTCCTGCAATACATGGTCAGGATACTCACCGGCACGCTCTTGGAGGTCGGGCTTGGAAAGAGAGATCCGGACAGCATCCCTCAGCTTACGGAGTGCAGGGATCGTACGCAGGCAGGTTTTACAGCGCCGGCATGCGGACTCTGTATGGTAAAGGTTGATTACGATTAACAAATGAAAGATATACTCAAGAAATTAAATAAGCTTCTCGATGCAAAACAGAAGCGTACAATGGCCGGACTCGGAGTGCTCATGGTGATAGGAGCGGTACTTCAGACCGCAGGCGTGAGCATGCTCGTCAGCGTGGTCAGCGTAGTTGTTGACCCCGAAGCTGTAAGCCGAAGCAAGCTTGCGAGTATGGCGTACAAGATCATGGGTACGGATGATTTCTCGTCCTTCTCCGTGATGGTAATGGTCATGCTGGTCATAGTTTTTATACTCAAGAATCTATTTTTATACATCCAGCAGAAGGCGATGTATGCTTTTGTATATACCAATCAGTTCCGTACATCCGAACTGATGATGAAGAATTATATCCGCAGGAACTACGAGTACTTCCTTAATGCGGAGACTGCGGTCGTCCAGAGAAGTATCACTTCCGACGTCAACAATATGTACGCTCTCATTCTTGCACTCTTGCAGATGGCGTCGGACGGAGTTGTCAGTGCATGCGTCATAGCGTTCTGTCTGGTCAAGAGTGGCGTGATGACCATTATCATGGCAGTGGTACTCGGAGTGCTCCTTCTTATCATCAAGAATGTCTTAAAACCGATCATGAGGAAAGCCGGAGAGGACAATCAGGAATACTACAGCGGACTTTTCAAATGGATATCCCAGATGGTGCAGGGCATCAAGGACGTGAAGGTGTTCGGAAGAGAGAAGTACTTCATCGACTGCTATTGTGATTGCGGAAAAGGATATGTGGGCGCTGTCCAGAAATACAGCCTCTACAACAGCATCCCCAAGCTCCTCATAGAGACGGCCTGCGTTGCTGCTATGGTCGGATATATGATAGTGCTGGTGCTCAGCGGAGCGTCGACGGACAATATGCTCTCCGTTCTCACGACTCTGGCTGCGGCGGCATTTGTTCTTCTGCCTGCAGTGAACCGTATTAACAACCAGCTCAACTCCGTTTCATACTTTGAGCCTTTCCTCAGAAATGTAAGTGACAATCTTCAGTATGAGATCAGCAGAGAAAATACCGACGTATCCGGCGTGATCACCGATGAAGACAGGATAGAAGTAAAGAAAAACATTGTGCTCGAGCACATGACATACAGTTATCCGAATACGGATAAAAAGATACTTGATGATGCGACCATGGAGATACCTGTCGGATCGTCAGTCGGCATAGTCGGAACAACCGGCGCCGGAAAGAGTACCGTAGCCGATATTCTTTTAGGGCTCCTTGATCTGCAGGAGGGAAAGATACTCGCGGACGGCAGGGACATAAAGGACAATTACAGAGGATTCCTCAAAAATATCGGATATATTCCTCAGGTCATATATATGCTCGATGACAACATAAGACGCAATGTCGCATTCGGCATCAAGGATGAGGATATCGATGATGACAAAGTCTGGAAAGCTCTGGAAGAAGCGAAACTTGATGAATTCGTAAAGGGGCTTCCGGATGGACTTGATACCGGAATAGGAGAAAGAGGAATAAGAATCTCCGGTGGACAGCGTCAGAGGATAGGCATAGCGAGAGCGCTCTATCACGATCCGGATATACTTATAATGGATGAGGCGACATCTTCTCTTGACGGAGAAACCGAGAAGGCGATCATGGATTCGATCAATACCTTCCTTGGAAAGAAGACTATGGTGATCATCGCACACAGACTTCAGACAATAGAGAAGTGCGATACCGTTTACAGGGTTGAGAATGGGCAGATCAAACGGGAAAAGTAAAAGGCATATATTGGAACCTGCTATCGCGATCGTAGCATTCATATGCTTTTTTGTATTTATATATCTGCCGACTCAGAAGAGGACGGGAACCGAAACGGCTGATGTCGTGATCTTCGGAGACAGTATATATGCAAATGAATGTAACGGCAGATATACCGCCGACTACTTAAGAGAACTGACTGACAGGAATATAAAGGATTTTTCTCTGGGCGGAACGACAATGGCATTTATCGATATCGACACCACTGCCGGATACCTGTACGATCAATGCAATATGGCAGCCATCGCAGATGCGTTTGAAGCTTCCGATTTTGCCGTCCAGAAGAATGCGATATATAACAAGGCACTCACTCAGGATTTTGCAGAGAAATTTGATGAGATGAGTAAGGTCGATATCGCCAGGGTGAACACCGTGGTGATCGGACAGATGCTTAATGATTACCATGCGGGTGTACCGATCGGTGATACCGTAAAGGGAGATGACAGATATACATACGAAGGAGCACTTAGAAGTGTGATACGCACTTTCAAGAAGCTGAATCCGGACATCAGGATATTTGTAACATCGGCCACATATACCTGGTATGTACAGACCGGGGACACTTGTGAGAATAATGACTTCGGCGGGGGCTATCTGGAAGATTATGTGAGCGCTGCCGAGAAGGTATGCCTGGATGAGGGTGTGACGTTCGTGGATCTCTATCACGATCTGTATGATACGAATGAGGAGTGGAGCGTATATTCCGCTGACGGACTTCATCCCAACAATAACGGAATGGAGATCATAGCACGCAGGATCGCGGAGGCTTTGAGTAAATGATGAGATCTTTGATTGAGACCTTCGAAATGAAGATGAGCAAAGTGACGGGCGAAGAGAAGACTTCTCTTTGCACTGCCCTTGTGTGCGGACTTATTACGCATGCACCTATTATGCTTTCGGATATACCGAATCACGACGGACTGGCCAGCATGCATTTTAATCAGGATATGATCACGTCGGGAAGGTGGTTCCTCACTGTTGCATGCGGTATATCGAGCCATTATACGATCCCGTGGATAATTGGGATCCTGGGGCTTATATATATTGCAATCGCTTCGGCACTCATTACTTCCCATCTCAAAGTAAAGGGAAAAGTATTTGCCTCACTTATCGGAATGGTCATGGCTTCATTTCCTGCGCTGGCGTCAACATTTGCGTATGTATATACGCTTGACGGATATATGCTGGGACTTCTCCTTGCGGTAACGGCAGCGTATCTTGTCGGCAAGAATGACAGGAACTGGTTTGTCGGAGGACTGTGCCTAGCTTTCAGTATGGGCATATATCAGACATATCTTTCTTTTGCCATGCTGCTCTCGCTTGCGGGGATAGCGATGACGGCAGCAGGTTCCCTTAAGAAAAACGAAAAGATAAAGAGCTGTCTTTCGTATCTCTATATGGGGATCACAGGATGTGCACTTTACTATATAACGCTGAGAATACTGCTCGCGATAAGAGGGCTTGAACTTAATACATATCAGGGGATCAGCGGGCTTGAAGGAAACTTTGTCGGAAATACATTCTCTGCGATACCGGGTGCTTTTTCAGACTTTATCGGAGTATGGCATATCAGAGCACTGTGGGGAAATGCAGCAGGACTCATTGCCATAGGCGTGCTGATGCTCAGTGCTCTTTGTACGATCCTGACCGCGGCAGTGAAGAAAAAGTGGTTTGCAAATCCCTGGTTTTACTGGGTGCTCCTCATAGAGATCGCGATGATCCCGCTATCCGTCAACTTCACGCTTCTTCTTACGCCTGACGGAAACTATCATATGATAATGAGATACCCGTGGGTATGCCTTATCATATTTGCGATCGCCGTATCATCTCACTCTAAGATCACGGGGAAGAAGATCGGAGTACTTGCGGAGAATGCAGTTATCGTTGCGGCGATGCTCATTACTGTCGTATATGTGACGGAGACTAACATAGGGTATTCCAATCTGAACAAAAAGTATGAGAAGACATATGCGTATTGTATCAGACTTCTTGACCGCATAGAACAGACTCCGGGGTATTATCAAGGGATACCTGTAGTCATACTCGGAGTTATAGGGGATGAGCAGTTCCCGACTACAGATATCACATCGGATGTAACGGGAAGCATGACCGGACTTTCGGGAGATTTTCTCATCTATACTGCTCCGAATTATGACTCGTTCATCAGGAATTACCTCGGAGCGTCGCTTAATATCCTTCCGCTTTCGGAAGTGGAGAAGATATATTATACTGATGAATATGTTGATATGGAGAGTTTCCCCGGAGAGTCGAGTGTTAAACTCATCGACGGAGTGATCTGTGTCAAGACAGAGAACTACAACAGATAAAGGAGTGGTGATATGCCTCTTATCTCGATCGTCATGCCGGCTTACAACGAAGAAGCAAATATCAAACCCGCTGTAGCGGCACTTGTTCAGACTTTTGAGGCTCTGAACAAAAAGTATGACGGAAACAAAAAATATGATCACGAGATCGTCTTTGTGAGCGATGGATCTAAAGACGGTACTTTTGAGACGATAGTAGAGGAGAGAAAAGCAGTCTCTTCCATAAAGGGAATAGAGTTCTCAAGAAACTTCGGCAAGGAAGCTGCGATATTTGCGGGACTTGAGATCGCGTCGGGAGATGCGGTGATAGTTATGGACAGTGATCTGCAGCATCCCGTAGACACCATCCCTGAAATGATCGAAAAGTGGGAGAGCGGTGCCGAGGTTGTGGAAGGCATCAAGCTGAGCCGTGGCAAAGAAGGATTCTTCCACAGGATGGCAGCGGGAACTTTTTATCGGATCATGTCTTTCCTGATAAAGATTGATATGAACTCATCATCTGATTTTAAACTTTTGGACAGAAAGGTGGTCGACACACTGCTTACACTGCCGGAGAGAAATACATTTTTCAGAGCGCTCTCCTTCTGGGTAGGATATAAGCGCGAGGAAGTATATTATGAGGTCAGAGAGCGCCAAAGCGGAGTGAGCAAGTGGTCGTTCAGAAGCCTTGTGAGATATGCGATCAGGAATGCGACATCGTTCAGTACACTTCCTCTTCAGCTGGTCACATGGATGGGATGGCTGTCGATCGTATTCGGTATAGTCCTCGGGATCCAGACCCTTGTCAAATTCTTCATGGGGACATCGCTCGGAGGATTTACAACGGTTATTCTGCTGATACTTATCATAGGCGGTCTGCTGATGCTCAGCCTTGGTATCATAGGTCATTATCTCGGACGTATTTACGAAGAGGTAAAGGGAAGACCTAAATATATAATAAGCAAAGTTACGGATAATATATCCGATAGTGTGAAAGGGGTATGGAAGAAATGATCAATTTTAATGTTCCTCCGTTTGCGGAGAAGGCTACGGATTATATCCTGGAGTGTGTAAAGAACCAGAAGATCTGCGGTGACGGACAGTATACCAGGAAAGTAAACGCATGGCTTGAGGAAAGAACCGGTACAGCCAAGGCTCTCATGACCACATCCTGTACGCATGCGACGGAGCTGGCTGCTCTTCTTTGCAATATAGGCCCCGGCGATGAAGTTATCATGCCTTCGTATACATTTGTTTCCACTGCCGATGCATTTGTACTTCGCGGAGCCACTCCCGTTTTCGTTGATATCAGACCTGATACGATGAATATCGATGAGACCAAGATCGAAGCTGCCATCACCGAGAAGACCAAAGCGATAGTTCCTGTTCACTATGCCGGAGTCGGCTGTGAGATGGATACGATAATGGACATCGCAAAGAGACATTCGCTCAAGGTAGTGGAAGATGCTGCACAGGGTATCATGGCCGAGTATAAGGGGAAGGCACTCGGAACCTTCGGAGAGTTTGGTGCGTTCAGTTTCCATGAGACCAAGAATTACAGTTCGGGTGAAGGCGGAGCGCTTCTTATCAGGGATGAGAAGGATATTGAGGATGCAGAGATCATCCGCGAGAAAGGAACGAACAGAAGTAAATTCTTCAGAGGACAGATAGACAAGTATACTTGGGTTAATCAGGGATCGTCATATCTGCCTAGTGATATGAATGCGGCATATCTGTATGCTCAGCTTGAGATCGCAGATGAGATAAATGATGCGAGACTTTCATGCTGGAACAGATACTATGAGAATCTTACGTCTCTCAAGGAAGCCGGAAAGATCGAGCTTCCGACCGTTCCCACGCACTGCAAGCACAATGCACATATGTTTTATATCAAAGCTGCGGATATAAATGAGAGAACTGAACTCATCTCTTATCTGAAGAGCAAAGAGATCATGTCCGTGTTCCACTATATCCCGCTTCACTCTGCACCCGCAGGACAGAAGTTCGGAAGGTTTAACGGAGAGGATAAGTACACGACGCGCGAGAGCGAGAGACTGGCAAGACTTCCGCTGTATTACGGACTGACTCTCGAGCAGGTTGATTATATCAGCGATATGATAAAGGGATTTTATGGTGCGTAGAAGCCTTAAATACTTTCTGTATATAGGCTTTTCGATCCAGATCATTTTAGGAATAATCTGGGGAGTGTTAAATATCTCTGCTGTTCAGCCGCTTGGAGAATTCCAGGTAAAGATGCTGTCCGAAAAAGGATACGCAGGTGCGACATCGCTCATATATCTGATCCAGTTTGCACTGGCACTCTACTCGGTGGGATACTTTTTTGTTTCTTCCGGTATAGTAAAGGTCGGCAGAAAAACTGCGATCTGGTGCGCGTTTGCAATTAATACATTTCCCATGATCATGCAGGTGCATATGGCTTTGCTGCCGTATTCCCTGCTTTTTTCTTTGACATTTTTATTCTTTTCGTTTTATGCGGAGAAAAGACCTTTGCCGATGTGCGTGGTTTGGATCCTTTCGGCGGTGGTTATGCCGGAGTACGGGGCGTTGCTTTTGATCCCTGCTCTGGTAG
>DFKT01000090.1 GCA_002373595.1 Lachnospiraceae bacterium UBA3638 | reverse complement strand
TTTTGAAACTGTCAAAGATGGGATTTTACACCAAATCGGGACTTTTTGCGAAATTGTAAACATCGCGTAATTATGTTAAGATTCGTGATGTATGAAAAACCATAGGATAGATATAAAAAGAATAATAATATCGGTTGTCATAATATCTGTTTTTGCGTGTGCTCTTATATGGGCTGATAAAGCAAAATCTATAGAAAATTCATCGATTTTCATCTCGATGGGAACCAATTTCAAGGTTGACATAATATCTAAAGGGCAGACCGACATCTGTGACAAACTAAAGGTACTTGCGCAGGATACCGAGGCAGAGCTTAAGAGCGGGAATGTGAAGAAAAGCCTGCTGGACGAGTGCGAGGAAATAATGATCGCATCGGACGGAGCCTTTGACGTGCGCATAGGGGAGCTGATCAATCTCTGGGATATAAACGGTCCCAATGAGGGCTGGACACCGCCGTCTGTAGAAGAGATCGGAAACGCACTGAAATCCGCAAGTGATGTCGCCACGGGAACGAAGTCTGATGCGTATGACTTCGGCGCTGTGGGCAAGGGCCTGTATCTCGACAGAGCCGCAGACATCCTTAAGCAAAACAAAGCCGGGAGCGGTGTGATATCCGCCGGAGGCAGCATACTGGTATATGGCCGGAAAGCGGACGGATCGGACTGGAACGTGGCTATCGTAGATCCGTTTGTCGGACTAAACGGGAATTCGGGTGCCGACGGGAACGCGGGCTCGGGAGAAGGTGCGTACGCGGGCTCTGGCAGCAGCACATACGGCAAGATTCGCATCACCCATACCGACAAGCAGGATACCACCTACATCTCCACATCAGGCTCTTATGAGCGTTACAAGGAATATAACGGCATGCGCTACCATCACATCCTCGATCCTCGTACGGGATACCCCTCCGACTCCGGGCTCGTATCCGTGACGATCATATCGAGAGAGAGTGGGTTTATCACAGATGCGCTTTCTACCGCAGTTTTCGTGCTCGGTGAGGAAGAGGGGCTTAAACTCTGTGAGAAGTACGGTGTGAGCGCAGTTCTTATCCGTGATGACGGCAGTGAAGTGACCATGGGTGACCTGAAAAAAGACGGCGACACTTGGACCTATAAACCTCTTCAATAATTGCAAAAATGCCCGTAAAATGCTAAAATAAAGCCACGTATGGACAATGAAGAACTGAAAAAGAAGATATGTGACTCGCTGCCTCCGGAGGAAGAGATCTACGACCTTGCGGAGCTTTTTAAGGTGTTCGGAGATGAGACGAGATTAAAAATCCTCTATGCGCTCCTTTGCAAGGAGATGTGTGTGCGTGAGCTCTCCGAGTCCATAGGTATGAGCCAGTCCGCGGTATCGCATCAGCTGAGGGTCCTTAAGAACCTCGACCTCGTAAAGCACCGCCGCGACGGCAAGACAGTTAATTATTCGCTTGCAGACAGCCATGTATCCGGCATATTGAACATAGGCCTCGAGCATATAGAGGAATAAGTTGAAGTTTATACTCAAAAACAAGAAGAAGATCATAGATATCGTGGGGAAGATCCTTACAGTTCTTTCCCTTGTTTTTTTGGTATGGAGCGTTAAGAAGACGGGCATTGACCTTGATATGTCCACGCATCCCGGACGTTTTATATTTATCTTTTTCATAGGGATCGTGCTCAAGACGATTTCCGTATTTGCGTCCGCACACGGATGGTCAGGCTTTGTCTCTTTTTTTGCTAAGAATGCGGAGAAGAGCAGCGAGAATAAGTTAAACTTCAAGAAGCGCGATGCGATAAGAGTCTATTCCAAGGCCAATATCGGCAAGTACCTTCCCGGAAATGTAATGCATATCATAGAGCGAAATCTCTACCTTTCCAGCGTCGGAATACCGCAGACAGATATAGCATTATCAAGCGTTTTTGAGATAGGAGCTTTCCTCATAGGCGGCTTCATCCTTGCCATACTCGGCGGATGCTTCCCGTATTATGTGACACTGGCGGCATCGGGTGCGCTGGTGCTCCTTTCCATAGCGGGACTTTTTGTGCTTAGGAGATTTAAGCCGGGATTTAAGAAGGTATCAGAATCGCCGGCTTTTTGGAAGGCTGCATTTATCTGCCTTTTTGATGATATACTGACGGTGGTCTTACTGGGGATCATAATGGTACTCTTACATGTATCTGAGGACGGATTTGTCACGATCACAGAGTTTTTCAGGATCGTATCGGGATATGCGGCATCCTGGGTTGCAGGATTCGTTACCCCCGGAGCACCCGGCGGTATCGGGGTCAGAGAACTTGCTCTGACCTATTTCCTTGGTCCTGTGATAGGAGAGAAGGAGATACTTACGCTCTCCATTACCCACAGGCTCATAACGATAATTGGCGACTTTGTAGCGTATGGAATCGGAGTCTTATGTTTGAGAAATAAGGCTGATTGTGATAAAATCTTAACGGAAAATAATGATCTGAATGATCAGGAGGTATAAAAAATGAGTGAATCACCTAAGGCGCAGGGCGGATGGCGCACTAACAAATGGATCCGTGCGGCTATTCCCGCTCTTCTCCTTCACTGCAGTATCGGTACCGTATACTGCTGGAGCGTATTCTCGGTAGAGATCTCCGAGTATATCGGCTTCTCCAAATCCGCGGTAGAATGGGCATTCTCCTTTGCTATATTCTTCCTCGGAATGAGCGCAGCCTTCCTCGGAAATATCGTTGAGAGAGATATCCATAAGTCATCCCTCATCGCTACGATCTGCTTTACCGCAGGAATGCTCCTCACCGGCGTCTTTATCGCATACGGCGGAAAGCACCAGGGATCGGTACTTGCTCTCGTAGGTATCTATATCAGCTACGGCTTCATCATGGGCGTAGGTCTCGGTACCGGATATCTTTCACCTGTTAAGACCCTCATGCTCTGGTTCCAGGATAAGAAGGGTCTCGCTACCGGACTTGCCGTTGCAGGATTCGGCGCAGCCAAGGCGATCGCCAGCCCTATCATGACTTCGCTCCTTAAGACCTGGGATGACGGAAGCGGCATCTATAAGATGTTTTGGATCCTCGGCATGGTTTACTTCGTAATGATGATGGTGGGACACCTCCTTCTCAAGAAGCCCGAAGGCTGGCACGAGCCCGCTGCAGGAGAGAAGAAGCCCGGCACTCTCGAAGTCATCAAGTCAAAGCCCGTTACAAACTACATCGGCATCTGGCTTATGTTCTACATCAACATCACATGCGGACTTGCTCTTATATCACAGGAGAAGTCGATCGTTAAGTGCATCGGCCTCGTAGCTTTTGCCGGAACGATCTCATCCATCTCCGCTATATTCAATGCCGGCGGCAGACTCGGATTCTCCGCATGGGCTGACAAGCTCCGCGACAGAAATACCATCTACAAGCTGATCTTCATCCTCTCGATCGTATCGACCGGACTTGTAATGGTTACCAGCGGTATCGTAAAGGGAGAGGGCAATACGCTTCTCATCGCTCTTGTGCTGATACTTATCTTCATCGTAAATGCAGGATACGGCGGAGGATTCTCCAATGTTCCTACTCTGCTTTCCGACCACTACGGAATGGGCTCCATAAGCGCTATCCACGGACTTACCCTTTCCGCATGGGCATTTGCCGGACTTACCGGTAACCAGCTCGCTACATTCATCGTTAACCACACAGGAGAGTGGATCGAGCATGACGGATTTAAAGTAAATCCCGTAGGATACCAGAATGTGCTCTATGCGACCGG
>DFKT01000008.1 GCA_002373595.1 Lachnospiraceae bacterium UBA3638 | reverse complement strand
GAGGGTAAACTGTCAAACTCCCGTGAGCTCAAGTAATACTTAGCACCAAAGGACCGGACAAAGCAATCAATACCCTCCTTCACGCAGGACGCGAAGGAGGGTATTTTTATGCGGGATCCATTCTCTTGTGATATAATCTGATAAGTGATTTTAGATTGGAATAATGAGCAAAGAAAAAGATAAGAAAAACAGAATAGACGAATTCAATTCTGACAGTGCCGGAGACTGGGAAGCCTTTGCTCTGGAATCAAAAAAGCGAAGAGCAAAGAATCGCGAGAAGTATAAATTCGCGGCAGCGCTTTTGGCAGCGTTGGTGGCTGCCGGACTGCTCAGAATGTGACAATGCTGAAAACTTGATTTGATTTGACATCAAAAGGAGACAGATATGTTTTGTGAGAAATGTGGGACCAGGATAGAGGACGGAGATGTATTCTGCAGCAACTGCGGCGAACCCGTAGTACAGGCTGCACCGGCGCAGCCTGAAGTACCTGTGACACCGGTAGCACCGATAACTCCGCCGCCGGCTGCACCGCAGCCTGCTCCTGTAGTACCCGCACCGGCATATACGATTCCGCTCCAGGCCAAGCCTGCGAAGAAGAAAAAGAAACCGATTCCCATCATACTGGTGATCGTCATCATCGCAGCAGCCATTGTCGGAGGCGTGATCTTTTATATGCGCGGCAGACTTACTGCAGCCGCAATGAAGCTCGTATATTCTAACGGAGAAGTCGTGCTGAAGGATAATGAAGGATATGAGCTCGAACTTGAGGATGGACTCAAACTCCATGACGGAGATTCGATGAATACGGGCTCGGAAGGCTTGGCTTATATCGCTCTTGATGAGGACAGATTCGTTACTCTTATGAGTGAGAGCGCAGCTGATTTCGTAAAGAAGGGAAAGAAGCTTAAACTTGATCTTACGGAAGGCAGACTCTTCTTTAATATAGACAGAGCACTTGAAGAGGATGAGAGGCTTAATATCCGCACTTCAACTATGATAATCGGTATCAGAGGTACATCGGGATATATCAATACAGATGAGCACGGAAACGAAGCACTCTATATGACGAGCGGTACCGTCGCAGTCAGAGCTACCGATGAAAATGCTGAGGAAGTAAAGGCTACTGCAGGTGAGAAGGTAACATCATATATCGGTCCTGACGGAAATATAGTATTTGTAGTAGAGGAGTTTCCTCTCACGGCACTTCCGCAGGAGGCGGCATATGAGATCCTGGCAGACGAGATACTGCTCAGGGAAGTTGAGGATGCGACCGGATGGACTCAGGAGGAGATCGAGGAGAGAAATGATACCGCCTCTCTTGGCTACTATGAGGGTTCGGATTACGGTGCCCCGGCTGAACCTTATGGAAGTGATAACAGCGGATCTGATCCCGTCGAGGATGATAATGGCGGAGATGATAGCGACGACGACGGACGCGAATATGATCCCAAGCATATAGAATATGCCGAATGGACCGGAGCCGATTATGATTACTACTCCGCATGGAATGGTGAGTACAAGCAGACCGGTGATTCTTCAGGAGTCACAGGCGACAAAGCTTCATTCTATGTCTCGGCTCCCGTTGAAGGAGATTTTTGGGGGAGCGGTGTGGCTGCTACAGCGGGAACATTCAAGCTGTGGGGCTATCAGAATGGAATGGGCAAGATGGATACCCGGAGCGAAGGATATTTCTATACTCACTTTGATCCGGCAGCCAACAATCCTGTAGGCGCTATAGTTCACCCGTATCAGAATGATGACGGATCATATGCGATCGAAGTAGAGTATCCTATAGGAAGCGGTAATTACTATTACTTTAAGAAGGAAAACTAAATGAAGAGATCATCTGCCAAGGAACGGATCGAGAGGATCAAAAATGCAAATAAGGTAAAGCTCGGAAGCGTCATTAAATGGGCTATTATCGTGGCGGTATTTATCATACTCAGAAATCCCGCGATGCTTCCATTTCTCTCCGACAATGCCAAGGAATCCATAAACAGTGTATGGGGCGATGTCTTCGGAGATATGGAGAAGATCTCCGGCGAGTTTAAATTCAACTGGGCGACATGTCTTAAGCTTGTGACTATCGTGGTCATCATGATATTCATCCAGACAGTTGCCAAATACCTGATCGACAAGACCAAACCCAAGACACCGCGCGGACGCAGCGGGATAACTCTTCTCAGAAGTGCCGTAAGCTATATAACGGTATTCGTAGGATTCTTCTGGTGTCTCTCGGCACTCGGTGTAAATGTGGGAACGATATTTGCCAGCGTCGGAATAGTCGCTCTCATCATAGGCTTCGGAGCACAGAGCCTCGTGGAGGATCTCGTGACCGGTATATTCCTTCTCTTCGAGGACCATTTCAATGTCGGTGATATCGTTGAGATCAATTCCTTCAGAGGAAGTGTGGAGTCCATAGGAATCCGCACTACGACGATACGCGATGTCGGAGGCAATCTCAAGATCATCAATAATTCCGATCTTCGCAATATCCTCAACAGATCCGCAGAGGACAGTATGGCGGTGACAGAAGTGTCGGTTTCCTATGATACCGACATAGAGAAGCTGGAGAAGGTAATAGAAGATCTCCTTCCCGAGATGAAGAAGAACTACCCCTCACTGTTCCTCAAGACTCCGGAATACCTCGGCATACAGGAACTCGGTGAGAGTGGATTGCTTCTTAAATTCGTCGCCAAGGTAAATGAGAAAAATGTATTCGGCGCGCCCCGCGTTATGAACCGGGAGATCAAGATCGCATTCGACAAGAACGGAATAGAGATACCGTACAACCAGATAGTTGTACATGATGCAAAAGAAACAAAATAAAGCACCAACCGGTTAAACAAAAAAGAGACGCGGGCTTAACCCGGGCGTCTCTTTTTATATGATCTTATTCGCAGTATGACGGTTTAAATATTTATCTGCGAGAATACTTCCCCGATCGGTGCCGATATCAGGAGATCGGCCTGTACATCTCTCTGAGTCGGTGCTTTGTTTATAACTACGAGTGCTTCTCCGTTGAAATAATCAATAAGTCCGGCAGCCGGATATACGGCAAGTGATGTACCGCCTATTATCAGCATCTGAGCCTGACTTATCGCTCTTACCGAAGCACTGATGGTTCCCTGGTCGAGTCCCTCTTCATAGAGGACTACATCCGGCTTGATAGGCTTTCCGCATTTCCTGCACAGAGGTACATTCTCGGGATAATTTACCATATAATCCAGATCATAGAACTCTCCGCACCCTTCGCAATAGTTCCTGAGTACCGAGCCGTGGAGTTCATATACGGTCTTGCTTCCTGCAGCCTGGTGGAGACCGTCGATATTCTGAGTGACAACCGCACGGAGCTTTCCTGCTTTCTCGAGCTCGGCAAGCTTGAGGTGTGCTTTGTTTGGCTGAGCAGTGGTGCAGAGCATCTTGTCGCGATAGAATCTGTAGAATTCCTCAC
>DFKT01000051.1 GCA_002373595.1 Lachnospiraceae bacterium UBA3638 | reverse complement strand
AGATGGATATCAAGATCCACGGACTTACCAGGCCTATCGTAGAGGGCGCTATCGCAAGATGCCGTGAGGCCAGACTCTTCATCATGGACAACTGCATGAAGCCCGTTATCGCTGAGCCCAGAAAGACCGTTAACGAGTATGCACCCAAGATCGTTTCCATGCAGATCGATCCCGATAAGATCGGTGATGTTGTCGGACAGCGCGGAAAGACGATCAACGAGATCATCGCACGCACCGGCGTCAAGATCGATATCGATGACAGCGGACGCGTTGACGTATGCGGCGTAGACAAGGACGGAATGGACAAGGCTATCGAGATGATCAACATGATCGTATCCGAGTTTGAGGAAGGCCGGATCTACAAGGGTAAGGTCGTTTCCATCAAGGAGTTCGGTGCGTTCGTAGAGTTCGCTCCCGGCAAGGAAGGCATGGTACATATCTCCAAGATCGCTAAGGAGAGAGTAGAGCATGTTGAGGATTACCTCACCCTGGGAGACCAGGTAACCGTTAAGTGCCTCGGTAAGGACAAGATGGGACGTATAAGCTTCTCGATAAAGGATGCCCCTCAGAACTGATCATAAAGCTTTTCAATACCCGGGCGTATATGCGTCCGGGTATTTTTCTTAAAAGCATTTTGCGGAAAGGAGAGACATGTTCGGATATCTGACCGTCAACTTAAGTGAACTGAAGATGAAGGATATCGAAACCTATCGCGGTTTTTACTGTGGTACATGCAGAGAACTTGCGCATACCTACGGAAAGACCGGACAGGTCATCTTAAGTTACGATATCACTTTTCTCGCGATACTACTCTCGTCTCTGTATGAACCGGAGACTGCAAGCAGCAAGGGGGTGTGCGTTCTTCATCCTGCGGGAGGAAGACTCAGGCTGCGCAATGCCTATACGGAGTATGCGGCTGATATGGGAGTGCTGCTTTCGTCACTTAAATGCGAAGACGATGAAAGAGACGATCACAAAGCGGCCGCAAAAATGCTTGGGAAAAAGCTGAAAAGAAGTCTTAAGAATGCCGGGAAAGGAAAACTTTCCGATGAGAGAAGGGCAAGACTTATCGAAAAGTCTGAAGCAATAAAAGGTCTTCTTTCGGAGCTTTACGATATGGAGAAGGCAGAGGAAAGAGATGCCGATGCTATTTCCGGTCAGTTCGGACGAGTGCTCTCCGAGGTGTTTCTCTACAGACAGGACGAGTGGAGCGATGAACTCTACATGATGGGATTCTATCTCGGCAAATGGATATACCTGATGGATGCGTATGAGGATGCGGGAGAAGATCATATAAAGGGCCGCTATAATCCTTTTGCGGATAAAGTCACAGGTACGGAAAAGAGAAAGAACAAGACCACGGGAAGGACAGTTGTAAAGGCGGTATTTAAGGAGGGCTTTGAGGACGAATTCAAAGAACTCATGACCGTGCTTGCGGGAGATTTCTGCAGACAGTTTGAGAGACTTCCTTTGGTGGAATATACGGATATACTCAGGAATATACTTTATTCCGGAATATGGGCGAGGTATAAAAATGCGTGATCCTTATGCAGTCCTCGGCGTACCCGGAAACGCTTCCGACGAGGATATCAAGAAAAAGTACAGAGAGCTGAGCCGTAAGTATCATCCCGATGCCAACATCAACAATCCCAACAGGGATAAAGCGGAGGAGATGTTCAAGGAGGTGCAGACCGCCTATGAACAGATCATCAAGGAGCGTGAGGAAGGCATCTACGGAACGAGTGCAAAGTACGGAAGCACATACAGTTACGGAAGCTCCGCAGGATACGGAAGGACGAACAGTGGCAGTACATCACGTGCATCGTACGGCGATCCGTACGGTGGGTTTAACGGTGCGGGTCACGGTTCATACGGTTCTTCGGGCGGGAGCACATCTACCGCACAGGGCGACTATGAGAACTACATGCGCGCAACTGCGACATTCCTGAATAACGGATATTTCAACGAGGCGAGACATACTCTCGACAGTCTCGATCCAAACAAGAGGAATGCGATGTGGTACTATTACAGCGCTGTGGCACATGCCGGACTTAGGAATACCAATACCGCACTCGATCATGCGCGCAATGCCGTGCGGATGGAGCCGGGAAATAAAGAGTTTATGTCATTCTACGAGCATATGATCTCAGAGGGCAGGTGGTATGAGAGTGTGAGCAATACATATGCGCATCCGTCGCCGATGGAAGGATCTGACAGATGCGTGAAGCTGTGCATAGCGAATCTGCTTTGCCAGGTTTTATGCGGTGGCGGCATATTTTGGTGTTAGGAGGATAGGAAATGGAACAGGAACAGATCAGCAGTTTGGAGAAACAGATAAAGGGTCTTAAGGTATCGCTCATCATTACGCAGATCATCTGCGGGATATGCGCGGTAGCTGTCATAGTGCTGGTATGCGTAGGAGTAAAGCTTACAAAGACTATTACCCCCGTGGTTGATCAGTTGACTGCGATAGACTTAAAGGGCGTTACAGCCGATGTCAAAAACATCAGCGATTCCATGAACAGTGTCGATTTTGATGCGATTCAGGACACGATCAACTCTTTTGACATAAAGTCAATGAACGAAACGCTGAAAGCACTTGATCCGGAGGAGCTTGAAAAGGCCATCGAGAATCTTAACGATGCGTCCGAAACACTGGAGAAATTCGGCAAAATGTTCTCGTTCGGAAAATAGGACACAAAATTTTCATAATTTACTTGATTTTTTTCCCTACCATATCTATAATGGGAACTACAAGATATTGATAGAAAATCAAATAGGTGCTACCAAATCTTGTATAAAACGCGAAAAAATGGGGTTTTCAACCAATAAGAGAGCGTTCTTTGCTCTTTTTGCGCGTTTCCGGAAGGATGTTTGTTACACAACGAAATGGATGGGAGAAAAGGATGAAGATTCAGAAGAGAGACGGTAGGGTGGTTCCCTACGAGGCCAGAAAGATAGTTGACGCTATCCACAAGGCAAACAATGAGGTAATTGAGGAGGAAAGGGCTGATGACGACCTCATCGCTATGATCCTCAAGGATGTAGAAGCGGAAGGAGCTGCAGCAGTTGAGGTTGCGGGCAAGCATCTGACCGTTGAGCACATCCAGGACATGATAGAGGAGAGACTTGTTTCTCACAACAAGTACAACCTCGCGAAGAAGTATATCGTATATCGTTATCAGAGAAGCCTTCTTCGTCAGCAGAATACCACCGATGAGTCCATACTTAAGCTTATTCGCAACGAGAATAAGGAGCTTGCGGAGGAGAATTCCAACAAGAATACCCGCCTTGCATCGACTCAGCGTGATTACATCGCCGGCGAAGTTTCAAGGGACGTTACCAGAAGACTTCTCCTTCCCGAGCACATCGCACTTGCTCACGATAACGGAGTCCTTCACTTCCATGATGCGGATTATTTCATCCAACCCATCTTTAACTGTTGTCTTATAAATATTCAGGATATGCTCGACAACGGAACCTCTATCAACGGCAAGATGATCGAGTCTCCCAAGAGTTTCCAGGTAGCATGTACCGTTACCACCCAGATCATTGCTGCTGTCGCATCCAATCAGTACGGCGGACAGTCTGTAAATATCAAGCATCTCGGAAAGTACCTCAGAAAGAGCCATGACAAGTTCATGCGTCAGCTCGATGAGGAATTCGGAGATACTATGAGTTACGAGGAGAAGAGCAGGATAGTGCATCTTCGTGTCCAGGATGAGCTCAAGAGCGGTGTTCAGACCATCCAGTATCAGATCAACACCCTCATGACCACCAACGGACAGTCTCCTTTCGTAACGCTCTTCCTTCACATTGATGATCAGGATCCTTACGTAAATGAGACAGTCATGATCATCGAGGAGATCCTTCGTCAGCGTATCGAGGGGATCAAGAATGAGAAGGATGTATATGTCACTCCCGCATTCCCCAAGCTCATCTATGTTCTTGATGAGAACAACTGCTTAAAGGGCGGAAAGTATGATTATGTGACCCACCTTGCAGCACAGTGCTCTGCAAAGCGCATGTATCCCGACTATATCTCTGCAAAGAAGATGCGCGAGAATTACGAAGGAAATGTATTCTCATGCATGGGATGCCGTTCATTCCTTGCTCCCTGGAAGGATGAGGATGGCAATTACAAATTCGAAGGACGCTTTAACCAAGGCGTTGTATCCATTAACCTTCCTCAGATCGGAATCCTTGCAAAAGGAGATGAGGATAAGTTCTGGAGCCTCCTCGAGGAGAGACTTCAGCTCTGCTTTGAAGCTCTTATGTGCAGACACAAAGCGCTCCTTGGCATCACCAGTGATGTATCGCCTATCCACTGGCAGTACGGTGCTATTTCCAGACTTGCAAAGGGAGAGAAGATCGACAAGTTCCTCTATGGCGGATATTCTTCAATTTCCCTCGGATATATCGGTATCTACGAGACAACTTACCTCATGAAGGGATGTTCTCACACCGATCCCGTAGGCAAGGAGTTCGCTCTTCGCCTTATGAACAAGCTTCGCGATACCACGGTACGCTGGAAGAAAGAGACCAATATCGGTTTCGCACTTTACGGAACTCCCGCAGAGAGCCTCTGCTACCGTTTCGCTCGTATCGACAGAGAGAAGTTCGGCGACATCCCCAATGTTACCGACAAGGGATATTACACCAACTCTTACCATGTTGATGTTCGCGAGAAGATCGATGCATTCGAGAAATTCTCCTTCGAGAGTCAGTTCCAGGATCTCTCACTCGGTGGTGCTATCAGCTATGTAGAGGTACCCAGCCTTATCAACAATATCCCTGCTATCGAGGAGCTTATCAAATACATCTACGAGAACATCCAGTACGGTGAGTTCAATACCAAGTCCGATTACTGCCATGTATGCGGATACGACGGAGAGATCCAGATCAATGACAATAATGAGTGGGAGTGCCCTCAGTGCCACAACCGTGATCACTCCAAGATGAACGTAACCAGGCGTACCTGCGGATATCTCGGAGAGAATTTCTGGAATACCGGAAAGACCAAAGAAATCAAATCGAGGGTATTGCACCTGTAAATCTTTAAAGGCTGATCAATGAATTACGGTGTCATCAAGAAGACAGACGTAGCGGACGGGCCGGGTGTAAGAGTCAGCATATTTGTCAGCGGCTGTACTCATCACTGCAAAGGATGTTTCAATCCCGAGACATGGGACTTTGCATTCGGCAGTCCGTATACGGATGCCACAGAACATGAAATACTTGAAGCCCTGGATCATTCATACATCCGGGGCTTTACTTTTCTCGGAGGGGAACCGATGGAACCGGAGAACCGGCCGACGGTGCTTTCGTTGTGCCGTCGTATAAGGAACCGCTTCCCGGACAAGGAGATATGGTGCTATACGGGATATCTCTTTGATGAGGATCTTCTCAAATGGGCGAAGACAGATGAGATCGTCGCTGAGCTTCTCACGATGATCGATGTTTTCGTGGACGGAGAGTTTGTTCTTGAAAAGAAAAATCTCAAACTTAAGTTCAGAGGCTCTGAGAATCAGCGTATAATCGATGTCAAAGAGTCGATGAAAAAGGGAGAAGTCGTCATTATCGAAGATCCGAAGTAAAGATCTTTTGCTGACTTATGACTGAAAGGCGGAAAGACAAAGATGAGTAAGCTCGGACAAAGAGCGTTAAATGCAAATAATGCGGGACCGGTTGAACAAAGAGTCGCAAAGATGGGCAGAAACGATGCTTGCTGGTGCGGCAGCGGTAAGAAGTACAAAGCCTGTCATGCGGCTTTTGATGACAGGATCAGGAAGTTAAAGCTGGAAGGCCATATAGTACCCGAGCATGATATCATCAAGACTCCCGCTCAGATAGAGAAGATAAAGGAAAGCTGTAAAGTAAATATCGCGATCCTTGATGAGATAGAAAAGAAGATCTGCGTTGGTATGCCTACGAGTGCGATAGATGATATTGTGGTTCGCATAACGAAGGAAGCGGGCGCTATAGCAGCTCCTCTTGATTATGAAGGGTATCCTTACAGCGTATGTACTTCGGTCAACAGCCAGGTATGCCACGGATTTCCCAGCCCCGATGTGATACTTAAGGATGGCGATATCGTAAATGTTGACTGCTCGACTATACTTGACGGATACTTCTCAGATTCGTCGAGAATGTTCTGCATAGGAAATGTGGATCCCGAGGCGAAAAGGCTTGTCGATGTGACCAGGGAGGCCGTATACGAAGGGCTAAAGGCGACAAAGCCCTGGGGATATCTCGGAGATATGGGCCAGGCTGTGCATGATCACTGCTATGATAACGGATATACCGTAGTGCGTGAGATAGGCGGACACGGCGTAGGGCTTGAATTCCACGAGGAACCCTGGGTCGGATATCATTCAAAGCGGGGCGAGGAGATGCTGCTCGTGCCGGGTATGATATTTACGATAGAGCCCATGGTCAATATGGGAAAAGAAGACATCTATATAGATGACAAGAATAACTGGGAAGTATACACCAAGGACGGTAAGCTTTCCGCACAGTGGGAGATAATGGTGCTCGTCACAGAGGACGGTACTGAGGTTTTATGCTGGTAAAAAGGATAAGGATATCATCTCTTATACTTGCTCTTTTCATTGCATTTCAGGCCACAGTCGGAAGAGCGGTATACTCATCGGACTCTCTTTCGGGACTGGTAAGACCCGCATCGGCACTTATGCTTAACATCGGTCTGTTTGCAGGGATCACGGTCGCAGTGTATATTGCGGCCCTTTTTGTTTTCAGATTTTTCTCGCATTACGACAGACCGGCACTTGCCGATACGATCGGTGCAAAGAGGCTTGCAAAGATAAGGGGCGTTTGTTTTGCTGCTCTTTTCGTAAGTTATTTTATTGCGCTTCTCGCATACTATCCGGGTAATTTCGCATATGACATAACGATCCAGACTGATCAGGCACTCGGTATCGAAAAGATCACGAAGTTCCATCCGCCTCTTCATACATTTATCTGGGGATTATGCATACGCATCGGAAAGATCCTGTCGGTACTGCCGGGCACACCTGATGTACCCGAAGGGGGATACGGCATCGAGGGAGGTATGTTTGCTTACGGATTGCTGCAGTTATCACTCCTTGCGTTTGTCCTGTCGGGAGTAGTGGTCAGACTGTCCAGGAGACGTACGGGAAAACTCTTTGCTCCTGCAGTATTTCTTGTTTTCCTCTTAAGCCCGACGATCAGACTTTTCTCATTCGCGATAACAAAGGATGCACTTTTCGCAATCTTTTTCGTATGGTTCATAATGATGCTTACGGATGAGGAGTACGGTGCTCCTATGATAGCGGTCGGTGTGACCGCACTTCTTTTGAGAAACAATGCTGTATATGCTTTTGCAATATTACTTGTCTTCCTCGTAAAGGATGAGCTTAAGGGCGGTCGGAAAAGAGTCCGCGGCAAGAAAGTCTCAAAGAGCATACTTGCGATAAGGAGTATAGCGATCGCTGTGCTTATCTCTGTGATCATCTCCGGACCTGTATATTCTCTTATCGGGATAGAAAAAGGAGATGTCAGAGAAGCTCTCGCACTTCCCATGCAGCAGATAGCGCATACCGTATTCTCTGATGAGGATGGACTCAGCAGCCGACAAAGAGAAGCTTTTGCAAAATATGCCGATCCGGAAAAACTTCGTGCCAATTTCAATCCGAGACTTGCCGATACATTCAAAAGGATAACATATAAAGACGCTATAGAAGGTGATAAAAAGGGTTTCCTTAGGCTCTGGGCAGATCTGATGATAAAGCATCCGGACAATTACCTGAGCGAGCTGATATCACTTAATATATCATCATGGTATCTGGGAAGTGATGTTCCCGATCCCGGAACCAAAAAGAGATATGTCGAAACAGAGATTTCCGATTACTTTGCCGAGCAGCCTTCGTACAGAAGTGTTTTCGAAGGTGAATATAACAGGCTTGAGAGATTTGCGACCGGAGAGATATTTGGGACAAATGCGATACTTAAAGTGATCTTTTCGCCGGCGCTTGTTTTTATGATCCTTCTTTTTGCTTCGCTCGTGATCTATATAAGGGGAGGCAGGGGAACTGAGGCAAAACTGACATTTCTATACTGGCTGACATTTCTTGCAGGGCCGGTAGCGTGTATGAGATATGTCTATCCGATCCTGCTTGTGCTTCCTGTCATACTTATGACTGCTCTGGATCCCTGGTCACATTCTAAGAGGTAATGCGAAGAGTTTTTTGATTTGTGATATAATAGCGTTGTTTTGAATAGTTAGCATATGCTAAATGTGAGAGGCTACAGTACCAAATGGATAGATATGAAGTAACGGGAATGAGCTGCGCCGCTTGTAAGGCGCGTGTTGAGAAAGCGGTATCCGAGATACCCGGAGTATCTTCGTGCGCCGTCAATCTTGTGACCGGCAGGATGGGCGTTGACGGAAAAGCCGATCCACAGAGAGTTATAGCGGCTGTCAGAAAGGCCGGGTACGGAGCGAGAGTTCTTGAAGGATCCGAACTTCAGGAAGGTCGCGCTGCGGGAAGTGAAAAGAAGAATATGATCATACGACTCGTTCTGTCGGGTCTTTTCATGGTTCCTCTTATGTATATCTCTATGGGAAGGGAGATGCTCGGAGCTCCCGTTCCTGAATTTATGGAGGATGTCCTGCCGAACGGTATCATTCAGATGATACTTGCCGCGTTTGTAATAGCTGTCAATAACAAATTCTTTATCGGAGGATTCAAGGCTCTTAATTCAGGTGTGCCCAATATGGACACTCTTGTAGCGCTTGGAAGCGGAGCGTCATATATTTACAGCATTCTTGCACTTGCGCTCATCGCCATGGAAACGGACAGAGGGTATGACCTTCACTTTTATTTTGATTCTTCGGCGATGATACTCACACTCATTACGGTCGGCAAACTACTTGAGACCGTATCGAAGGCAAAGACGGGAGATGCGCTTAAGAGTCTGATGAAACTGGCACCCGAGACTGCTGTTATCATCAGAGATAATAAGGAAGTCAGGATTCCGCTTGCGGAACTTGAGAAAAGAGATGTATTTGTACTGCGTGCCGGAAACAGAGTACCCGCGGATGGAGTGGTCATCTCGGGCAACGGTTCCGTGGATGAATCCGCACTCACCGGAGAGAGTATGCCGATAGATAAGGGCGTGGGGGACAGAGTGATATCCGCCTCAACGGTAAAGAGCGGATATATGCAGGTAAGTGCAGTCGGAGTCGGAAAGGATTCCACGCTTGCCGGCATCATCGAGATGGTTTCCGATGCGACGGCAACCAAGGCTCCCATAGCGAGAACAGCGGACAGGATAGCAGCGATATTTGTTCCGACTGTTATGATGATCTCGCTGCTTACATTTATCGTCTGGATATGTGCAGGTGCGGATGTGGAGTTTTCACTTACAAGAGCGATCTGTGTGCTTGTTATAAGCTGCCCCTGCGCACTGGGACTCGCCACACCTGTGGCTATCATGGCGGGATGCGGAGTCGGTGCAAAGTCGGGCATACTTTTTAAATCCGCTGCGATCCTTGAGGAGACGGGAAGAGCCGAGATCATGGCTCTGGATAAGACGGGAACCATCACTGAAGGATATCCCACGGTAAAAGGCATATATCCCTATGAGGGAGTCGTATATAACGAACTTTTAAAGTGTGCTTTTTCACTTGAGAGACTGAGCTCACATCCTCTCTCCAAGGCTATTTCAGGATGTGTGGGAGAGAATTATCCTTATTACGAGATCAAAGGTCTTGAGACCAAGAGTGGATTGGGACTGGTGGGACGCGCTGAATGCGGAGTGCTGACTGCGGGAAATGAAGGATTCATATCGGGATATGCCGAGATTCCGGATTCCGTTAAGATGCAGGCAAAGGAGCTTTCCGACAAGGGCGAGACGGTAATGTTTTTTGCAAAGGAGAGCGAATTTCTGGGCGTTATCTCCGTTGCCGACGGATTAAGACCTTATGCGGATGACGCGATCAAGAGTCTCAAGAAGCTTGGCGTCGAGACTGTACTTTTGTCGGGCGACAATGAAAGAACCGCAAGGAGCATCGCCAGAGCGGCAGGGATAGACAATGTGATAGCAGGCATCCTTCCCGGTGATAAGGAATCTGAGATAAGGAGACTCAAAAAAGAATCCGGCGGAAGAGTAATAATGACCGGGGATGGTATAAACGATGCGCCCGCTCTTGCGGCAGCGGATATCGGGTTTGCGGTAGGCAGCGGAACGGATGTTGCGATAGATGCGGCAGATGTCATACTGATGAAGAGTAACCCTGCGGACATTCCGGCGGCGATCAGGCTTGCCAGAAGGACGCTTAATAATATCAAAGAGAATCTGTTCTGGGCGTTTGTTTATAATATCATCGGTATCCCGCTTGCAGCCGGAGTATTCATACCGATATGGGGATGGAGTCTTACTCCCATGTACGGCGCAGCGGCGATGAGCTTCTCGAGTTTCTTTGTTGTGATCAATGCGCTCAGACTGAGGTTTATCGATATTTATGATGGCAGCCGGGATTCTTCTCTCAGGATCAGGAAGAAGAGAAAAATCAATCTTCTCAGAAAAAAGGAGGATGAACTTATGGAAAAGACATTACATATCAAAGGCATGATGTGCGAACATTGTGAGGCAACCGTAAAGAAGGCACTCGAAGCTGTAGATGGAGTAAAGAGCGCAACTGCGGATCACAATACCGGAACTGCGGTTGTTGAATTAAATACTGCCGTAAGCGACGAAGCACTCACGGCAGCTGTTACGGCTAAAGATTATGTTGTTGAGAAGATAGGCTGATCAGTCTTTCTTCTCGGCCTTCTCAATCTCGGTAACGGGATCGGAGAAGCCCATGATGAGAGCGGCGAGACCGTCGCCGTATCTGTCGAACATAAAGCAGGGAATGTCGATGCTCTCCTTAATGACTTCGGTCGTGACAGAATCCATGCCCCTGGTTGATGTGTATACCTTGTATCTTACCTGGCCGTCGGAATAGTCGAGCTCGAAGTTTCCGCATCTCAATCCGTAGTTCGCACGGGTTATGTACTCGGAAACGGCAGACATCGTTTCTTCATCGGCGTTCATGGGGCAGATACCGTATACAGTGTATCCGTTGTCATTGAAAGAGATAAAAAGGTGTATCGATTTTAATTTGCAGCTGATGTTGACTCCGCATTTGATGAACTGCTTTTCAGCGTTGAAATCGTAATTCCAATTATCGGCGTCAAGATAGTCGCGTATAGCATCAATAGCGTTTTCGATTTTCATATTTGCCTCCATCTGCGGTCGTTTGGTCCGCTGACAGTATTTTATCAGAATGCCTCTTTTTTTTCCATATGGGACTTAATATGGGCTTCTCTTTTTTTGCCCTGAATATTGCCGAAAGCACCGTAAAAGTGATAAAATAAGCATATATTTTTATACCGGAAAGGGGACGGAAATGGTTTACAGAGCACTTTTGGTCGGAAGGAACACACCGCTTATCGATCTGTTTTTTGAAAGACTGAATGACACCTTTGAGGTTATGACATGCTCGCTCAGGGAGGCCGACATCGACAAACACATCGAAGTCTTCGATCCGGAGATGGTCATTTTCTGTTTCTATAATGAGACTCAGAAGGAGATAGGAGTACTCAGCCAGTATAGGAGACAGTTCATTCTTGATAATATCCCCATTGTCATAATAGGATCCAAAGAGGAGATCAATGCATTCCAGAAGGTCTCCGGTTTTCTTGCTAATCTTGAGATCGCCAAGCCGGTCACTCCCAGCAGCATCCGCGCAGAGATCGAGGAGTACTATAGACTGCAGGAGGAGCAGGAGAAGGAAGATGAGAAATTAAGGGCTCTCAGCGCAGCACGTAAGTCCGCCAAGAATGCACTTAAGCAGCAGGCGGAAGAGGAAGCAGAGGCTGCTGCTGAAGATCTTTTGCCCGCGGCAAAGAAGGCGGATGACGGACGACGCAAACATGTCCTTATCATCGATGATGATCCCATGATGCTCAAGATGATAAAGGAACACTTAAGAGATAAGTACGATACCGCTACTGCGATAAGCGGAAAGCTCGCGTATAAATTCCTGGAGAACAAGACGACGGATCTCATACTTCTCGATTATGAGATGCCGGGAGAGAAGGGCCCTGAGGTCATGGAACACATAAGACTTATGGGCGGGCATGAAGATACTCCCATCATTTTCCTTACCGGCGTAACAGAGAGAGAAAAGATTGCCGAAGCGCTCAAACTTCACCCTCAGGGGTATTTGCTCAAGCCTATAGATGCCAAGAAACTGATGGAGACAGTTGCTAATTTTACTGCCTGATCCTTTGACGGAAGCGGAGTGTAAATATGGCTGATGTATATTTAACCGATCTGGTCGGAAAGTCAGTACTTCAGAAGCTGCAGGATGTTTTTTCGGAGATGACGGGGATGACATGTATCACCCTCGACATGAAAGGACGTCCTGTTACTTTACCCAATAATCTCACGGAGTATATGAAGAGGTGCCAGGAGCTGCTGCTCGATATGGCACGCAACGAAGCGGAGGCAGAGGATGCCCTTCGTGCTGCGGGAGAGTTCAAAGAAGATACTCTTATTGAGTCGCTGAATGCACCGGGACCTGCCGATGTATCCGGAGAGATTTCCGTAAGCATGTGCACATATTGCGGGCTCACAGAGATGCGGGCTCCCATAGTCGCCGGAGATGAGGTTATAGGATTTTTCGCCGGCGGTCAGGTTATAGTAGGTGAGCCTGACTTGGATGCTATACGCCTTGAGATAGAAGCTATCGGAGGAGATCCGGAATATGTGCTTTCAGAGCTTTCGAGCGTTCCCAGAGTAACGCAGGAACAGCTTGATAAAGCATCCGATATTATCCTTATGGATGCGAAGGCACTCTCTGAGATAGCTGAAGGTCAGAGAAGAGCAAATATCGCAAATGCCGAGATAGAGCGCGCTGCCAAGATGAAGTCGGACTTTTTGGCAAATATGAGCCATGAGATCCGTACTCCCATGAATGCCGTTATCGGTATGGCAGAGATGGCACTGCGAGAGGATATACCTGACTCTGCCAGAGGCTATATCAATCAGATCAAATCATCGGGAAGAGCACTTCTTTCCATCATCAATGATATTCTTGATTTCTCCAAGATCGAATCCGGAAAGATGGATATCGTTCCCGTTGAATACGAACCGATGTCACTGTTCCATGATGTCGGCAATATCATCATGACGAGACTCATGGACAAGGATGTGGAACTCGTCCTCAATATGTCTGCAAATCTGCCGCAGAGACTCTTTGGCGATAATATCCGTATCAGACAGATCCTCATCAACCTTGCAAATAATGCAGTTAAGTTCACCAAGAAAGGTCAGGTGCGCCTGATCGTTGATTTTAAGTGGACGGATGAAGAAAATATACTGCTCAGCGTGGCAGTTCAGGATACCGGTATCGGTATCAAGAAAGAAGACCTTGGCAAGATATTTGAGTCGTTCCAGCAGGTCGACAGTAAGAGAAACAGAAATGTAGAAGGTACCGGACTTGGTCTTTCCATTTCAAAACTGCTCCTGTCACTCATGGACGGTAATCTCTCCGTAGAGAGTGAATATAACAAGGGAAGCCGTTTTACGTTCAAGGTTCCGCAGAGAGTTATCGACAAGACTCCTTCGATGAGTGTACGCGATCCGTCGAACTGTATAGCGATCGGTATCTTCAGTAATCAGTATCTGTCGGATGGATTTACATGGGATGCTGCAAAGCTTGGCGTATCGGTTATGAACCTTGCGGCGGAGGCTGATCTTGAGAAGGCGTACGAGGCGGTTAAGAGGCGTAACGCCGACAGAACCATATTCCTCTTCCTTGAACAGTCACAGATGACTCCCGAGAGAGAGAGCTTTATCAGGAATCATTCGGATGTTGTAGGTATACTTGTCGCTGATTTCTTCAAGGATGCCGAATATGACATGCCGAATCTTCAGATAGTGAAGAAACCTTTGTCCGCGATGAACATGTCGATGATCTTCAACAGAGAGAAGATCCAGTTCGGCAGTGACGGAAGCGAGAGAGCGGATGACGGCACAGGATTTATCGCACCTGATGCGTATGTCCTCATTGTTGATGATAATGCTATCAACCAGACCGTTGCAGCCGGACTCTTAGAGCCTCTCAAGATGCATGTCGAGACCGCGGGAAGCGGACAGGAGGCCATCAAGAAAGCACAGGCTACTCATTACGATATTATCTACATGGATCATATGATGCCGGATATGGACGGTATCGAGACTACGCACAAGCTGCGTGAACTGCCTGAGTATACATCCACTCCGATCGTAGCGCTCACCGCAAATGCGATAGGCGGTGCGAAGGAGATGTTCATATCGGAAGGACTGAACGACTTTGTTGCAAAGCCCATAGAGGTAAGGACATTTATCTCGTCCGTCAAGAAGTGGCTTCCTCCCATCAAGGTGCAGAGAATGTCCGATGCAGCCAAACTGCAGGCGGAAAAAGAAGCTGCCGAGAAGGAGGCGGCAAAGGCTGCCGCTGCAGCAAATGCGCCTAAGATCGGAGATCTCGATGTTGCAGCTGCCATGGAGCTTCTTGGAAACGAATCGCTGTATTGGAATGTCTTGAAGGAGTATCACCGTGTGATCATCCAGAAAGCAACTGCGATAAAAGACAGCTACAAAGCTGCAGACTGGCCGGCATACACGATAGAAGTTCATGCGCTTAAGAGCGCTTCCAAGCAGATCGGTGCGATGAAGCTCTCAGCCATGGCAATGGAACTTGAGAAAGCCGGAAATGCAAAAGATGTCGCATATATCAAAGCGCATACCGCAGAGACGTTAAAGAAGTATCTCTCATACGAACCGGTACTGGCTCCTTATTTTATCGAGAAGGAAGATGACAGTGCCAAGACCGAGATCTCGAAGGATGATCTGGCCTCTCTCTTCGGCGAGATGAGAGAAGCTCTGGATAATCTCGATATGGATGCGATGGAAGAAGTTACAGGCAAGATCTGCTCGCATTCGTATCCCGCAGACCAGAAAGAACTCGCAGGCAAACTCAAGAATGCATGCGCCGATATCGATATTGATACCTGTACCGCCATCCTCGATGAGTGGGAAGGGAAATTGTAGAACTTTTGTGGGGAAAGCCGCTGCGGGCAGATTACTTTTTTCTGAGGAATCACGGTGAGCCCTTAGCGTAGGAGAGACATGTCCCGAATTAATTAGCCTCAGTAGAAAATGGGCTCACTTTTGAGCACATTTTCGCTGAGGCTTAGTAATTCGTGGAAGGCTCGACGGAGCGTTTCAACCGCCGAAGAAAAAACGTAATCTGACCGCGGCGGCTGTTATATACTAAAACAAAAATATCGCTTATAATATTGCCATTGAAATAAGTGGAGGATTTATATGAATACACCCAAGCCATTAAATACCGTGTCTCCCGAGTTGGTCAGAAAAACGACCATACTTCCTGCAAAGTGTGCCATCGACCTCGGAGACGGAAGCGAACGCGGAGAATATGTGGATCAGGACTATATACTCTCCAGGCTCGGAAGACCTATGAGAGCCATAAACCTGATGTACTGCTATTATCCCAACGACAAGGAATGGCCCGCAAGGATCAGTGAAGCTTATAAAGATAAAGACATCTCATATGCATGGGATTATCCCTACGATGACTATTTCCCGTATACGGGCGGCCTGACAAAGGGCGGGGATAAGGAAGTCTTTGAGTGCATGAAAGATATCAGAAAGCACGGCCAGGATGTGCTCCTCACTCTTACGATAGACCCGAAAGTATCGGACAGGCATCTCATCGCGATCGCCAAGGACTTAAGACCTTTCGGCAGACTTCTTCTTCGTATTAATCACGAGGCGACCGGGGATTGGTTCTCATTCAACAAACGTGCCACCTATGCGGAACTTGGGCTTTTCTTTGCACACTGCTGCGAGATATTCCACCGAGAGGCTCCGCAGATTAAGCTCATCATCTGTCTCGACGGATACAAGTCTTTAAAGACCGAGAAGATGGAAAAAGAAGACGAATTCCTGCCGGCGATCAAAGCTGCCGACATCGTTTCCGCAGACAGATACCTCTCCCTTCACTGGGGATGGCCTCTTGATGTTGCCGAAGAAGGCGGCCGTAATTTCGGACATTTTAAAACGAGAACTATTTACAGCCTCACCAAAAAGAGTGCTGCAAGATATGACCGGATCTGCAGAAAGCATAAGCCCATGGTACTCTCCGAGATGAATGCCGACGGAGATGTAACGGGACCTTACGAGCAGTGCGATATGCTCCGCGAATTCTGCGATATGCTTAAAAAAGACAGGACGAAATGGCTTTCCGGATTCACCCTTTACCAGTTCAGGGACAGAGGAAGACTTGGACTTGAGACAGAAGATCCGAACAATAAGAACATCGGTATCGAGCAGCCTCTTATGAAGACGTTCAGGGAGATCATCAAAGACCCTTATTTCTCACCTTCGTTTAAGAGCGGAGCAGAAGTTAAGCTTAAAAAGGACGGTGCGCTATCCGGAGCAGTAAAAATGCGCTGGGGTGGAAGTGAGGATTCCGACGGTATCGAAATGATCTATACCGTGGATAAGGCTCCCGTATTCTTTGAGTGCTATTTTGATGACGAACTGAAAGACAAGACTTTAATGCTGGAGATAAACGGAAGATGGTTCTATAAGGGAGCAGGTGTGGATTTCGTCGATCTCATGCCCGCATTCTTCGGGGATCCGTCATTTGTTCCGGGCAGGATAGCTCTCAGACTGTTCATGACTCCGGCGGACGGACTCAACAGTAAGAAAATGGGAAAATCCGGTGGAAAGAACGCTAATGATGATTGGTCAGTAAACCAATATTATGAGTTGCCGTCCCTTCCCATTGTGAGGATCGGAACCGAAGCTCTGTAACGGTCAGGTTTACACGTGATAAGCCGAGGCGCGGACAAGTTCCGCGCCTTTACCATATACTTAATTTTTCGTGACGATTTCGCCATTATATGGTAGAATTAACTCTGATTTTGGTTAATTACTTTTCCGTAGGAGGTAGATATGTATTCACTTGATGAAGTAAGAATGGTCGACCCCGAGATCGCTGATGCGATAATCGATGAAATTGAGAGACAGCAGGAGCATCTCGAGCTCATCGCATCCGAAAACTGGGTAAGCAAGGCAGTAATGGCGGCTATGGGAAGCCCCCTTACCAATAAATACGCAGAAGGATATCCCGGAAAGAGATATTATGGCGGATGCCAGTGCGTGGATGTTGTAGAGCAGCTCGCCATCGATCGCGCAAAACAGCTCTACGGCTGTGAGTATGCAAATGTTCAGCCCCATTCCGGAGCACAGGCAAACCTCGCAGTTCAGTTCGCAGTATGCAAGCCCGGCGATACTATCATGGGAATGAACCTTGATCACGGCGGACATCTTACTCACGGAAGTGCGGCAAACATCTCAGGATCTTACTTCAATATCGTACCCTACGGAGTTAATGACGAAGGATTTATAGATTACGACGAACTCGAGAAAAAGGCTAAGGAGTGCATGCCGCGTATGATCATCGCAGGTGCTTCGGCATATGCGAGAACCATCGATTTCAAGCGTTTCAGAGAGATCGCTGATGAAGTCGGAGCTGTACTTATGGTCGATATGGCTCATATTGCGGGACTTGTTGCGGCAGGACTTCATCCCAGCCCGATCCCTTACGCTCATGTGACCACTACCACTACGCACAAGACTCTTCGCGGACCCAGAGGAGGACTTATCCTTTCAAGCCAGCAGTTTGCTGATGAGTTTAAGCTTAATAAGGCTGTATTCCCCGGTATCCAGGGAGGCCCTCTTATGCACGTGATCGCAGCAAAGGCAGTATGCTTCAAGGAAGCATTAAGCCCTGCTTTCAAGACTTATCAGAAGGGTATCGTAGACAATGCAAAGGCACTTTGCGAAGGGCTCAAGAAGCGCGGTATTAAGATCGTTTCCGACGGCACTGACAATCACCTTATGCTCGTAGATCTCACTCCTTTTGATCTCACGGGTAAGGAGATCGAGAAGCTTCTTGATGAGGCACATATCACAGCCAATAAGAACACCATTCCCAACGATCCCAAATCTCCTTTCGTTACCAGCGGTATCCGTCTCGGAACTCCTGCAGTAACTTCCAGAGGACTTAATACCGAGGATATGGATCAGGTGGCTGAAGCTATTGCTCTTGTTATAAAGGGCGGCGCAGATAAGGTTTCCGAGGCAAGAGAGATCGTCAGAAGCCTTACCAGGAAGTATCCTCTCAATGCGTGATTAAGAATACGAGGTACAGATAATATGATTTATGCGGCAATTCTCGGATACGGTACGGTAGGAAGCGGAGTCGCTGAGGTTATTCATGAAAACCGCGAAGCGATAACAAAGCGTACCGGAGAAGAGATAAAAGTAAAATACATACTCGATCTCAGGGATTTCCCCGGAGATAAGTTTGAGGACAGACTTGTTCATGACGTTAATGTCATAATGAACGATCCGGAAGTTAAGGTCGTCTGCGAGACGATGGGAGGTGTCGGAGCTGCTTATGAGTTCACGAAGTCGGCACTTTCCGCAGGAAAGAGCGTATGTACTTCCAATAAGGAGCTGGTTGCGCTTCACGGGGCAGAGCTCTTCGAGCTTGCTAAGAAGAATAATTGCAGCTATCTCTATGAAGCAAGCGTCGGAGGAGGCATCCCTCTTATCAGACCAATAGTCAGATCGCTTACCGCAGAGATCATAGAGAGCATTGTAGGTATACTTAACGGAACGACCAATTATATCCTTACCAAGATGGACAAGGAAGGTGCGGACTTTGAGGATGTGCTCAAGCAGGCGCAGGATCTCGGATATGCCGAGAGAAATCCCGAAGCTGATATCGAGGGACATGATGCGGCCAGAAAGATTTCGATCCTTTCGAGTCTCATGACCGGAAAGCGCGTTGACAGCGAGTGTGTAAGCTGCGAGGGGATCACCGCAGTTACTCCTGTGGATTTTGAATATGCCAAGAGCCTCGGATGCTCTATAAAGCTTCTCGGCATAAGTGAAAGAGCGGGAGACAAGGTAAAAGTTCTCGTTGCACCTCATATGGTACCTTTCTCCAATCCGCTTTCATGTGTAAATGATGTATTTAATGCCGTAGTAGTTAACGGCAATATGGTCGGACAGACGATGTTTTTCGGACGCGGAGCGGGAAGTCTTCCCACAGCGAGCGCCGTTGCAAGTGACCTCATTGAGGCTGCGTGCAATATAGGAAAGTGCCTGGGCGGCGGCTGGAGCGGAGAGCCCGCACAGCTCCTTTCGATAGACGATTCATCAGTCAGATACTTTGTGAGAGTACGCACCGATGCAGTATCCGATATATCCAGGAAGATCCCCGGAGGAGCTGTGATCAGAGTCCAGGGAGATGAGGATGATGCGGGATATCTCGCACCCGTTATGACGGAAAAGGAATACAAAGATGCATTCTCCGAGCTTGGTGACAAAGTGCTCGGTACTATAAGAATGTACGGGAGGGAATAAAAGCAAATGGCAAAGGTTGTAAAATTCGGCGGAAGTTCACTGGCAAGCGCCGAGCAGTTCAAGAAGGTCGGCAAGATAATCCGCTCGGATAAGGAGAGAAGATTTGTGGTTCCTTCTGCTCCCGGCAAGCGCAATTCAAAGGATACCAAAGTAACGGATATGCTCTATTCCTGCTATGATCTTGCAGAACAGGGAAAGGATTACAGCAAGGCACTTTCCGCTATCAAGGCAAGATATGATGAGATCATCGGAGGACTCGGCCTTAAGAAGGGACTCCTTGATGATGAGTTCGACAAGATCGATCATGCTTTTTCGGATAAGGCAGGCAGCGATTATGCGGCTTCCAGAGGAGAGTTCCTTAACGGAAAGATAATGGCGGAGTTTCTCGGATATGAGTTCATCGATGCTGCCGAGGTTATCTTTTTCACTGAGGACGGAGAGTTTGATGCCGAGTATACCAACGAGGTTCTTTCCGCCAGATTAAAAGGAATGCAGAATGCGGTAGTTCCCGGATTTTATGGCAGGATAAGAGACGGCAGGGTCAAGACGTTCTCGAGAGGAGGATCGGACATCACCGGTTCCATTGTTGCCAAAGCCATTCATGCTGAAGTCTATGAGAACTGGACCGATGTATCCGGATTCCTTGTAGCGGATCCCAGGATCATCAAGGATCCCGCCAAGATAGAGATCATCACATACAGAGAGCTCAGAGAGCTTTCATATATGGGCGCGAGTGTTCTTCATGAGGATGCTATATTCCCTGTTCGTCAGGAGGGTATTCCCATCAATATCCGCAATACCAATATCCCTGAGGATTCCGGTACATGGATAGTAGGAAGCACCTGCCAGAGATCAAAGTATATCATCACCGGTATCGCAGGAAAGAAGGGATTCTGCTCTGTCAATATCGAGAAGGATATGATGAACTCCGAGATCGGTTTCGGAAGAAAAGTGCTTCAGGCATTTGAGGAGAGCGAAATATCATTCGAGCATCTTCCCTCCGGTATTGATACCATGACGGTATTCGTTCATCAGGATGAGTTCGTCGACAAGGAGCAGAAAGTCGTATCCGCTATTCACAGACTTGCCAATCCCGATACGATAGAGATCGAGGCTGACCTTGCACTTATCGCTGTCGTAGGACGCGGAATGAGAGCAACGAGAGGAACCGCGGGCAGGATCTTCTCCGCACTTGCACATGCACATATAAATGTCAGAATGATAGACCAGGGATCTTCCGAGATCAACATCATCATAGGTGTATCAAATTCTGATTTTGAAAAAGCTATCAAAGCGATCTATGACATTTTTGTTGAAACAAGTGTCTGATCGGAAGGAAAAGAGTGACAGTTATGGCCGAAGAAGCAAAGAAGGATCGTGTGGCTGACGAAGCAGCCAGACGTGAAGCGAGACATAAGAGAAGGATCAAAGCGCAGGTAACTGCTTACATTATCCTTGTCCTTATAGTAGCCGCACTTGCGGGAATAGGTGTCGGACTGGTAAAAGCCCTCGGCAGCGTCGGAAAGGGAGAAGAGAAAGTAGTAGAGAATACCCCCGCTCCCGAAGAGAACGTTATCGACAATATCATAGGACAGGAAGAGGAGATCAAGGAGCCCGTTATCGAGGAACCTCAGGGGCCTACGGAAGAGGAACTTCGTGAGCAGATGCTTAACGAAGTGGTGACGGCAGCAGTTGATGCGATGTCTCTGGAAGATAAGGTTGCAGGTCTTTTCTTTGTTTCGCCGGAGAAGGTTACCAATGTCTCCAAGGCAGTCAGAGCAGGTGAGATGACCAAGACCGCACTGCAGGCTAACCCTGTGGGAGGACTTGTCTACTCCGGAAATAATATAGAGTCCGAGACACAGCTTAAGGAAATGATAGAGACCACAAAGGGGATCGTTAACTATTCCACCTTTATCGCTTTTACCGAGACCGGTGACGGCGAAGGTACTCTTACTTCCGCGAAGCTTATGGACAAGACCGATTCTGCTTTCGATATCGGTACATCCACTGACGGATCTCTCGGCAGACAGACCGGAGAATTGATCGGTGAGAAACTTGCCGAGTACGGAGCAAATGTTAACTTTGCGCCTGTCGCTGATATAGACGGAGCTACGGGAAATGTACTCGAGGGCAAGACCTTCGGAGCAAGTGCGGGTGTTGTCACTCCTGCGGTTTGCGGAGAGATAGAGGGTATGCTCTCCAAGGGAGTATCCCCTGTGGTTAAGTATTTCCCTGCACTCAGTTCGGCTGATGCAGATCCTGCTGCGGGCAGAGCAGTTTCTTCGGAGACTCTCGAGTCTCTCAGGGATACTCAGTTCCCCGTATATGTAGCGGCTATTGATTCAGGGGCAGGTATGATCCAGGTCAGCACATGTATCTTTGAAGATATGGATGAGGACGGATATCCTGCTACTCTTTCCAATAATGTTGTTACCGGCATACTCAGAAGTGAACTTGGATTTAACGGTATTGTTATTTCGGGTAATCTTTCCGACAAAGCTATCACGGAGTATTACACGGCAGATCAGGCAGCAGTGCTCGCTTTAAGGGCCGGCTGCGATATGCTCTATATGCCCGAGGATTATACCAAGGCTTATCAGGGAATCCTCGATGCAGTGTCGGAGGGAACCATATCCGAAGAGAGGATCAATGATGCTCTCAAGAGGATCTACAGAGTAAAGTACGCTGACAGAGTGGGAGAACAGACCGAAAACTGATTTAATGTATGAAGATTAAGAGATATATCGGAGACAGGGCTTTTTACAAAATGGTCCTGGGTATAGCGGTACCGATAATGGTCCAGAACGGCGTGTCGAATCTCGTCAGCCTTCTGGACAATCTTATGATTGGAAGAGTCGGTACAAATGCGCTCTCAGGAGTTGCGATAGCCAATCAGCTCATATTTGTATATTATCTTCTGATATTCGGCGCATCAGCCGGTGTCGGCATCTTTACCGCGCAGTATCACGGATGCGGAGATATCACGGGAGAGAGATATACATTCAGATTCAAACTTGTCATCAATACGATATTGTCCGTTGCGAGTATTTTTATATTTCTGTATAATGCTCCGTTTCTCATAGGACTCTTCCTCAAAGGAGAAGGTTCGCCTGCGGATGCTGCGGAAACTCTTGCCATAGGCATGTCGTATATGAAAGTGATGCTTATCGGATTGATCCCTATAGGCATTACCAATTCGTACGCAGGCACGCTTCGTGACACGGGACAGACCAAGGTTCCCATGATGTCATCCGTCATAGCGATATTTGTAAATCTCTTTGGAAATATGCTCCTTATCTACGGACTGCTTGGACTCCCCGCTCTCGGAGCTGTCGGAGCAGCTGTTGCGACCGTAATATCGAGATTTGTGGAGATGGGTGTTTTGATGATCTACACCGCACGGCACTCATCGGAGCACAGATTTATCATCGGAGCATTCAAAGATTTCAAGATTCCCCTGTATCTGTGCGGAAGATTTATTCTCAAGTCGCTTCCGCTTATGGCAAATGAGACTCTGTGGGCACTCGGGCAGACTGTAATGAATCAGAGTTATTCATACAGAAGTCTGGATGCGGTTGCCGCTCTTAATATAGAATCGACTATCTGGAATTTCCTCGGAGTCGCTTTCCTGGCTATGGGAGAGGCTGTCGGTATCATAGTCGGCCAAATACTCGGAAGCGGTGATATCGACAAGGCCAAAGATACTGCGGATAAGATGAGAGCATTTACAGTGGCATTGGGACTTTGCTTTGGATGCCTGATGCTGGCGGTGAGCGGAGTCTTCCCGCAGCTTTACCGAACTGCGGATCGGATCAGGGAGATGGCTTCGGTACTGATAATAATATGCGGCGTGATGATGCCTTTCTATGCATATACTCATGCTTCGTATTTTACTATCAGATCCGGCGGCAATACGCTGATCACTTTTGTATTTGACAGTTGTTTTGTATGGATACTTTCGGTGCCGTTTGCATTTTACTTAAGCAGGTATACATCGCTTGATGTTCCGCATATGCTTGCTGCGGTTCAGTCGCTCGAAGTTATAAAATGCCTTATCGGCGGAGCAATGGTAAAGAGCGGTATATGGGCGCGAAATATCGTTAAGACCAAAGAACCTGCGGCATAGGAAGCAGCCGGGTATTTGATCAAAGATATGAGAGATCATAAAGCAGCAGTTCACCTGGAACTGCTGTTTTTTTGTTTTTCAAAAAATAAATTATAACCCTATTGACATAGTAGGTTGATAGTATTATACTGATGAGCATAAACCGGATCGGAGAAATACTATGAGTAGTGAGAAGAATCTTGAATTTGACGAATTGGTCGACAGAAAAAACACCGACAGTCTGAAGTTTGATTTTGCGGCAGAGAGGGGTAAGCCGACAGATGTCCTTCCTCTCTGGGTTGCAGATATGGATTTTAAGACATCGAGCGGGATAATAGAAGCTCTTATGAAGAGAGCCGGGCATGGTGTCTTCGGATATACGGAGAGTAAGGATGATTATTTTGAGAGTGTAAGCTCATGGCTTAAAGCTCATCATGATCTGGATGTACAGAAAGAATGGATGCTCAAGACTCCCGGAGTCGTATTCGGTCTGGCATGTGCGGTCAGAGCATATACGAATGAGGGAGATCATATCCTCATTCAGCAGCCGCTTTATTACCCGGTGATGGAAGTGATATCTGACAATAACAGAAAGATCACAAACAGTGAACTTGTTCTTAAGGATGGGCATTATGAGATAGACTTTGAAGATTTTGAGAGAAAGATCATTGAAGATAATGTGAAACTCTTTATTCTCTGCAATCCTCACAATCCTGTGGGAAGAGTATGGACAAAGGATGAACTGGCAAAGATAGCGGATATAGCCCTGCGCCATGAAGTGGTCATAGTAAGCGACGAGATACATGAAGATTTCGTTATGCCGGGACATAAGCATATACCGCTCATAAATGTGGATGAGAGGATAAAGAATGCCTGCGTGATATGCACCTCTCCGAGCAAGACATTCAATCTCGCGGGACTGCAGGCAGCCAACATCTTTATCCCCAATGAGGAACTCAGAAAGAAATTCAAGAAACAGATCGATGTTACCGGTTACAGTCAGCTTGGAACTTTTGCGATAGAGTCCACGAAGGCAGCATATGAAAAGGGTGAAGAGTGGCACAGCGCAGTTGTGAAATACATCGCTGACAATTACCTTTTTGCAAAAGAATACATCGAGAAACATATTCCAAAGATCAAGGTGATAGAGCCCGAAGGAACTTATCTTCTCTGGCTGGATCTCAGGGGTTACGGACTTGCGGCCAATGAGATCAGATCTCGTATCATAGATAAGGCGAAGCTCTGGCTCGATGACGGTATCATTTTCGGCAGGAGCGGAGCAGGTTTTCAGAGGATCAATCTCGCAACTCAGAGGCAGACGTTGGAGGAGGCTCTTTCGAGACTCGGAAAGGCATTCGATTAAAGTATGAATATCAATCAGTTAAAGTATGTGATCACGATAGCAAATACTCCGTCGATAAGGGATGCGGCGACCAAGCTTTTTGTATCGCAGCCTGCACTTTCTTCGAGTATTCATGATCTTGAGGATGAGCTTGGGATACTTCTTTTTGAGAGATCAAACAAAGGAGTCAGACTTACGGATGCCGGCAGGGAGTTCCTGATCTACGCGAAGAAGGTAGTCGGACAGTATGAGATACTTGAGGACAGGTATCTGGCGGGAGATAAGGAAAAAGAGAGATTCTCCGTATCGACGCAGCATTACAATTTTGCGATAACTTCGTTTGCAAATGTTCTCAAGAGATTTTCTCCGGAGAAGTTTGAATTCATGATCCATGAGACCAAGACCATGGATGTGCTCGAGCATGTTAAGGAGATGAGAAGTGAGGTCGGAGTAGTCTCGTACTCAGGCAGCAATTATACGCTTATCAAGAAACTTCTCAAGGAGTATCAGCTGGATTTTGTTCCTCTTATGAGACGTGAGACATATGCATATGTGTGGAAGGAGAGCAAACTTGCCAGGGAGAAGGTGATCTCGCTTGAGGATTTAAAGGATTACCCTTGTGTTTCATTCGATCAGGGAGATAATGATCATTTCTATCTGAACGAGGAAGCAATGGGAGATTATGATTTCCAAAAGATGATCAGATCCGATGACAGAGCGACTACGATGGAACTTATCGCTCAGCTCGGAGGATATTCCATAGGATCGGGAATGCTTGCGGAGGAAAATGCGATACTACGGGGTCTCGTTTCTATCAAGCTCAAAGAGGAGGATCCGCTTATCATCGGATATATAACCAGAAAGGGAGGAACGCTCTCCAAGTATGGTCTGGCATATATCGACGAACTCACCACATACAAGGAACTCAAATAGCTTTTGTGAACTTAAGATTTTTAAAATTACCTGTTGACTTTTGTTCTGCTATCCTGTATATTATCTACTGTCGTTTCGAACGAGATGACAGATGCGATAGTAGCTTAGCTGGTAAAGCGCCACCTTGCCAAGGTGGAGACCGCGGGTTCGAATCCCGTCTATCGCTTAAAGAAAAGCCTGCATAT
>DFKT01000036.1 GCA_002373595.1 Lachnospiraceae bacterium UBA3638 | reverse complement strand
CTGGAATCCGTTACAGATACCAAGTGCAAGTCCGTCTCTTTCTCCGAGGAGCTTCTCCACCTCTTCCTTGATCTTCTCGTTTCTGAACGCGGTTGCGAAGAACTTGGCACTTCCGTCGGGTTCATCACCTGCCGAGAATCCTCCGGGGAACATGATGATCTGTGCTCCGGCGATCTCCTTCGCAAAGGCCTCTACAGACTCTCTGATGTCCTGTGCATCGCGGTTTCTGAATATCCTTACGCTGGTCTCGGCTCCCGCTCTCTCAAATGCAGCCGCCGTGTCGTACTCGCAGTTCGTGCCGGGGAATACCGGGATGAATACCTTCGGCTTAGCCACTTTATTCTTGCAGACGTAGATGTCCTTAGCATCGTAAAGAGGACAGTCAACGCTCTCGGTGCCATCTGATGCCTTGGTGGCAAATACTCTGTTCAAAGGCTCCTTCCAAGCGGTCAGCGCATCGGAAAGGTTGATCTTTACTCCCTTAGCCTCTATCACTGCCTCTGCGGTCACCTCTCCGATAAATACCTTCTCGATGGCTGCATTCTCAGCTTCAGTCTCATGACCTGCTGCGATCTCTGCGATGATGCATCCGACATTCCATCCGAAGAGTACCGCATCATCAGCCTTGTCGCCCAGCTTCACACCGAGTCTGTTACCGAATGCCATCTTGGAAAGTGCAGGTGCACATCCTCTCGCATCAGCCACGTATGCGGCAGCGATCACACCTTTCTCTATAAGTTTGTGGATCTCTCCGTAAGCCTTCATTGTACCTTCGTAATCGGGAAGGTCATAATCTCCCATAGGGATCCTGAAGAGTACGAGTTTGTCTCCGGCTTTCTTTAACTCAGGCGTAACAACATTCTTGCCCTTGGCGATATCAACAGCGAATGATACAAGTGTCGGAGGAACATCGATATCTCCGAAGGTTCCGGACATCGAGTCCTTACCGCCTATCGAAGGAAGCTTGTATCTTATCTGTGCCTCATATGCTCCGAGGAGTGCGGCAAAAGGCTGGCTCCAGCGCTTGGGATCCTCGCTCATCCTGCGGAAGTACTCCTGAAAGGTAAGTCTGATCCTTGCGGGATCTCCGCCCGATGCAGTGATTCTGGCCACGGACTCGGTAACTGCATATACAGCTCCGTGGTAAGGGCTCCAGGATGAGATATACGGATCAAATCCGAATGCCATCATCGTAACGGTATCTGTCTCTCCCTTCATAACGGGAAGCTTGGCGATCATGCTCTGTGTCTCGGTGAGCTGAGTCACTCCGCCGTAAGGCATCGTCACGGATCCGGCTCCTATCGAGGAGTCGAACATCTCGACGAGTCCCTTCTGTGAGCACTCGTTAAGATCTGCCAGCGATGCTTTCCATGCAGCGGCGGTATCTCCCGCAGCTACCGCAGCAGCGACATTTTTATTCATGAATCCCTTGCGGGGGTTAGCATCCACATCGGGAATCTCCACATATACATCGGTCTCCTGATGAGCTCCGTTGGTATCAAGGAATGCTCTCGAGAGATTAACGATATCCTTGCCCCTCCAGTTGAGTACGAGTCTGGGCTCCTTGGTTACCACGGCTACCTCTACCGCTTCGAGGTTTTCCTCTGCGGCATAGCCGAGAAATTCTTTTACATCAGCAGGAGAAACAACTACAGCCATTCTCTCCTGTGACTCAGAGATAGCAAGCTCGGTGCCGTCAAGTCCTGCGTACTTCTTGGGTACCTTGTCGAGATCAACGGTAAGTCCGTCAGCAAGCTCTCCTATCGCAACTGATACTCCGCCTGCGCCGAAGTCGTTACATTTCTTTATAAGTCTCGTTACCTCGGGGCGTCTGAAGAGTCTCTGTATCTTTCTCTCGGTGGGTGCGTTACCCTTCTGAACCTCTGCTCCGCAGGTATCTATCGATTTGACATTGTGAGCCTTGGATGATCCGGTTGCTCCGCCGCATCCGTCTCTTCCGGTTCTTCCGCCGAGGAGGATGATGATATCTCCGGGATCGGAATTCTCACGCTTTACATGCTTTCTGGGAGCGGCGCCCATGACGGCACCTATCTCCATTCTCTTGGCTACATAGTCGGGATGATATATCTCTTTTACATATCCGGTCGCAAGTCCTATCTGGTTGCCGTAGGACGAATATCCTGCTGCTGCGGTACGTACGAGTTTCTTCTGAGGGAGCTTGCCCTTCATGGTCTCCGATACGCTTACGGTAGGATCCGCGGCACCGGTAACTCTCATTGCCTGATATACATATCCTCTTCCCGAAAGGGGATCTCTTATCGCTCCTCCCAGGCAGGTTGCTGCGCCTCCGAAAGGCTCTATCTCGGTCGGGTGATTGTGAGTCTCGTTCTTAAAGAATACGAGCCACTCCTCAGTCTCCTTGTGATCGCCGTAATCCATCTCGACAGGAACTACGATCGAGCAGGCGTTGATCTCATCGGATACTTCCTCGTCGTCGAGCACTCCCTCTTTTCTGAGGCGTCTGGCTGCGATGGTTCCGAGATCCATGAGACAGGGGAATTTCTCGGGTCTGTCCTTAAAGAGATCAGCTCTCGTAGCCATATAATCGGCAAATGCTCTCTCAAATACCGCTCTGTATGCGCCCTCGCCGAACTCCACATTCTTAAGCTCGGTCGAGAAAGTGGTGTGACGGCAGTGGTCGGACCAGTATGTATCAAGCACCCTGATCTCGGTGAGACTGGGATCTCTCTTTTCTTCGTTCTCGTAGTAATTCCTGATATGGAGGAAATCCTTGAAGGTCATGGCGAGTGAGAGTGAATCGTAGAGCTCCTTAAGCTCAGCCTCACTCATCTTGGTGAATCCGTCAAATATCTTGATATCTCCGGGCTCGTCATACTTAACCTGCAGAGTTTCGGGCTTATCCAGTCCCGTCATTCTCGAGTCAACGGGGTTGATACAGTAGCCTTCTATCTTCTCCATGTCGGCATCGGAGATATTGCCGATGATCATATATGTAACGGCAGTGCGGATGGTGGGCTGCTCCTTCTCGTCGAGGAACTGCACGCACTGAACTGCGGAGTCCGCTCTCTGATCGAACTGTCCGGGGAGAAACTCTACGGAGAATACTCTCGCACCGGCAGGGATATCGAGAGTCTCATGATAGAGGATATCTACGGGAGGCTCCGAAAAGACTGTCCTGCATGCCTCCTCGAATACTTTGTCGGATATATCCTCGACATCATATCTGATAAAAACCCTGACATCCTCAGTCACGATACCGAGATAGCTCTTAAGTTCGTGCTTTAACTCGTGTGCCTTGACATCGAAGGGTTTCTTTTTCTCCACATAAATTCGCCTGACCATATATGAACTCCTTTCAATACTATGTGTTTCTTAATTCCTTTTCAGAAAAAGAGCCCCAAAGAAGTCTTCTCCTTTGAAGCTCTGCCGATTCATTTTAAATATTCGGTCGCGATCACTTTTCACTGACTCCCAATGACAATAAAATGTAGTAGATCTGTCTGTCTATTGCATCTCCCGTGATACCGATCGTCTGTGCCGATATCCTCAATCCTTCGAGAGTGTACATGATGCTGCGAGCGGCTTCCGCCGGGGTCTTGCAGACGAACTCCTTGCTCCTTACTCCCGATGCGATCAGCTTCTCAAGCATAGCCACCGCGGTTTCGAAATCTCTCTTAAGGATATTGTCCCTCTTGGGCGGCTTGTTCTCGAAATAATACTCATAGGTAGCCTGAACGAGACTGTCCTTCTTCCTGAGGATCTCCTTCTTCTCCTCCTGGAGGAACATAAGGAGTATATCTGCTGCGGTAGCATCCTCGGGGATCTCTCCCTCGAAACTGTCCTCGCCGACGGCGCTGTCGGACTTGAGCACATCAAGGAAGATCTGTGCGGGATTCTCATAATAGAGATAGAGTCCACCGCGGCTTATCTCGCTCTTCTCGACGATATCCTTCATCGTCGTTCTCTTATATCCTTTCTCAACGAAGACCTCTCTGGCCTTGCCGAGTATGAGCTGCTTCTTGATCTTGGCTTTCTCGCCCATCGTAGTACCTCTTTACTGATTATTGTCCTTACTGGTCCAGAATTCCGTAATCTCCTGCATACGGGAGAGGACCAGGTAAAAAATCTGTTCCGATACACCCTCGCTCCAGAGTACCGATCTGGTGCGGCCTCCGAGTACATACTTGGAGAGGATCCCTCTCAATGCATCCCACTGTCTCCAATCCGCAGCAAGTATAAACCTGCGCTCCTGATCGTGGGTTTTGAGATTGTTTCTCGTGTATGTATAAGGGTAATTTCTGTCCATGAGGACCGATCTGTCGGCCTCTTTTATGAACGCAAGGAGAGTGCTGTCATAGACGGGGAAAGGCACTGAACTGGCCTCTATTCCGTCACCTTTGTATGTGGTGACCGCAGATTTCTCGGCCGCATTTCCGAGATACGGAAGATACTTAAGCAGCGGTGCGATTATTTTTTTATTCTCCTGCATGAGTGTACGCAGGTGTTCTGCGGAATTATCCATTGTATCTCCAGACGTTTAACGCTACCCGAAATTTTAACATATTATGACACTACGGTCAAAAGATTTTTCGGGTAAATATATACGGATTTTCCCTTTGATCAGTTGCTTCCGAGAAGCTCGTCGTAAGGGATCTTAACCTCGATAAATCCCGAAGCATAAGGACCCATCTCATAGGGTGCATATACGAGATAAGCGGCATCCTCACAGAACTCTACATAAGAGCCCGTAATGGAAGCATACTCATAAGCCTGATCATATACAAGCTGTGCATCGTCCGAGAAATAGGGCATGCTGTCCTCCTTGTAGTTCTCTACCGTCTTCTCCGCGCAGAGCTTCTTAAAGTCCTCCTCGGTTCCATTATAGAGGTCCTCCAGGAAAAGCTGTTCGCCGGTCTTTATATCAAATATGACCTGGCTTCTTAACGGCATGCCGTGTGCACCGCCTCCGTACCAGTATCCGGAAGTATCAACAACGAGGAACTTATCAAGGATGGTGCTGACCTGTCCGATGTTAAACTCCTCAGTGATGCAGTAATACTCGGGATGCTCTTTGTGATACTCGCATTCATCCTCACCATGATCGTAATTTGCGCTATCGTACATAGCTATGGCATTGGTATAAGAGTCCTCGAGCTCTCTGTTGATCTCGTCGGCCGCAGGGCTGACATCGCTGTTAAGGATGAAATGCTCGAGGTAAACCTGCTGAACGACCGCACCGCAGTGAGGGCAGTAATAATTCTTGGAGAAGTATTCGACATTTCCCATACTGAGGACATTCGTTTTGCCGAACACACAATCAATCGCAGAATAAGTGGGGGCCGAACCATCATAAGTGACCCTTGCATACTCTAACTTTTCGTCAATGACAGTAAGGCAATAGATGTCTCCGTCCAGTATTTTAAAGCCATCCACCCCCGGTCTCATGCCGTATCCCGAACCGGGAACATCGGCCTGTCTGTACAAAGGCTCACATCTGTTATTTTTAAGATCCAGGCTGTATACGACTCTGACAGCATGTCCAAACTCCTCCGATTCATTAATGAAGTAATAGATCTTGCCGTCATCACTCGCCAGGAATGAATCATAAGTCTCTATAACTACGGGGAGTTTTTCATAGATCGAAGTAGCGATCTCGTATTTATAGGTACTGTTGCCGCTCATCTCGGTCGACTGATTGAACACAATGTAATCCTTGTCGGCATATAACAGGTTTACATAACTCTCAGGGAAGTTACGGAGTACAGTCTCCTCTCCCTCTTTATTTACGGTATAATACCTGCCTGCCTCGTCACGGGAAATGAGATATCCGGCGGTGTCCATCATATGGGTAAAGCAGCCGTTATATCCGTAGCTGTCAACTCTGTCGGGGGAATTGGTCTGTCCGTGTGAAAAGATCGTATCAAAAGCTTTCTCAAGTCCGGGCTCTGACTCCTTGAAGGTAAATCCGTCTGCGACTTCTACCTTTATCTCCCTGCAGGGCTTCACGCCTCCGCTGAGCGCATAATATAATGCTCCGTCATAGACTTCATACGCAGTGAGGTACTCATCGTCGCCATATCCCACCTTGGTCCAGAGAACATGGGCTTCGATATTCTCGGTATCAAGAGCTTCGAGATAAGTCGTCGATACACCCTCGGCTTCATCATAGTAAGAGTAGATAACGAACATCACCTTTCCTACAGCTCCGATGATCTGTGCATTATCAAGGTTATATCCTTTGTCCTTGAACTTAGGGAATATCTCGTCTCTCTTAAATTCATTTATCTTGTTTCCGGCGGAGTCCACGGTAAATGCATCACCCGTATACGAACTGTATATGAGCATGTACTCACCCGTTCCGACCTTCTTTTCATCCGCATTATCATCCTTGTTATCGGGCATCGTTACGGCATCGGGAATATCATCTTCCTTCTCCTTATCCTTTTCCGCATCCTGCTCCGTGCGCATCCTGGCAGGGCCGCTTCCCTTTCCTCCGCACGCGGAGAGTCCCGCGAGAGCTCCTGCCGCAAGCGTAAACGACATCATCAGCATCAGAATTCTCTTTTTCATAATCACAAATCCTCCCTGTCCGTACCGCTTTCCTCATGGAATTTCCTGATAAAAGGTTCCGGATCCCCGGTTGCCTCCAGCATGACCTCCGCCGACTCAAGGAAAAGTCTCTCCTGTCTGTAGCGGTTCATCCTGTCATGCCTGTCCATATATGCCTTGAAATGATCTACCTGCCATACTATCACATCGGAAAGAGATATCCCGCTTATGCGATACTCTCCGAGTATATTTCCCGTCTTCAGGAAGTGTCTGACTTCCTTTCGTACGCTCCTGTCCGAGCGAAGACCTTCTATGAACCTCTCCGTCCTGCCTTCGTCCCAGTCGGTGCCTGCTGCCAGCTGCCTTATCGCAGCATATATCTTCTCGTTCTCCGAGTTTTCATACTCAAGGTACTTCTCGCTCTGAGCGGCACAGAGTCTTATGATCTCCTCCGCACTCTCCACGACAGCATCTGCGTTTTCTTTTACTATATCAAATCCGGTTGCCATAGCGAGCGACAGTCCCGAGATCTTCATCATCTCCAGATCATTCTCGCTGTCTCCAAGTGTAAGCGTCTGCGCAAGGTCCATTCCGACTTTGTCCGCAAGATGCTTTAATCCCTCTCCCTTACCGCTCCCCAGCGGCATGATGTCCAGCCACTTGGGGCCGCCTTTTTGAACCAGTGCTCTTCCGTCGTATTTCTTATGGAAGAACTCATTCTTATCATCGGGTATCCCTTCCGGGAAGTTGATCGATATCTTGAGGATCGGTGTCTTTATCTCGCTGTAATCATTTATGATCTCAGTGACATACTTTACATCCTGTCTTAAGTGCTCGACGAATGGGATGTTATCCGTCACGGTGTAATTGACATCCGCACAGCTGACCATCATCTCTGAGCCGGCTATATCCTTCATATCCGCGATCAACTCATCGGCTATATCTCTCGGAAGATGATCCATCGATACCGTCTCATCCCGGTATGTGACATAGGTCCCGTTCTCTACGATGAAGCCCATCTTCGCTCCAAGCTTTCCGAACATATCACGTACATTTCTGTACTGTCTGCCCGTTGCTATCGCAAAGAAGATGCCGGAATCTATGATGTTCTCTATATATTTCAGTACATGAGGCTCGGGCTTTTCCGCTCCCTTGGTCTGAAAGAGCGTACCGTCCAGATCCGTAACCACGGCCTTTATGGGCTTCCCTGCCACCCTTAACGCGAAGTCCATCACTTGCTCTCCTGTGATGCAGACCTTGCAGGATCGTATATGACGTACTTTCCTTTACCGGAAGTCTTGGCTTCGTACAGGACTCTATCCGCCATCGCATACAGCGTCTTGAAATCGTGATTCTCTACCTTGGATGCGGGAACGGCTCCTATGGAAAGCGATGTAATGCCCGCACGGCCCTGTTTATCGAGCGCTCTCGCGAAGTCTCTCATTATATCGGAGAGGATCGAGCCTACTCTCTCATCGGTTTCCCATCCGCGGATGAATCCGCAGAACTCGTCTCCTCCGATCCTTCCGCATATCATGACGCTGTCCGGCATAGCCATCAGGATACCTGCGAGGGTATTGAGTACCGCGTCTCCGGTCTGATGTCCGTTCTCATCATTGACGCGCTTGAAATTATCCATGTCTATCATGACCATGGTTCCGCGATGACCACTCTTTAAATGCTCTTCAACCTTATTCTGGAACTGATTTCTGTTGTAGAGTCCTGTAAGAGGATCTCTGGTTGCTACTTCGCGGATCTTCTCCATAGCGACATAATGATCTGTCGAGTCTATAGCCCAGAGCATGAAGCCTCTCTCGAATCCGCCTTCAAAAAGTGAATCGCATGCGAAATCATATATACGATGGTCTATCTCATCCTTCTTGATCTTGCCGTCAAAGAGAGCCATGATCGTAGCATTGTCCCTGACGCTCGAGCCTATGGGAAGCTCTCCGAATATCTCTGTCATACGGCTGTTTCTGTACTGCACCTTATAGAAATTGTCGACAACGAGGATTCCTTCGCGTCCATGATCGAGAGCATTGATACTTGCAAGGGTGACGGAATCGAGGAAACCGTGTCTCATCAGGCACAGGTACATACATACGCCGCCTCCTGCCACACCGAGTGCTGGGATCTCATATCCTCCCGTCAGTCCTACTCTGGTCAGAAAGTACGGAGTCCATGCAAAGACAAGCGCGGTAAAGACATACATCAGTCTCGTCTTCTCCACATCATTGCCGCTGTAATATCCTATGACGCAGAATACCGCTGCGACGATCGACATCGATATGAGAAAGCCCATGGAAATATAAAACATCGGACCATAGACTATGACAGTCCTGCTCACGGCGCCGGTCAGATCCACGCCCAGTTCTCTGTAGAAATTGCCCGTTTCCAATGTATGCATGAGGCTGTGCAAAAATACAAGGGACACGACTGTAAGAAATACATATACAAAAAGAGGCGCTCTCTTATTACACAAGATGCTGACGAAATACATAAATGCTATGAAGAATGTATACTCACCGAAATACTGTACGATGCAGGCAAAATGTACGCCCTCGACCGTATTGGCCATGACCTCAAGTATGAATCCGGCCACATAGATCATACCGCCAAATGTAATGATAAGAACGGATGACTGTCCCTTGGAATTCCTCGCCATGGCAGTGAGGAACATGATGACAAGAACTATGATGAAGCATATGATATGCACTCCGAGATATACCTTATAAGGTGACACATTCCCGAATGCGAAGTATCTGAGCATAGTGAGAAGAATAAAATGTGCAGGATAGAATACATAGAAGAAGAATCTCCCTCCGACATTCCTTCCCCTGATTCCGTTGTATTTCTTAAGAAGAGGAAGCGCCAGGATGAATCCAAGGAAATAGAGTTTATCCTGCCATACCCAGGAATCAATTCCGGGCATGAAATGATATATGCCGTTTAAATAAATGAATACGGCAAGGGATGCTATCGTGGCCACATCGGATATGATGAACCACATTGCCTTCCGGGCGAATGTCTGCCCATAGTAAAAGCTGAGTATAAAGAGGATCGGGGTGATGGGCCATCCTCCGAGTACGATCGACAGTGCAAAGATAACTGCAGCGAGAACGACCTTGGCGGGCTTTTTTATTTCCTTATGTTCGAGTACCGCGAGCATGATCAGTCCGAGCGTAAGGTCGAATATGACATTCTGCCTGTACCCGTACTGTTCTTTGAAGAAATACCAGAAAGGCAGGGCTGAAACAACGGAGAATCCTATCATTCTGTGAATATATCTCTTAAGATCGGATGTTTTTCTGAAACCTTCGGCGATAAAGAAGCACATGATCGGCAATGTCAGTCTGCCAATGATGTGAAGCACCTGTCCGAGCGGTGTATGGAAGTCGACGAATCCCCATGCGAAATGATCTATTACCATGGCGATGATCGCGATAATCTTTAATCTGTCTCTGCTAAGTCCCTTTGATGCATCCATTACATAATACCGTATCTAAAATTAACACAAACTCCGAACATTATACCACAATACAGAGTTTTCTGTACTCTCTGGGCGAATATCCGGTTGAATTGCGAAATACCCTGTTAAATGCCGTAGTCGACTGAAATCCCGAAGCAAATGCGCAGTCCGTTATGGACAGGCTTGTATCGAGAAGGAGCGACTTTGCCTTCCTGATCCTTATTCCGGAGATAAACACCGGAAACGACATATGCATATATTGCTTAAAAAGTTTGGAGAAATAGTACGGGCTTAAACCCACATACTCCGCAACCTCGGTCTGCGTGATCTCATTAGTCACATTCTCGACTATATAATTGCAGGCGGCGTGTATATAGGACCATCCTGCATCGGATCCCGATTCGGCTTCAAGGAGTTCATCATTCTCCGCCATGACATATTGTCCGAGTTTAAGGAGCATCTCGCTTATAAGGAGCTTGCACTGAGTCTCCGCAAAACGAACTCCGCTGTTGTGGATCTCCCTTATCCTATCCAGTCTCTCGTGCAGGTACTCTGCCAGCTCCGGAGTCTCCTTGGCAGATATCTTGTGAAGTCTGTACATAAATCTCGACACGGACACCAGGTCGAGATTGCACTCTATTATCATCGACTGAAACTGTATGAAACTGACACTCTTCTTAGGGATTTTTATCGTGGCATGGATCTGTCCGGGCCACACCAGGAGGATGTCCCCCCTATTTATCTCATAGACGGTATCTGCCACCTTGTACTTACAACCATCCTTAAGAGCTACCGTAAATTCGGCCGCATTATGCCAGTGAAGAGGAAAAGTCTCCGGACCCTCTTCATTGTTCACTATTATCGATGACGGTGCGTTAAATTTCAGTGTTTCTTTTGAATCCTGTACCATGCTTATATGATAACAAAAAATGGGCAAAACTCAATAAATAAATCATATTAAACACCAAAAAACGGGAGTATTATCCGCATGCGGAGATAGCAGCATGGATCGGCGCGCTTTCCGTAAATGCATACGCTTTTCATCGTGCCATGCATGAAGTTGATCCCGTGATAACTATCGGCAATTTGACCGCTGTCTGGAAATAATTTACAATTAACTGCATGAGTACCAAGATTAAAGTTTCACAATACGAAAAAATGACGGGGACTCCGATTCCCCGTCTTATCATTTCTCTATCCATACCGACGATCATCACGATGATGGTATCGAATATCTACAATATGGTAGATACCTATTTCGTGAGCAGACTCGGCAATTCCGCATCCGGAGCGATAGGCATCGTCTTTGGATATATGTCGATAATCCAGGCCTGCGGATTTCTCTTCGGTCAGGGCGGAGGCAGTATCGTTTCGAGGATGCTCGGAGCCAAAGACACGGACAGCGCTTCGAAATATGCTTCAGTTTCTTTCTTTTCATCATTTATCATAGCGACCCTGATAGCAGCGCTCAGCTATACGCAGATCGACGATCTCATGTATTTCCTTGGAAGTACCGAGACCATCGCCCCATATGCCAAAGAATACACTATCTATATCATGATCTCGGCACCTTTCATGGCATCGAGTTTCACACTCAACAACATCCTCAGATATGAAGGAAAAGCAGCGCTCGGCATGGCCGGCATGATGACCGGCGGCATCCTTAATATGGCACTCGATCCGGTGTTCATGTTCTACTGCGGTATGGGAGTATCCGGTGCGGGACTATCCACCTGCCTCTCTCAGATCATCAGCTTCTGCATCCTCATATCGATGTTTGTCGCCAAGAGGACCAGCAGCCGTATATCGTACAGGCTTTTTGCCGGGAACCTGAGTGCCGTCGGGCTTATCTGTGCTACGGGTCTTCCCAGCCTCCTTCGCCAGGGACTTAACAGCGTCGCTACGATCATCCTGAATAACCGTGCGGCAGTGTACGGAGACGCTGCAGTCGCTGCAATGAGTATAGTATCAAGGATAGGATTTATGATGCTGAGCGTAGCACTCGGCATAGGCCAGGGATTCCAGCCTGTGAGCGGATTTAATTACGGTGCAAAGAAGTACTCCAGAGTGCGCAAAGCATATAAGTTTACATGGATGACCGCAGAAGCGCTCATACTCGTGGTAATAAGCGGTATGCTCGCGGTGTCGGGACAGATGATCCGGATATTCAGAGATGATTATGTCGTAATAGTAATAGGCACAAGAGCCCTCAGACTCCTGTGCGTATCGATGGCTTTCCTGCCGGTCTCCATCATGACGGAGATGATGTATCAGAGCACGGGACACAAGCTCGGGGCATCCCTTTTATCGTGCATGAGAAGCGGACTCTTTTTCATTCCCGCTTTGCTTATACTCTCAGAACTGCGAGGACTCCCGGGCATCCAGGAGGCTCAGCCTCTGGCGCATGTCCTCTCCTTCTTCCCCTCGATCATCTTCGCCCTGCACTTCTTCAGTAAACTCCCGAAGGAAGATGGGATGGAGTAAGGGTTAATCAGCGGATTTGTAAAGGTGATCCTGGATCTTCCGATATACAGTTCATCATATGCGTGAGTCATCTCTCTTTATCCCATTGCTCAAAAGCTTAACTGTTCACAAGTTGCGTATTCCTATTATGAATTGGGAAAACGTGACATTCCGACCGCTATTCTTATTAAGCTTTCCAAAATATACAACTGTTCTATAGATTACTTACTTGGACAAACAAAGAACAAGGAACGATATATGAAATAAAAAAAGATCATATTCTATTTCAGTCTGAAATCCCTTGTATTCCAATATTTTATCCATTGATTTCTCCATTTTTCAAATTGACTTTCGAGTCAGTATATGATATTTTATAGTTAGTTGTCAATATATTATGGTTAGTATGAGGTCGTACATGTCATTTACCGATGAGAAAAGAAATGAGATAAAATTATATCTTCTTCGTAAGATTGACGAGGATGACATTCTTATGCAATCAAAAGTTGCAGATGCATTTGGAATATCGCTCACAAGTGTTAAGAGATATATTAATGCAGAACTTGAAGATGCGCATATTATTGCGAATGATAAATGCAAATGCGGGTACAAACTCGTTTCAAAGACAATACGAACAAAATACTCTATCAGCGAAATCTGTGAGCACGAAGATATGATCGTCTATACCGATATACTTCCCAAGCTCACAGTAAACGAAAACGCAAAAAAAATATGGCAATATTCACTTACGGAAATATTCAACAACTCAATAGAACATTCGGACGGCAAATCAGTTACCGTATACGGCGAAATTAATTCTTTATACACAAGAATCAGCATCGTCGATGACGGTATAGGCATATACAAAAATGTTACCGAATCGATGAAAAAATATGGTTTACCTGATCCACGCTTGGAGGATGCGGTAACGGAACTGTATAAAGGAAAGTTTTCCAGCAAACCCGAAAACCACAGTGGAGAGGGGATTTTCTTTTCAATGAGGTTACTAGAGAAAATGTCTATCGTATCTGATGGGATTGTATTACGATGTGGATTTGCCGAAGATCCGGAAATCATAAAATCGCATATACTAGCATATGCTATGAAGATCAGTAAGAAGGGTACAGTGGTTACAATGCAGTTGGAAAACAATACATCTCATAATCCTTTAAAAATTTTTAATGAATACTCAAATCCCGATGATGGATTCTATAGAACGAAGATTCCTGTATTTGAGGCATGTCTCGATAGAAATCCCATCGCCAGGTCGCAGGCCAGGAGGATATGCTCCCGTCTTGAAAACTTTCATGAAGCAATCCTCGATTTTGAAAATGCAGAGATCATGGGGCAAGGATTTGCAGATGAAGTATTCCGAGTGTTCAAAAACAAACATCCCGAAACCACTCTTACGCCCATAAACATGAACGCGGAGGTACAGATGATGTACCTCCACGCCCTCAACACAAAAGTCACCGTGCCGCATTTCGATTATTAATTTTCGATATAGATCATCCCTTGAAGTCTATATGTCCGCCGATGGCTTTCTCGCTTTCCGTCATGACGCTGTCAGCGCGCAGATTGTACTCATAGTCACTTATCTTCTGCAGGAGTTCCTCAACAGACGAAGCCTGGATGAGTACGTCGCCTGCTTCATCGTCTATGTAGATGCCTCCGTCATTCCAATCAGATTTCTCTGCTTTTTCGGCTTTGGCTTCTTCAGCACGTTTCTCTTCAGCTTTCTTTGCAGCTTCCTTCTTTGCTTCTTTATTCTCAGCAGCCTTTTTCTCGATGCGTGCCTTCTGCGCTTTGGAGGAATCCTTGAGTACTGCAAAGAATGTAGCGGTGCCGTTGTCGTTGACCTGCATTCCGAATCCTTTCACGTTCGGATTGTCTGCGGTCTTGGCACGAAGCTGTGATATTCCCGATGAAGCCTTCTCGATCAGGCCTTCATACTTCGCTCTGTATGCCTCATCCTCAGCCATACGCTCTATCTTCTCCTCGTCGACAAGGACTACCATCCTGTACGGATTGGCATAGCTTCCGACCTGGGACTTTGCAGTCTCTTTCATATCCTTGCTGACAAGGACGAAATCCATATTGCCGTACTTTTTCTTGAGCGACTCATAATACTTGGCAGCTTTCTCGGAGAGCTGCGGCTTTCCGACAGTCTTACCGTAATCTGCGGTATATGCGGAAGTTTTTGTCTCCTTAACATCCGTTGTCTGTTTCGTAGTAGCTGATGCTATCTCGCTGATGATACTCATTTGTTACTCCTTTCCGGATCTCCCTGATAGATCCCGTAGATCGATCGTTTCATTTTTTTATATCTATACAGATAAGTTTACACTTGTACTTACTCCCGCGGTGTCAGTCATCGCCACACCTGCCACCTCTGCTGCCGAAGGACCTGCCGATATATGTCCTCCCGACATTCCTGTAATCCCGGATGATCCGCCGCCGGCACTTCCTATGTTTATTCCGGCAGTCGAAGCTTTCTTGTCTCTCTCAAACTTATCGAACATTGCCTTGAGATATTCTCGATCCGCTTCCGCTATATCCTTCTGCTCACTGTTGCGGTGCTTCTGACAGTAGACCTTGAATTCCTCCTTATTCATCTCGGGAGGCGGCGCCGTGAGGATCTCCAGCATCTCCATCTCCTCCATGGTCTCCTCCAGCATATCCTGCAGATCGGCCATTATTTCTTCAGCCTGGACGTTCATATCTTCGGCAATTTCCGAGGCCGCTTCCACTGTGATGTCCTGTTCCTCTAGAGTCTGTTCTATCTTTTGTCTAATGAGTTCCTCGTAATAAGCTTTTTCCTCGTCAGTGAACTTGTGGAATCTGTAATCTTCAGGGACAAATTCTTCCTGATCATCCCTCGCATCATCCTCTTCTATCTCCTCGGTATAGTCTGCGTCTCCTTCAGAATCCGTAACCTTTACCATCTCTTCTTTTCTGAGGTTGATCGCTTTTTTCTTAGCCACTCTCTCCATGCTTTCCGCATGCTCAATTGCTATCTCAAGTTCTTCATCGTCGTAATCGCCGGATCTCCTCAGTCTCTTAAGTCGCTGGATCTCACGTCTGGCACTGCTTGCTGCCTGTCTTGCCGCGGTCGAAGTCTTGCTCCTCATGATCTTTGACGATATTCCTTTGAAATTATAATTCAGCTTCTTTAGATCGAGTGCGGTCTTTTCCTTCTTAGTCCTCAACTTTTGAAGGCTTTCCGCATATGACGAGCTGAAACCGATTATCCTATCCGCAACCGATTCGTTTTTCTTCGAAGATGAACCTGTATTTACAAGCCGCCGTCTTTCTCTGGCATCGCTTACTCCCGCACCGGAATCAAAAGCACCTACGTCGGATGTATTTGCGCCACGACCGGTTCCCGCATATGCCGCACTTTTTCCACGCAACAAAAAACCACGGCTCTGTCCGCCTGTTCGGCTCGGCACGAGTCCCGTGGCAATATTCATTTTGGTATTCATATGAATTGCCATCCGCGACTCCCTTCGCACCTGTCCGAATCCTTTCGGAAACACGGCAAATTTATCCTTACGGATGGTATATCGGACTGATTTCCCCAAAATATAACCTCAAATCTGAAAAAAGCCCGCAAATAACCCAAATTGAGCAAATATATCCCTTTAACAATCCCCTTTGTTGACATATAATTAGAAGATACCGTAAACCGTTCCAACGGAGGTAATCATGAAGAATCAGAACAGATCCGTAGCACCGTCCCCTTTGTCAGAAAAAATAATGCTGATCGCGAAATGTATCTTTTTTACGATCATGGCTGTATCAACTATCGGACTCTTTGTTTTTAACAGTATGGACGCTCCATTTTACCTAGAGTATGACGATCCTATGTATCTTGAGGATTGGAGAGTCACCAATCCGAATGGGACTGTCTCTGCCGCAGGCAGTTCATACCAGTCCGGTCTCGACTCCAATGGAGAATATGTTGCCAGGACCACCCTTCCCGACCAGCTATATGATGACTCTTACTTCTGCTTCATATCGGGCGGTGACGCATACGTTTATGTAGACGGTGTACTTCGCAAAGATTTCGTATCCCGCAGGGATATGATCGTGCCCGGCGGAATAGTTAAGAGATTCTACATGATCGTACCGCTGCATCCTTCAGATGCCAATGCGGAACTTAAAATCGTACGTGAGGGCACAACCCGTAACGGCCAGGTCTATCAGGAAGCGTTCTTGTGCACTGCCAGCGGTCTCTACAACTTCCTTATGGAAAATTATGCATTATCCCTTATGCTCGCTGAGATACTGCTCATCTTCTCATCCGTCCTATTTATCATAAGTATCGCAATGAGTATATCCTATAAGAGCAAAATAGCTATGACTTATGGCTCTTTCTCCATCGTAGTCATATCCGGTTGGATCATATCGAATTCATATCTGTATCCCTTTATATATCATCATTATCATATAGACGGCATCATGAACTATCTCTACTGTATGATGATCCCGTTCAGTCTGCTTTTTTACCTTGATGCGTTACAGAAAGGCCGCTATCGCAAGATAATGATAGGCGTCTGTGTGCTTTCATTCCTGAGCCTCTTTCTCTGGTCAGGACTTCATTTTAGCGGAATACTCTCTTTCCCGCGCGCCCTTCCTTTTATCAATATCATACTCGGCATACAGATACTCGTCGTTATGGGCGTTATCGTCATGGATTTCTTTAAGAAAAAGATCAAAGAGTACATCTACACGGCGATTGGATTCGTCGGTTTCCTGGTATGCGCTTTCTCCGAGCTCGTACTGCTCAACTTCTTCGTCACACTGCACGATGAGCTTCCCATGTTGCTCGGACTGGCTGTCCTGCTCACCATGTCCGTGGTTCAGCAGATCCACGATCTCAAGCAGCTCAGCGATGACAGGAGAAAGGCTATCGCCCTCTCCGAGGCCAAGACCAAATTCCTCGCAAGCATGTCTCACGAGATCCGCACTCCCATCAATTCTATCCTCGGAATGAACGAGATGATCCTCCGTGAAAATAAAGACCCTGAGATAGATGAATATGCTTCAAGCGTTAAGAGCGCGGGCAATATGCTGCTTATGCTCGTAAACGATGTGCTCGATTTCTCCAAGATAGAAGCCGGAAAGCTCGAGATAACCGATGCCAATTACAGTTTCAGCCTGCTCCTGCACGATATCATGCCTATGCTCAAGGAGAGAGCTGACGAGAAATCACTGGCGCTCGGCGTAAACTTCAAAAACGAGATCCCCGACGGACAG
>DFKT01000085.1 GCA_002373595.1 Lachnospiraceae bacterium UBA3638 | reverse complement strand
AAAAGGCTTCTGCTAAGGTTAGTTGCATCTACAATATTGATGATAGCGTCAGGGCGCTCGTTCTTAACATAGCTGCTGGTGATGCTCTCCTCGGAAGTAAAAGGCGACATCGAATAAGCTCCGGGCAGATCGACTGCGATAATTTCCTTACCGCTGTCGTTATACTTGTCCTTGATCTTTGCTTCTTTCCTGTCGACCGTAACTCCGGCCCAGTTTCCGATCTTCTCGTTTCTTCCCGTCAGGGCATTGTACATCGTAGTTTTGCCGCTGTTGGGATTTCCTGTCAGTGCGATTCTCATTATTTATTCTCCCCTCCATATGTAAAACGCTGTCCGCGTTTTGCTTCTCTTTTTATTTCAGCTTCTGCTTTATACATGAATGGCTGCAGCGAGTTCCGGATCAATGTTGTATCTGGCGTCCTTAATGGAAACCACCAGATTCCTCTTTTTATCGACTACAGTGATAGTCTCTCCGCTGTAGCATCCGAGTGAAAAGAGAAAACTCTCCATCTCCTCATCACCGCCCGTGTCGATCTTGGTGATCACATATTCAGTTCCAAGTTCTGCTTCATTCAGGTTCATCTTCATATCCTTTTCCTCGAATTATTGGTTAGTTTGTGCTAACTATATGTCATAAAAATCAGTTAGCCTAACCTAACCATATGCCATTATAGTTAGGCAGAGCTAACTTGTCAAGCAATTATCGTTATAAATATATTTTTCGCCTTGACTTTGCCCTCTCAGGTCAATAAAATGTAGACAAACTTTAGGTTTCAAACTCTAACGAAAGGTGGTGGTCATATGTCAGATGACGGTCGAAGTACGGATACCGTTCCCCGAAGTACCGACAGCATAGTGATCATGGCAATCTTACGCCTCACCACCCGGAAATCCCTTAGAAAATGATTTCCTTCGTGAGGGGCGCGTTTTGCCATCTCAACGGAGGATTTAAAAATGTATGAAAAGGCTGTCTTTGACGAGCTTCTTACTCTTCTGGAAAACAAGGAATATGTAAAGCTTCGTGAGATTTTGTCCGAACATAATGACGCCGATATCGCAGCATGGATAGAAGAACTCGACGAGGAGCATACGTTAAAGCTCTTCCGAATACTCACCAAGGATCAGGCTGCGGACGTATTCTCATACCTTGAAGTCGATCTCCAGCAAAAGATCATCAACTCCATGTCCGATAAGGAAGCTGCAGGGATCATAGATAACCTGATGGCCGACGATGCAGCCGACCTGATGGACGAGATGCCTGCCAATATCGTTACGCGAATACTCGCCAAGGCAAGCCCTGATACCAGGCGTGAGATCAATCAGCTCCTCCGCTATCCCGATGACAGCGCCGGAAGCATCATGACAGTCGAGTATGTTGATCTCAAGGAAAGCTCAACGGTCAAGGAAGCGATTGAGCGAATACGAAGAGTCGGTGTCGACTCCGAGACGATCAATGTCTGCTATGTACTCGACAGCGCCAGACACTTGATCGGAACAGTTGCGCTCAGATATCTCCTACTATCCGATGATGAAGAGATCATCGGCGACATAATGCATGAGAATGTCATCGCTCTGAACACTCTGATGGACCAGGAGGAAGTTGCGAGACAGTTCAAGAAATACGACTTCACCACAATGCCGGTCGTAGACAACGAGAACAGACTGGTCGGAATCGTCACGGTCGATGATATCGTCGATATCCTCGAGGAAGAGGCTACCGAGGATATGGAAAAGATGGCAGCTATCGTGCCTTCCGATAAGTCATATATGAGGACCGGTGTATTCGAGACATATAAAAAGAGGATCCCCTGGCTGCTCCTACTTATGGTAAGTGCAACCTTTACGGGAGCGATAATCAAATCATTCGAAGACGCACTGAGCGTATGCGCAGTGCTGGTTGCATATATTCCCATGCTCATGGATACAGGCGGAAATGCAGGCGGACAGGCATCCGTAACCGTTATCCGTGGATTGTCGCTTGGAGAGATTGAATATTCGGATGTTCCCGGAGTTATATGGAAGGAGATAAGAGTAGCAGTCTTTTGCGGACTGACGCTCGCTGCCGCCAACCTTGTAAAACTGCTTCTGTTTGATAAGCTGATGTTTCCTGTGGCTGCAACGATCTGCCTGACACTGATCGCTGCTGTATTTATGGCGATGCTGATAGGGTGCCTACTCCCGGTCGGCGCTAAGAGGCTCGGATTTGACCCTGCGGTCATGGCAAGTCCATTTATCACGACCATCGTGGATGCGCTCTCTCTGCTTGCTTACTTCAGAATAGCAACGATGATACTGCATCTATAGGGTGATCATAGTATCCCTTTTCACTTTGCAATCCCCTTCTTGGCAACTCCGGCGATACAACAGAGCGCAAATGCAAATATATCTACCGCAACTATCGTAGATCCAACAGGTGTTCCTGCAAGTATCGAAATGACGATCCCGGAAAAAGCGCATATAACGGACAGTATTGCGGAGCATATCGTTACGGATCTGAAGTTGTCAAAAAGTCTCATGGCCGATAATGCCGGAAAAATCACAAGTGCTGATATAAGGAGCGATCCAACGAGGTTCATCGCCAGGACTATTATGACGGCTATGACTATAGCGATCATCAGATTGTATGCATTAGCTCTTGTCCCTGCAGCTCTGGAAAAATCCTCATCAAATGTAACTGCGAAGATTTTGTTATAAAAGATGATAAAGATCGCAACAACCACGATCGAAAGGATCACGCAGAGCCACACCTCTCCCTTGGTAAGAGTAAGGATGGATGTGGATCCGAAAAGCGTCGAGCATACATCTCCCGCGAGATTGGAGGATGCAGAAAATACATTCATAATAAGATAACCGAAAGCCAATGCTCCTACAGAAATCATCGCAATGGCCGCATCTCCCTTTATCCTGGCATTTTGTCCTGTTCTCAGCAAAAGCACTGCGCTCAGTATGGTCAGAGGGAGAACAACGATCATCTCATTGGTCATTTTAAGCACGGCAGCGATGGACATTGCTCCGAATGCAACATGCGAAAGACCGTCTCCTATAAAAGAGAATCTCTTGAGCACGAGTGTGACACCGAGAAGTGATGAACACAGTGCTATCAATATTCCTACGATAATAGCGTACCTTACAAAAGGATACTGCATATACATGATAAGCTTACTCATCTATCTTCTCGCCTCCATTCTGCCATTCAGCGAATCTGCGTCCGGATTCACTCTCCAGATATTCATCACGTGTACCGAAGAATACATTGTCTCCGATGTGAAGTATATGTGTTGCATATTTGAGGGCCGCAGCTATGTCATGTGAGATCATGATAATGGTTATGCCCTCTTTATTGAGTCCTTTGATCAGATCGTACATCTGCGATGTAACAAACGGATCAAGACCTGCCACAGGCTCGTCAAGCAGAAGAACTTTCCTTGTTGCGCACAATGCTCTTGCAAGCAGGACTCTTTGCTGCTGTCCGCCCGAGAGTTCTCTGTAGCATCTGTCCTTAAGGTCGGTTATACCCATTCGCTCCATATTATCGGCAGCAAGCTTCTTCTCTTCGGAATTATAAAAAGGTCTAAGGCCACAGCGTCCCTGGCATCCGGAAAGAACTATCTCCCATACGGATGCGGGAAAATCCCTCTGAACCACCGTGTGTTGCGGCAGATATCCGATCTCATTCTCCTTAAGGCCATCTCCGGTACTGATCTGTCCGCCAAGAGGCTCTCTTAAATGAAGAAGTGTTTTCATAAGAGTGGTCTTGCCGGAGCCATTCTCTCCGACAATGCACAGATAATCCCCTTTGCCGACTGAAAAGTTCAGGTTCTTTACGATGATCTGTGAATCATATCCAAGTGACAGATCAGTTGCCGTGATAAAAGCCATTTCTACTCCTTTACTTCAAAGCTTCCTTAAGAACTTCGAGGTTGCTCTCCATAACGGAAAGGTAAGTCGTTCCGTTCTTAACATCTTCAGCCGTTACCGACTGCATCGAATCAAGGGTAAGGATATTCTGATCCTTCGATCCCGTATTCTGAATTATCGTTTCTGCTATCTTCTTGTCCGACTTCTCAATGGTCATGACAGATCCAAGTGAAAGCTCATCGACCTTGCCCGCAAGGAATGTGATCGTCTCAAAGCTGGCCTCCGTCTCAGCCGAGCATCCTACAAAAGCTGCATAGTAATCGAGTCCATAATCATCAGTGAGATATCTGAAAGGGAATCTGTCTCCGAAAAGGATCGTTTTGACAGAAGCATTCGATACCGTTTCGGAATACTGTGCATCAAGTGCATTCAGTTTTCCGATATAGCTGTCTGTGTTTGCTTTGTAGACAGCCTCATTTGCGCTGTCCATCTTACAGATATTCGCAGAAATAGTCTCGGTCAGTTTAGCAGCATCACGAAGTGAAAGCCATACATGTTCATCATACTCCGGGCCCTCTTCATGATCGTGATCTTCATCATGGTCGTGATCTTCATCATGGTCGTGATCTTTATCCTCGTCATGATCATGGTCATGGTCATGCTCATCCTCTTCCTGCATGCCTTCAACGAGTTCTTCCTCTTTAACCGCATCTCCGAGTACATCGAGAAGGTTGATGACTATCATGTCCTTATTTACGGATTCTTTCAGGGCATCCTCCACCCATCCGTCGGACTCTCCTCCTACATAGATGAACATGTCGCAAGATGCAACCTTCAAAATATCAGCTGCAGTGGGCTGGAAATTGTGAAGATCCACTCCCTTATCCAAAAGCATGGTTACTTCCGCACCTGCCGGATTATCTCCGAGTATATTCATGACCCAGTCGTACTCAGGGAAGATCGTTGTAACAATACTGAACTTTCCGTCAGATTCCTTTGCGGTTCCATCTGATGATCCGCAGCCCGAAAGGCAGCATATGATCATTACAGCCGCGAGAATAATTGATATATATTTTTTCATTGATATAACCTCCATACAGATATTGCGGTTTATTGGCATTTATCGCACAATCCGTAGAAAACCGTCCTCCTCGGATCCATCTTGAAACTGTGTTCGTTGTAAAGATGCTCCTGTATCTCGTTAAGTTCCTCGCACTTGAGATGTATCAGGCGTCCGCACTTCCCGCATTTGCAGTGAAAGCACACTTCTCCGTCCCTGTGATCCTCATGTCCGACATATTCGAAACAGGCCGGGCTGTTTGCATCGATAATGTACTTATTTATGATGCCGTCATCCACAAGGCTCTCCAGCTGGCGATATACCGTGGACTGACCTATACCTTCCTCGCAGTCCTTAAAGTGCTCACACACATCGCTTGCCGTGATATGCTCACCCGCTTTCGATCTCAGGAAATCGAGCACTAATTCTTTCTGTCTGGTTTTGTACTTAATCCGCGTATTCAAAACAGCCTCCCTCGAATTTGAGAACCGTTCCCAATTATAACATAGACATAAAAAGAGTCAAGCCCTCATAAAGAGGGCCTGACGCCGTAAATTCGCTGTTTTTTATACGTTTGGGGATCCGGTTTGGTTCAGGTATTCGGCTCGGGTTTGCAGATGGGCAAACTATATGTTTTCTGTATATTTGCAATCGGGATAGCTCATGCATCCGTAGAACTCGCCGAATTTGCCGTTTCGTTTCTTTAAGAGATTACCGCATTTTGGGCACTTCTTTACAGCTTTTGCAGGATCCTCCATCTCCTCTTTCAGACTCTCAAATATGCGCTGATTCATCTTGCAGTCATTGAGCGCTCTGTGAGCTCCTTTGGTACTTATGTGATAATAGCGGGCAAGATCAGAAAGCGTATGATGCGATAATTCAGGAAGATATGCTCTCGCAAGGACAAGTGTATCGATATAGTCATTTCCAAATACTTTGCCGAAATACTTCTCAGCATCTCTCTGGATGAACTTCATGTCGAAGGTGTTTATGTTGTGCCCCACAAGTATCTCGTCACCGGCGAACGCTGCAAACTCAGCCAATACCGTCACGAACCCAGGCGCATCTGCCACCATATCATCCGTGATACCGTTAACCTCGCTAGCGTAATAAGGAATAGGAATTCCGGGATTGACCAACGTCGAGAATTCGTCCACGACAAGTCCATTCTCGACTTTCAATGCCGAGATCTCTACAACTTCATCAGTCTTGCATGATATTCCGGTCGTCTCCAGATCAAAGAGAACATAATCGGGAACATATTTTATCAATCTCTTACCAGAATTATTTGTCAGCATTATTTTTTCCTATTAGACCAGTTTTCGATACGCTATCTCAAGAAGTCCGATATTCAACACCGCAAACACCAGCAAATACACCGGCATGATGGCAATGCCAATATGCTGTTGCAGTATTCCGAACACCATAGGCATAAATGTGCTGCCTACATACGCAGATGCCATCTGAAGACCGATCACAGCGGCAGAATATCTCTTTCCGAAGTTCTCGGGTGCCATATGCTGAATTGCAGGATATACAGGGCCCATTCCGGTTCCTATGATCACAAAAGCTGCAACTGCCACCTTGTAGGGTGCTGCAGGGATGAACAACATAATGATACCGATGAATTCTACAACTATTCCGATCCTGATGAGAAGCCTATCTCCAAGCTTATTTGACACAAAGCCCGATATCAGTCTTCCGAGCATCAGGCCCCCAAATATAAGCGAGCCAAAGGAAGCGACGAGCTCATCAGACAATCCAACTTTGGTTCCGGCAAAATAACTCGGTGTCCAGAGAAAGCATGTTGCTTCGCCGGCGCAGTATGCATAGAAAGCTATCAAAGTAAGTATGACCCCGGGAACCTTGATCGTTTCTCTTATACCCGCGCTATCTTTAATCTCTTCTGCATCTGTTGCACTTTCCGTTTTTTTCCATAGAGGAACTGAAATGATGCATACGAGCAGGATGCCCATCTGAAGAAATGCGGTCCATCTGTAACCTTCATTCCATCTTGCTTTGCTTAATGCAAGTGCCATGATATACGGACTGATCATAGCCCCAACGCCGTAAAAGCAGTGAAGGAAATTCATTGCAGCACCTGAATAATGGTTGGCGACGTAATGATTGACGGACGCATCTATCGCCCCCGCGCCGAGTCCGTAAGGAACTGCGATCACGAAGAGCATCCAATACTCTTTTGAAACAGAAAAACCAAGTAGTCCGAGTATCGTCATAAAGATAGATACTATCACGATCCACTTGGTGTGAAATCTCTTTATAAGTCTCGGACTAATGAGAGCTGAAATGATCGTCATGAAGGATATGGTCATAGAGACGTATCCTGCATATGAAGAAGGTACGTTAAATGCAACCTGCATCTTTGGCCATCCGGAGCCCAGAAGGGAATCCGGCAACCCCAGACTTATGAATATCAAATATACAACTGCCAAAAGAAGTGAGTTCACTGAATCTCCTTTACAGTTTCAGTTACTTTTATTTATACTTTCTTGTGAATTCCTTTATCGCCTCGATATCTGCCTCATTGGGTCTGCCCTTGTGAACGTTTTTAAATTCACCTTTGCAGTGAAATTCATTCTCGTCCATAGGGATTCCGACCTTGTCGGCTTCCGCTTTGACTTTCTTGTAAGTAGAATTGAGCATCGCTGCGGATCCGAAATTCACGATCTTTCCGACCTTCTCCTTATCAAGAGACGCTATGAAGCTGCGCACCTCGGGATCGATGGTAAAGGCATAATACGAATTTCCGAGGAAAAGGATATCTACCTTCTCGCTTACAGGCTCGGTTATGGGCAGTGCTTCTACTCCGAGTTCAGCGGCAACAGCCTCTGCCAGCTTCTTAGTGTTTCCGGTTTTAGTATAGTATCTTACTGCGTAAGTCATAATCTCATCTCCTTATATGATGTGTTTTATTTAAGTTTTATCATATTGTATTTTATCAAATATAAATTGTCAAGGAAAAAGAAAGACCGTTTGTCAGTCTTTCTTTTTCCTCTCTTCACGCTTCTTGGCGCGTTGCTCACGATTATCTTTTTCCGATTCAAAGATTTCCACAGCTGCATCGGTCAATTCTGCAGGCCAGACCTTACCGCTTTGAACCGCATTTGCCCAGGGGCAGAGCTTCTCATAATCGTCATCCAAAACGACGGTGTACGGCGGACCGCAGCGATCGTTTACATCCATATATAGATGCCGTCCCTGATCTATCAGATGATACGAATCTATGTCACTCATATCCTCACGCAGCGCATTGTAGATCTCGGCAGTGATCTGATACAGGTGATAATACCCGCATCCGCTTCGCTCCGCCGTATATAGATCTCTTTCCGCATCATAACATGCTTTCCAGTCGCATCCACGCTTAAATTCCATATTTTTTCACACTATTCCCGGCTTATTTGATCACTGCTTTTGCTTTGAATTACTTTAACACTTACGTCCCTCTCATGCAACCCGGTACAAAAAGTGTGTCGTAGCATAAGATTGGAAATATGAGGCAACAATACCGGTTCTCTGTCTTCTTCCTCTGCTATCGCCTCTTCCTGCTTATTGTAGGCCTTAACAATATCACTTTCCCTCTCGCCATTCTTTTATCGCTTTGGACAGTCTTCTATCGATATCTTTTCTAGTTTCTTCACATTCATTCGGATGTTCCTTGGCGGACTTGAAAAGAAACCGCATTACGAATTTCAGCCCCACAGGCAATGCAATTCTTAAGAGTCCCTCCGGCAACACAAAATGAGTTCCGTATTCGTAAGCCACGGCTTCATATTCGCATTTATGTGGCCTGTTCCTTAATCGCTCATCCATGCGTCTTACATATTTTCCGGCTTCCCACAGACCGTCATCATCAGCACCGATCAGGATAAGTTTTCCGTTTATGTTCTCGATCTTTATCATTTCCTCTTCCGTGTGAGGTCTTGCTTTTTCGGAGTCTATGAACAGATTGGAGGACCTGATGAAATCTCCGGAACCTTTTGTTTCTTCCTGTATTTTCTGCCAGTACTCGGGATGCTGATATACAAAAGGCATATAGGGAAGCGGCTTCCCTTTCCACGAAAGTGTGGATGCGCCCGGGATCGGCCACTCTTTGCACCCGTCCTTCTTCCCTTGTTCGAATCCCTGCCACACATAATCACTTGCGGTAATACCGAAGGTCAGAGTAATGTCTGAAAAGAAAGAGGCAGCAACCAGAGAATGCATTCCTGCAGTAGACATTCCCATAATCCCGATCTTTTTGTTTCCGTGTTCTTTAAGCCACCTGATGGCTGTCTCGATTCTTTCAAGAGGACAGTTTACGTGGCTGTAATCCTTCTTACCGGGAGACATAGCCATGCAGTTCACGCCTTGCTTATGAAGCCATTTTGCTCCGCATTTGGCCATGTAATCATTAGGGTCATCACCAAACAGACCTATCATGACACAATCCGAACCATTCGGATTTTCATACCATGTCCCGTAAAACCCGTCTTTGTCAGGATCAAACTGAATTCCCTTCATGCTCTCTCACCTTCCTTGACAGTTCTCTCAATCCCCCGCACAAACAATTCCGGATTAAACGGTGCAAGCCCACCATGCCCTACGTCTTTTATCTTTCTGAATATCGTTTGTGGAAATGTTTTCTTTTTCCTTCATATAATTCTTCAGCATACAGTTACCCTCAGCCGCTTACATTGATGCTGCATATACAACGATCGCGGCAATGTAATAAACGATAAAAACAACATTTGAAAAGCCTCCGCAAAGGATCATATGTAACCCTTTCGGGAGTTTACGTGATAACGGCTTCAGAAGATAAAGCACTCCCGGTGACAATACCGCCAGCCATGCGGGAAATATGGTCTTTCCTGCCACGATAACAACTATCAGCGCAAGCAGTCCAAGCCCCTCGCCCAGGTACAGGATGATCGGGAGCTTCTGGAAATACTTCAGAACGATATCCAGATCCCTCCTCTGATCATCTGCTCCAAGAAGTCCAAGATAAGCACAGTGGCTGTGATATGCTCCCCCTGCTATGATCCCCATACAACTTAAGAGAAATGCCGCAAAGGCAAGCTTGTGTAACGATTCGTCAGAAATGAGAACCATATGATAGAACCCGATGCAATAAAGAAACGCTGCGACCGGTCCTATCCAGCCTCCTATCATCACACGTATCGGAGGAAGCTTCTTCATTATGCTTATGATAGGATCAAGCGTACCGTCGTGCTTAAAATCATTCTTGTCATAGTATAAAGTCATGTCGCCACAGAACATCAGAAGTGCTCCGGCGAAACCTGTGATCAATGTTATTAAGATCATTTTCTTATCACCTCATCATAGGTTGTATTCGTTGTCGGATAGATATTATGCTTTCTGTAATTTTCCGAAGCATACATCTCCCGCAGTCTTTTCTCAAAGGCTGTCATCTTCCCGGCAATATCATCAAATCCTTAGACTCATTTTACCCATGTTAGGCATTGCTAACCAAGTGAAATTATAAATACTTGGGTGCCATTTATCAAGCCATAAGTGTAATCGAGAGGTCGGTAGGCAATTAAATCGCCTACCGACCTCTCACACCACCGTGCGTACCGATAACGTTTGTGTTTGTCCATTTTTCTACATAGATCTTTCATGCTACCTATATTAATTTGTCCATAATCTATAAAAAACATCACACAATTCGATTAATTTATTTGAAGCTGGTGTATCACTCGCTATAACAGCTCTATGTCCATGATTCTTAATACACTTTATAGCAGATTTAAAATCACCATCGGAAGTAGCTATCACCCATACATCAATGCGTGAAAACTTGGGATTATCCATAAACTGTGCTATCTTATCGCATATTGCCCTATCCACTTTATTCTTTACTCTTGGTCCAACAACAGTTTGCCAATGCAATGCTTTATCACAACGTTCTTTTACTAGGCGTTTCCACCCTTCAGAAGTTCCACTTTTACCATCTTCCATTCCAAAACAAAAAATCCCAACATTTTGAAAAGTCGGATATATGTAATCCGTCATGGATTTTAAAGATTCGATGCACTTAGGTGATACATTTTCTGTGTCAACCATAATAACCAAGCATTTACTCATGATGTCATCTCACCGTTCTCCAATAAAATGCTCCACTACTTCCTTCTGAACCTCAGGTGGATAGGCAATAACCTCATATATAGTCCCTTTTTCACTAGTCTTTTCCACCATTGTTATTCCTTTCGATGAACCAATTTCTATAGGCATCTGAAACCACTTTCCGTCTACCTGCCTCTCTTCTACATACCTCAAGTCACGCCAACTATAAAATCCATCCTGATCATCGAATCTCTTACTCATCTTGTTAACAAACGAGACTACGGAACCCGCTGCATCCTGATCTGTAGTTTCTTCGAGATCCTCTGTAATATCAGGTAATTGAATTAATGAATTATAAAAATCTCGTATCTTTCTATAATAGTCACTACTCTTATCCATGAGTTCTTGAGAAACCATAACATCAACAGAATTACGGATTTTGCTCTTATATTCCTCAGGTTTATTAATTACATACTGCAAATTATTTAATAATTCAGTATGAAACTGATGCACTCTTCTCGCATCTTGCTTTGAAAATGTTCTTGCCACTTTACTGTTTTCCTTAGTTTGCCTTGTCTTGAGAATTCTCTAATACAGCATTTGCATTATCTATAAGTTTAGAAAGAGCGTCCCTGTCCCATAGGATAACCTGATGTTCAGTTGCCATTCTTTTTGTCTGAGCACTAAAATAATTATTTGTAAGCAAAATTGCTTGCGAAGCAGCCACGTTTCTTCTTGCAGTAGCAGCTTGTTCAAGAGCATGATATGGAACAGTCGTGCTATAGCATTTACATTGAATAACATATTTTCTTTTTGCCTTCCACGCGATGATATCTGCTCCAAGATCGCCGCTACCACCAGTCACCATAACATTTGAAAACATATTTAGTTCTAGTAGTTTCGCACAATAATGTTCAAACAGATCACCTTTTTGTTTTTTTCCCTCTAATTCTGCTATCCTATCTATATCCTCCATAGAAAACCTTTTTTGCGAATTATCTGCGTCTTCACTTTTTACGTCATGAACTCGCACTGTCTCTTTTTTTTCATCGTCAACACCACATTCTTTAGGGAAGGTTTGAATACTCGTTCTTTGAGTGTTTGCTTGAGGCTTTACATATACAGAATTCGAAAATTTAACATTGCCATTCGCGCCAAGCATACCCCATTTTTTATGTAAATATGCTCTAAAGATCAGAAGCACTCCACCAGTTGTCTGCGAACAACCATATCTTACGTAGCCAACGTTTACAGCATTTCCGTCTCCAACATAAGCGAAAATCACCAATAGCCCCCAAATCAATAGTGCTATCCCGGCAACCCAATTCTAAATAGCATGGAATCAAGCAGTATCTCGTTGTCGTTTAACTCCTGTGCATCCACGTCTTTCATATGTGCAACAATGAAGACTAAATCCGTTTTGATCTTATCGAGATAATAATGATCGTTTTTGGTATTATCCATATATTCTAATTCCATCCTTTAAAATCTCGCCTGTCAGTTCCAGATTATCCTTAAGCTGCTCAAGGCTTAATACATCAACCTTCTTATGTAGTGCTGTTCTGAGTTTTTCAACCATACCGTAGAACTTTAGCCCTTTTACATCTGATGAAATAAGCAAATCAACATCACTGGTTTCTACGGCTTTCCCTTTAGAATAAGAGC
>DFKT01000006.1 GCA_002373595.1 Lachnospiraceae bacterium UBA3638 | reverse complement strand
GCACTGCCAAGAGAGATCAAGATCAGACTCAAGGGCAGCAAGGTAGCAAAGAAGTTCGCGAAGTAATGACATGGGAGACGGTTCTGATCGTCACATTCCATAACTGACTCTTAATACAGCACTGCAAAAAAGCGGCTTGAAAGCCGCTTTTATTTTGAGCTGAAATATTACAGATAGCGGTCAAGGACCTCCCAGAATTCATCTGCGGTCTCACGGATCTGGGTTTTGATATCCGATCCGATCGAACTGAGCTCATCATGCATATCCTTACGAATAGCATTTATTCCCTGCCGGGTCTCGTACCCGGCAGTTATTATGTCTGTGAGAGCCCGGTTTTTGATGCTTCTGGCTGTGCGGTCCATATCTCCTCGCAGTTCTTCCGCGTTCTTTACAATGCTGCGTCTCGCTGCATCGATTTTCCCGAGCGTTTCCATGAGCTCACCCTGAGCTCTGAAGAAGTCATAGTCGTAAGGCAGGCGGGTCTTATAAAAACCGCTTCTGTAGCGGTCTATGACAACCTCATATCTGTCATATGCGTTCGCTACGGCATCTTCCCACGAGATGTATATCTCTCTTCCGGCAGCTTCTCCGACTTCCTTTGTTCTGGCCGGATTGTTTGAGAGTTCTGTAAGCTTTGCCGCAAGGGAGGCTGCGTTTTCTTCAATCAGAAAACCGTTTCTGCCGTCGGTAATTCCCTCTGATGCACAGCTCCCGGCTATGATGACCGAGGCGGTATCGCTGGCTGCAGCTTCCCTGACGACCAGTCCGTTGGTATCGAAGGTGGAAGGGAAGAGGAAAAGATCCGCGCGGGAATACCATGCCCTCAGGCGGTCACGTCCGGAGATGGCTCCTGTAAAGAAGACTTTACGTCCGAGCCCGAGCTTGCGTGTATATTCTTTCACCTCTGCTTCATCTCCGCCCGCACCTACAAAAACCATGCGGAAACCGATGCCCTGCGAGTCAAGCTGCGCGAGAGCGTCAAGAATGATGCGGAGCCCTTTGTACCACATCAGCCTTCCTATGAAGAGGTAGCACGGAACATCCTCCGGAAGATCATATCCTGCTGTCACTTCAGAGATGAGTTCTTCAGACACACGTTCATGCGGCAGATCGACGCCGTTAGGCATGACGATGTATTCGCCTTCATAGCCGATGGATCTGAGGTTCTCTCCGGCTCCGTGACTTACGGTCCATACCTCATTGCATGCGTTCACATTATGCAGCAGAGCCTGAAGAGCGCCTTCCTGAAGCGCTTTGCTCTTGATCGCATTTGCGATGTCGATGTCATACTTGGTGTGCCATGTCAGTACGAGCGGCAGGTCCATTGATTCATGCAGCTGTCTTGCTAGCAGTGCGGACATCATAGGGCAGTGTATGTGCAGGAGCTCTGCATTCTCTTCCTTCAGTCTGTGCGCAGCCTCAGGGGAGAACGGATATCCCGTTACATATCCCATGAGCTTACGGGTATCGATGCTCGGATATCTTACGACAGGGAAATCGTATACGCTGTCATCAGAGCCCGGTACCTCAGGCGTGACGACTATGGCATGTCCGTGATTCTTCTCGATGCATCTGCCGTAGTTGACTACGGCGTTGGCTACACCGTCTATGACAGGCGGAAAGGAATCATTAAGAAGAGCTATCGTGTGTCTGCCCATGATCTGACCTCGCAATATGATAGTTTACTGACATTCACAAAAAAGTTGAACGATCAGACTATATTAATTATACTCAATAGATGTGATATAGAAATATTATTATTAAGTACACGATAAAATCTCAGCATCACATTGCAGAGAGCGGGAGATAAAATGAACACAGATCGCGAAAAGATCATAGTAAGGACGAGCTGTGTAGGCATAGCGGTAAACATCCTGCTGGCGGCTTTCAAAGCCATCGTAGGACTCGCTTCGCACTCCATTGCAGTAGTCCTGGACGCAGTCAACAATCTGTCCGATGCGCTTTCATCGGTTATTACAATACTTGGAGCCAAGCTGGCAGGCAAAAAGCCTGACCGCAAGCATCCACTCGGACACGGCAGGATAGAGTACATAAGCGCGATGATAGTATCGGCGATCGTACTGTATGCCGGAATCACTTCGCTTGTTGAGTCGGTCAAGAAGATCATCCACCCGGATGATGTCTCTTACTCGACAGTATCCCTGGTGATCATAGCTGTTGCAGTCGTCGCCAAGATAATCCTCGGCAGATACGTCAAGGCAAAGGGACAGGAAGTCGGATCGGGAGCTCTTGTGGCATCGGGAACGGACGCGATGTCTGATGCGATCCTTTCTTTTGCCGTTCTCGTTACCGCTCTCATTTTCACATTCACCGGGGTATCCCTTGAAGCCTATGTAGGTGTCGTTATCTCGATATTCATCATCAAAGCCGGTATCGAGATGATCAGCGATACAGTCAGCGACATACTTGGCAGGAGGGCAGATGAAGAGCTGAGCAGGACCATCAAGAAGATGCTTGTAGAAGAGCCTGAGATCCTCGGAGCTTACGATCTCTTCCTGCACAACTACGGACCGGACAAGTTCTACGGATCTGTGCATATCGAGCTCCCTGACAATATGACAGTAAGAGAAGTCGATGTTCTCACCAGAAGGGTGCAGGCAAAGATATATAAGGAGACCGGCGTTATCATGACGGGCGTAGGAGTTTATTCTCACAATACTACGGATAATGAGGCGTCAAAGATCAGGAATAAAGTGCAGAAGATAGTCCTTGATCATGACTGGGCGCTTCAGATGCATGGCTTCTATCTTGATCAGGAGGAGAAGGACATGAGATTCGATGTGGTCATGAGTTTTGACATCGACCACCATGAAGGCCTTGAGA
>DFKT01000086.1 GCA_002373595.1 Lachnospiraceae bacterium UBA3638 | reverse complement strand
CATTTTACGCACTGGTTCCAGCCTCTTACCGGCGTGACCGCTGAGAAGCATGACAGCTTCATCACACCTTCACCTGATGGCGGAGTCATCATGGAGTTCTCGGGCAAGGAACTCATAAAGGGTGAGCCCGATGCATCTTCATTCCCTTCGGGCGGACTGAGAGCTACTTTTGAGGCCAGAGGATATACAGCATGGGATCCTACTTCATATGCATTCATCAAGGATCACACTCTTTGCATTCCCACCGCATTCTGTTCTTACTCCGGTGAAGCACTCGACAAGAAGACTCCTCTTCTTCGTTCAATGCAGGCACTTGATAAGCAGGCAAAGAGGATCCTCAAACTCTTCGGTAAGGATGTTAAGTTTGTAAGAACGAGCGTAGGACCTGAGCAGGAGTACTTCCTCATCGACAGAGAACTCTTTGAGAAGCGCCCTGATCTTGTATATACCGGAAGAACTCTTTTCGGAGCAATGCCTCCCAAGGGACAGGAACTCGATGATCATTACTTCGGAGTGATCAAGCCCAGAGTATCCGAGTTCATGGAGGATCTTAACAATGAACTTTGGAAGCTTGGTATTCTTGCCAAGACGGAGCACAACGAGGTAGCACCTGCTCAGCATGAGCTGGCACCGATCTTCTCCACTACCAATGTTGCTACCGACAATAATCAGCTTATGATGGAGATCATGCAGAAGGTTGCCAGAAAGCATGGCATGGTATGTCTCCTTCACGAGAAGCCCTTCGCAGGAGTAAACGGATCCGGTAAGCATAATAACTGGTCCATGGCGACCGATACCGGAGTAAACCTTTTATCTCCCGGCGAGACTCCCTATGAGAATGCACAGTTCCTCCTTTTCCTCTGTGCAGTTATTCAGGCGGTTGACGATTATCAGGACCTTCTCAGGCTCTCTGTCGCAACCGCCGGAAATGATCACAGACTCGGCGCTAACGAGGCACCTCCGGCTATCATCTCCGTATTCCTTGGCGATGAGCTCAGCGGCATCCTCGATGCGATCGAGAACGATAAGCCTTACAAGGGTGCAGAGAAGGTTACGATGAAGCTTGGTGTAGATACTCTTCCCGGATTCTCAAGAGATACTACCGACAGAAACCGTACTTCACCCTTCGCATTCACCGGCAATAAGTTTGAGTTCAGATCACTTGGATCTTCAAACAGTATCGCGTGTGCGAACATCATGCTTAACTCCGCTGTTGCAGAGAGCCTCAGACAGTTCGCAGACATCCTTGAGGAAGCAAGTGATTTCAAGGCATCTCTTCACAGCCTTATCAAGGATACGATCAAGAAGCATGAGAGGATACTCTTCAACGGAAACGGATATACCGATGAGTGGGTTAAGGAAGCGGTTGAGGTCAGAGGCCTTTCAAACCTGAAGACCACTGCAGATGCAATGCCTCATCTCCTTGATAAGAAGAATGCTGATATGCTCATCAGCCACAAGGTCTTCACTGAAGCAGAGCTCCAGTCCAGATGCGAGATCATGCTTGAGAACTACGTAAAGACCGTTAACATCGAAGCTCTTACCATGGTGGATATGGTAAAGAAGAATTACCTTCCCGCCATTGAAAGTTACATTTACGATCTGGCCAAGACGACATCGCTTATGCAGTCTGTCAGCAAGAATGTTAAGTGCGGATACGAGGTATCGACTATCGAGAAGCTTTCCGCTCTTACCGATGAGATCTCCGCAAGTGAGGAGAAACTCGAGAAGGCTGTGGCTGCACTCAAGTCTTCTGACGATGTGATGGCATCTTCAATCGTAGTAAGAGATCAGGTCATCCCCGCAATGAACGAGCTCAGAAAGTATGTGGACGAAGCCGAGATGCTTTCAAGCGAAGAGAGCTGGCCGTTCCCGAGCTACGGAAAACTTTTATTCAGCGTTTATTGATCAGTGGATGCTGGAGAACAGGAGGTAATTATGGAAGAAATTTTTGCTGCTTTGGACGGTGAGATATTCGCCGTATGGTTTTTGATAGGTGCCGCTCTTGTTTTCTGGATGCAGGCAGGATTTGCAATGTGCGAGGCAGGCTTTACCAGAGCCAAGAACGCCGGCAACATCATAATGAAGAACCTTATGGACTTTTGTATCGGTACCGTAATGTGGTTTATCTGCGGAGCATCCCTTATGCTCGGTGCCGACAGCCTCGGAGGATTTGCAGGAGCATTCAGCTTTGATGTATTCTCCGATTACGCAAACTTTGATTACTCGTCATTCGTATTCAACCTTGTATTCTGTGCTACGACCGCTACGATCGTTTCGGGATCCATGGCAGAGAGAACCAAGTTCTCAAGCTACTGCATCTACTCGGCAGTGATCTCCGCTATCATCTACCCGATCGAAGCACACTGGACCTGGGGCGGCGGATTCCTTGCTCAGATGGGATTCCACGATTATGCAGGTTCCAACTGTATCCACATGGTAGGCGGTATCTGTGCTTTCATCGGAGCGTGGATGCTCGGACCCAGGATCGGTAAGTTCGAGAAGGATAAGAACGGAAAAGTTACGAAGGTCAATGCATTCCCCGGACACAATCTTGTTATCGCTGCACTCGGAGTATTTATCCTCTGGCTCGGCTGGTACGGATTCAACGGTGCTGCAGCTACCGATGTTCCTACTCTCGGATCTGTATTCCTTACCACGACTGTTGCTCCTGCGGTTGCTACCGTTGTATGTATGATCTTTACCTGGGTTAAGTACGGAAAGCCCGATGTTTCCATGTGCCTTAACGCTTCACTTGCAGGACTCGTAGCGATCACCGCTCCCTGTGATGTAACCGATTGCGCAGGCGCTGCTATCATCGGTGCAGTAGCCGGACTTCTCGTAGTATTCGGTGTATGGTTCAATGATAATGTCACTCATGTAGACGATCCCGTCGGTGCCGTAGCTGTTCATATGCTTAACGGTATCTGGGGTACCATCGCAGTAGGTCTCTTTGCAACTGCATCAGCTCCCGGATTTGCAAGTGCAGGTATCACCGAGGGTCTCTTCTACGGCGGTGGTTTCGCACAGCTCGGCAAGCAGTTCGTAGGTATGTTTGCTACAATTGCGTGGACCGTAGTGACGATTATCATCGCATTTACTATAATCAAGAAGACCGTCGGACTCAGAGTATCTGAGGAGGAGGAGATCGTAGGACTTGATGTTAAGGAACACGGACTTCCTTCCGCATATGCCGGATTCTCCATCATGGATGCTTCCAACACCATGCTCAGTGTAAATGAGAATACCAATCTCGGAAGCGATGATTATGAGGAAGCTTCCAAAGCTAAGAGAGATGCTGCGGTACCTGTTATCAGGGCTGACGGCGCAGGTACCGGAATAGTAAATACCGGTATTTCCAAGGTGGTAATTATAGCAAGACTTTCCAGATACGATGCTCTCAGAAAGGCTATGAACGAACTCGGTGTTACCGGAATGACCGTTACTCAGGTAATGGGATGCGGTATCCAGAAGGGAGCCGGCGAGAGATACCGTGGAGTCGAGCTCGATGCTACTCTTATCCCCAAGGTTAAACTGGAGGTTGTTGTAAGCCAGATCCCTGTAGATAAGGTTATCGAGACCGCAAAGAAAGTTCTCTATACCGGACATATCGGAGACGGAAAAGTATTCGTATATCCTGTAAGCAAGGTTGTTAAGATCCGTACGGGTGAGGAAGACTTCGAAGCTCTCCAGGATGTAGAATAACTCATTTAAGAAAGGCTTAAATAATGAAAAAGGCAGGTGCATGTATAATGACTATACCCGGTATGAAAGACGGGCAGAGCGAAAATTGCCCGGATGATAAGATACATGAGGAGTGTGGTGTATTCGGAATATATGCACCTGCCGGAAAAAATATATCCAAGGACATCTACTACGGACTCCTTGCCCTCCAACACAGAGGGCAGGAGTCCGCAGGCATTTCCGTATCAGACACGGAAGGACCTAAGGGAAATATACTCACCAGGAAAGGAATGGGTCTGGTGAGCGAAGTTTTTTCATCCGAAGATCTGGATAAACTCACCGGAAATATCGGAGTTGGACATGTGAGATATTCGACGACCGGCGGAAGTGTCATCGAGAATGCACAGCCGATCGCGATGAATTATATAAAGGGAAGCCTGGCACTCGTGCATAACGGCAATATCGTAAATGCTGCCGAACTTAAGGATGAGCAGATGCACAGAGGTCAGGCTCACTATACATCCTCGGATTCCGAAGTGCTTGCATATGAAATCGTAAGTGAGAGAGTAAAAGCGGGATCGATCGAGGAAGCGGTCAAGAATGCCGCCGGAAAGCTTAAAGGCGGATATGCGGTCGTACTTATGAGTCCCAGGAAGCTCATTGCGGTCAGGGATCCGCTGGGGATCAAGCCCCTTGTTATGGGAGAGAAGAACGGTGCCACGATCTTTGCTTCGGAAAGTGCGGCGATAAAGTCAGTAGGAGGACGTTTTATAAGGGATGTGCGTCCGGGAGAGATAGTTACCGTAACGGATGAGGGTGTTATAAGCGACAAATCCCTTTGTACTGACGGCAAAAAAGCTCATTGTATTTTTGAGTATATCTATTTCGCAAGACCCGATTCTGTCATAGACGGAATAGAGGTAAGGGAAGCCAGATACAAAGCAGGACGTGCTCTTGCAATGGAAGATGACACGGAGGCTGATATCGTAGTGGGAGTTCCGGATTCGGGACTTATCGCTGCGGAAGGATATTCTCACGCTTCAGGCATTCCTTTTGCTATAGCATTCCATAAAAACAGCTATATCGGAAGAAGCTTTATCAAACCTACCGATGAGGAGAGAAGGATCGCCGTTCATATGAAACAGGGGATACTTGAGTCCGTTGTTAAGGACAAGAGCATTGTTCTCATAGATGACTCCAT
>DFKT01000018.1:8064-18701 GCA_002373595.1 Lachnospiraceae bacterium UBA3638 | reverse complement strand
GCGAGCACTCCCGTCTTTTCGCCACACTCCGACTCTTTACCCGCCTCGCTGTTTATATAATTTATGACAGCTTTGTCACTTCCATGAACTATCACCATCTCCCCCTTGGGAGCATAATGTCTGTATTTCATTCCCGGAGCTCTCGGTCTTTCATCGCTTCCTGCCGCAAGTGCAGGATCGATATTAACCTTCTCTCCGAGTACATCCCCGATCATATCAGCGGTGATATATCCGGGTCTTAAGATCTGAACGGGTGAAACAGTCAGATCTGCTATCGTGGATTCGAGTCCTATCTCGTTCTCTCCTCCGTCGATTATCATATCTATGCGCCCGTCCATATCCTCGAGCACATCACTTCCCTTTGTCGGGCTGGGCCTGCCTGAGATATTGGCGCTGGGTGCGGCTACAAATCCGCCGGCGCACTCAATAAACTTTGCGGCCACAGGGTCTGACGGCATCCTCACCGCTACGGTTCTCAGACCTCCCGTCGTCCTGTCGGGCACTCCGGCCTTCTTTTTTAAGATCATCGTGAGCGGTCCGGGCCAAAACTTTGCGGCGAGCCTGTATGCGCTCTCCGGTATATCGTCGCTCAGTCTGTCGAGGTCCTCGGTTCTGTATATATGCACGATGAGAGGATTGTCCGAAGGTCTTCCCTTCGCTGCATATATCTTATCTGCAGAATCTTCGTTAAATGCGTCTCCGCCGAGTCCGTACACCGTCTCTGTCGGAAAAGCTACGAGACCACCCCTCTTAATGCATTCACCGGCTCTTTTCAGATTCTCAAGATCACTCCCTGTGATCTTACCGGCATCAGTTTTTATCTGTATATATTCAGTCTTCAAATCCGCTCCGCTTATTCAGAGAGATACATGGAGATAAGCTCCCATACATCCTTTGTTCCGTAACCGAGTCTCCAGGTTGCGACTCCCGCTAAGTTTCTGGAACGGATCGCCTGAAGTTTGGAAGTGATCGAATCCTTATCCTCTATCCAGATCTGATATGTAGCGTTTCCGCTCTGCCAGGTCGCATAATTCTGTCCGGACTCATCATCCCACTGTGCGACACTGCGGGCGTGCTGGAGCTGATCACTATCACTGTTCATGGCAAGCGCCCAGTCACTGACTTCCGTGCCCTGAGACTTCCATAGTCTCATATACAGAGGAACCGCATCGATGATCTTCTCCGCGGGCATCTGCTCCATGAGCCTGTCGAGTCCGCCCATTACGAATCCGATGCTTGCGACGCTTCCGGGATCACCGCTTCCGCCCCAGTGCTCGTCATATCCCATCATGATCACATAGTCGAGTATCTGACCCTGTATATCGTATCTAAATGTATTGTTGCTGTTTAAAGGTGTATAGTGACATGCTGCGAGCACTATACCGTTATTCCTGCAAAGCACGGACATCTCTCTCAAGAACTGTATGTAGTACGGATTGCACTCCTCGGAGATGTACTCCATATCAAATACCAGTCCGTCCACGCCGTAGCTGCTCACAGCATCCGAGATAAGGCTGTTCTCAAGCGCTCTTCTCGAGTTCGTATCCGACATGAGCTGCAGGTTTCTGTCGTTCTTATTGGGCTCTTCCGCATAGTTGAAATCATCGACCATCGCCCATACGAGGAGTCCCTGCTTATGAGCTTCGTCCACATATCCCTTATCCGCAAGGCTCTTGTATGAACCGGAAGCATCATTTATCCAGAACCATGAGGGTGATATGACATTCATACCCTGCTTCTCGTAGGACTCGAGGCTCCTTATCGCCTCAGAAGAATTTCTCGCATACAGAGCGTGGAAGCCGAGGCTTATGCGGTCGTAAGGGTGTATGCTCGTGTACTCGGGAAGCGCCGGTTCATCGGGTGCCATAGACGTACTCTTTCCGGTGGAAGTCATCCTTTTATTCTCGACATATCCTATAAGTCCGTCATATGTCGCTACCTTGCTCCAATCCTCCATCGACTCTATCAGGATCACGCTGTCACCTTCGGTAAGCTGAGCAAGGATCGGGCTCTTTATGCCTCCAAGTCTCCTTATCTGGGTATCCTTGGTGATCTTCATCGTATCGTACTCTTCTTCGTCCACATGAAGCACGATGCGGTGCTCGTATGATTCGTATTTAAATCCGGCAAACATGCGGAGATAGTCCGCTTCGATCCAGATCTCCCCATTTTCTTCAAAAGCCAGAGTATATCCGGGATCGGTGCCGGCTCCGTTCACAAAATAAGACGACTCGCCCATAGTAACCTCATAGGTCTCTATCGCAGTCGTGTACATGAGCGTGCCGCCCTTGTAATTACCGTCGTAAAAGAATCCGTCTGTAAACTTATCCCTCACCAGATCCAGGTCGAAATATACACGTCCCGATCTGCTTAAAGCCTTCTCCTGTAGGATCTTTCCTTCGGAAACTATGGCGAGTTCATCGCCGCTTACCCCGAAGTACTCCGTCAGATCCGCTTCTTCCGTGCCATAACTGTATTTCTCCAACACTTTGCCGCCGAAAGCCACTCCTATCACTATGATCATAAGAACGATCGCAACGGCTGCCGCTATAAGTCTGTTTTTCATCTCAAAAATCTCCAAAAAGCTAATGGTGTGCCGAAGTCCGTAATCACATAACTCGACTACTATATTCTAGCACACCACCGCTCTTCCGTCACTATTTTTCGCGTGTCAGACCATGGTTATAACTGTTCGGAGAGGCCTTCTCCAACATAGATTTACGAGTCTCGACATACGGGTCCCCAAGTGACCTCAAGGAATAGATCGTGATATATTTTCCCGGGACCTTACAAACGTCTCTGCGCACCTTTTTCAAAGCAAAAATGCTGCTTTTGCAGTACAAAAAACAAAAGAGAAATGTCATAAAATGTATATTCGGTCAAATTAGTTGAATTATTGGGCGACTGCCCGTGACTTTTCAGACTCGCACACACAGATAGACTTACCCGGCGTACGGATAAAAAGTTTCGGCTTCGGCCTGGATACCTATGCCGACATTCAACTGTTAAAGGTCGCATCGCCTCCTTCCCGGTGCAGGGATCAGAGACGTTTGTTTGTAAAGAATAGCATAGGGGTATGTTTTCGTCAAGGAAAACATACCCCATATATCATCAGTTTCCAAGATCTTGGCTTTCTATCTGTAGACATCGTCTATCACATTATTCTTTACCATGTTCCTCATAGCTTCGTAATGAGGACCTTCCCTCCATCCCTGATCGACGGAGCCCGATCCGTAGTAGACTATCTTGGCATTCGGGTACTCCTCGGTGAGTTTGACATAGTCATCGTACTTTAATCTGGTGCCTTCGATCCAGAGCTTCTGGAGATTCGGCAGATTCTCGAGATAGCTCACATCGCTTATGCGGTTGTAGCAGATATTGAGATCCTCTATCTCCGGGAGATTGCTGAGAAATGAGAAATCCTCCGCATCATTGGCGAAGCATTCGAGGTATCTGAGCTTCGTACAATATCCGATAGGCGAGAAGTCGGTGATACGTCCTCTGCCTCCGTCGCTCCTGTGGTTCTCCACCACTATGAGCACTTTGAGATTGGGCATATACTCGAGGAATGAAAGATCGGTCACACGGCAGTGCCCTATATCGAGTGCGACCATATCCTTGCAGTATCTGAAATAGTAAGCTTCATCATCCGTGAGGAATTTGTACTCCTGTCCTATAGCGATGAGTGTGGAAAAAGCAACCGCATCCGTAGGGATCGTCCACCATCTGGTCTTGATATTCCATATGATCCTGACATCAGGATGCGCGTCCTGCAATGCCGCATATTCCTCATTTTCCAGACCGCAGTCCTTCATGATGAGGAGTTTAAGATCAGGGATCTCATTTATGAATGTATCGACATCGAGTCCGCTGACATCCATCCCCGAGATATTGATACCCGTGCGATCCGAAGTCGTCTCATAGTCTCCGAGCGTGACCACTTTGGGTTCGGGCTTAGGCTCCGGTGCGGGAAGGGGCGGGTTCTTGTGAGTCGGCATTTCCTGTGCTTCCTGCCCGTCTGTCTGAGCCTCCCCTGAAAGCTGCTGCGTATCGGATGAAGAGGTTCCCGCTACATTGGCATTTAATGAACATGCTCCCAGGATAAGCGATACTGTTACGATATATGCTATTATTGATATTTTCTTCTTCAATTTAATACACCCGTTATTTTTTCTTCCTCGTATGGTCCGCGGCCTGCACCGCTCTGAACATTCTACTGACTTGTATCGTAATTGTCAAAAGATATCTCCGGTTATCAAAAAAAGCATAAATAAAACTATTGACGCATAGGGTGCCAACCGATATAATCAGCAAACAATGAAAATTGAAAAGATAAGCGACAATCAGATAAAGTGCACCCTTTCCAAGGAAGACCTCGCCACCAGACAGATCCGTGTGAGCGAGCTTGCTTACGGTTCGGAAAAAACGCAGGGACTCTTCAGGGAGATGCTCCGAGAGGCCGATTATGAATACGGGTTCGAAGCAAACAACACTCCCCTCATGATAGAGGCCATCCCGGTCAGTTCCGAGGGAATAGTGCTCATCATCACCAAGGTGGACGATCCTGAGGAGCTCGATACGAGATTCTCCAGATTTGCACCCTCATTTGGCAAATCTGAAGGCGAGTCCGACTACGATGACGATGATGAAGACGGCGACGATCTCCTTCGCATGATCGCCGGCGACCGTTCCGCTTATAACGAATCACCCAAGGTATCGTTTGACGAGATCCTCCAGAAGGCTCTTCAGGATGAATCCGCAGATGCGACATTCATATTTGAGATGAAGTCCCTCGGAGATGTCATGAGTCTCGCAGCCGTTGCAGGTGATTATAAGGGCTGCAGCAGCCTGTATAAGAAAAACGACTCCTGCTATATCCTCGCACTAAAGCGCGGTGACTGCAGTATTGAAGCGTTCAAAGCCTTCTGTCGCACGGCATCCGAGTTCGGCAGGGGATGCGTTTCCGAGAAAGGCGGCGACGAATACCTCAAGGAGCACGCGGAGGTACTCATCCCCGACAGAGCGCTTTCAAAGCTCTCGGCTGAGTAAAGATATGAACCCTCAGATTTTATTGCCGAACAAAATATAAACACATTTACAACTATAAAAATACCCCCCGCAATTTTCATTGCGAGGGGTATTACATTTTGTCTTATGACTTCTCGATATAATCCATGAGCTCGTCTATGTCTATCCCATGTACCAATGCGGCTTCTTCCAGCGTCTCCATAGCGGATGCGGGACAGCTTACGCAATGCATTCCGGCACTTAAGAGTACCGGTATCACATCGGGATTCTTGGACATTATCTCGCCCAAGGTCATATCCTTACTGATGCCTGTCATACCCGGCCTCCGACTTAGAATGACTCGTGGAAGGTACGGGAGATAACATCAGCCTGCTGTTCGGGAGTAAGCTTGATGAAGTTTACTGCATATCCCGATACACGGATGGTAAGCTGAGGATAGTTCTCAGGGTGCTCCTGAGCATCCTTGAGTACTTCTCTGTTCATGACGTTAACATTAAGATGATGTCCGCCCTTAGTAGCATATCCGTCGAGCAGATTAACAAGATTGTTTATCTGAGTGGAACTTGCCTGTGCTGCTGCCATTTTATTTTCTCCTTTTCTTAATTTACTGATACTACCGGTTACTTAAAGTCGTCGAGTCCGTCATGGAGAGTGGGGACGCTGCAAGCCAGAGGGGTTCTCGAGCAATCCGTGCAGCCCATGGTCGTCACATCCCGAACCGACTGCTGTTCTTCGGAGGTATCTACATTTATATGCCCCATGCCCTTCTCCATTCCGGAGTCGAGCATATTTACGAGATCATCAATCATATCCTTTGTGTCCATGACGTCCTCCTTTCCGGTTTAAAACCTTTGCTTTAAGTCTCTGTTATTTCTTGAGATCAAGCTCAATATCTCCGGCGAATACCTGATCCTCTTTTCCGAGTGCTCCGGGGATGATGGTGAAGGTATTGGAGATACCATCCTGTGCATCATTGAAAGGAAGCTTGGATACGGAAGAAAGGGATGCTACTGCACCGTGAGTATCGCGACCGTGCATCGGGTTAGCTCCGGGTGCGAAAGGCTGTCCCTTACGACGTCCGTCGGGAGTATTTCCGGTAGCCTTACCGTAGGTAACGTTGGAGGTGATGGTAAGGATGGAAGTGGTAGGAACACCGTTTCTGTAGGTATGATGTCTGCGTACAGCGGTCATGAACTTGTGAACGATATCCTGAGCGATATCGTCTACGCGGTCATCATCGTTTCCGTACTTAGGGAAATCACCGGTGGTCTTGAAGTCGGTGATGATACCGTCCTCATCGCGGATAACCTCAACCTTCGCATACTTGATAGCGGAGAGAGAGTCAGCAACGATTGAAAGACCTGCAATACCGGTTGCGAAATATCTCTTAACGTTCTTGTCATGAAGAGCCATCTCTGCTCTCTCATAGCAATACTTGTCATGCATGTAGTGGATGATGTTGAGGGTGTTGACGTAAACGTCAGCCTGCCACTCCATCATATCCATAAACTTAGCATATACATCATCGTAATCAAGAACATCTCCCTCTACAGGGCGATACTTAGGTCCAACCTGCTTCTTGGTAACCTCATCGATACCGCCGTTAAGAGCGTAGAGGAGACACTTGGCAAGGTTAGCACGAGCTCCGAAGAACTGCATCTCCTTACCGATAACCATGGAGGATACGCAGCATGCGATACCGTAGTCATCGCCGTGAGTAACTCTCATAAGGTCATCGTTCTCGTACTGGATCGAAGAAGTGGTGATGGAGATCTTAGCGCAGTACTTCTTCCAAGCCTGAGGAAGTCTGGTGGACCAGAGAACGGTAAGGTTGGGCTCGGGTGATGCACCAAGGTTCTCAAGGGTGTGGAGATAACGGAAGCTCATCTTGGTAACCATATGACGTCCGTCAACGCCTACACCGCCGAGTGACTCGGTAACCCAAACGGGATCGCCTGCGAAGATCTGGTTGTACTCGGGAGTACGAGCGAACTTTACGCAACGAAGCTTCATGATGAAGTGATCTACGAACTCCTGGATCTGCTCCTCGGTGAAGGTTCCGTTCTTGAGGTCTCTCTCAGCGAAGATGTCAAGGAAGGTGGAAGTACGGCCAAGGCTCATTGCTGCGCCGTTCTGCTCCTTAACAGAGCAAAGGTAGCCGAAGTAGGTCCACTGGATAGCTTCCTGAACGTTTGCTGCGGGCTTGGAGATGTCGCAGCCGTAAGAAGCAGCCATTTCCTTCATCATCTTAAGAGCAGTGATCTGCTCGGAGAGCTCTTCACGAAGACGGATAACGTCATCAGTCATAACGCGTCCGGTAGAAGCCTTCTGATCCTCCTTGTCAGCGATAAGACGATCGATTCCGTAAAGAGCAACACGACGATAGTCACCGATGATTCTTCCACGTCCGTATGCATCGGGAAGTCCGGTGATGATGTGAGATGAACGGCAAGCTCTCATCTCGGGGTTGTAAGCATCAAAGCATCCTGCGTTGTGAGTCTTTCTGTGAGTAGAGAAGAACTCGCTTATCTCAGGATCAACCTCATAGCCGTTGTCAGCGCAAGCCTTCTCTGCCATACGGATTCCTCCATAAGGCTGAAGTGAACGCTTGAAGGGCTTATCGGTCTGGAAACCAACGATGGTCTCCTTGCTCTTGTCAAGATATCCGGGGCCGTGAGAAGTGATGGTGGATACAACCTTGGTATCCATGTCTACTACTCCACCTCTTTCTCTCTCAAGTTTCTGAAGATCAAGAACCTGATTCCAAAGGTCCTTGGTGTTCTGGGTGGGGCCTGCGAGGAAAGACTCATCTCCATCGTAGGGATGATAGTTTCTCTGGATGAAGTCGCGAACATTGACCTCTCTGTCCCACTTGCCGGTGGCAAAATCCTGCCATTCTACAGCTTTTTCCATTTGTTACCTCCTATGTTGGTGTATATTGAAAAGCCTCTTTGGCTCTTCTGTCGCAGAATCAATTATAGGAAATCTTGTATACATTAGTCAAGGTTTGAAAGTGTACTTTTTTCGGTACATTCCCTATATATGTCATCCCCCCGATGTGGTATAATGAACGGGAAAATATTTGCCAAACGAAAGGACTCTATCATGAAAGGACGCATTCATTCTCTCGAAAGCTTCGGAACCGTAGACGGACCCGGAACAAGATATGTCGTATTCGTGCAGGGATGCCCCATGCGCTGTGCTTATTGCCACAATCCCGATACCTGGGAGATGAACGGCGGCACCGAGATGGAGCCTTCCGAGATCATGGAACAGTACCACAGGAATGAGAGCTTCTATATGAACGGCGGCGGCATTACGGTCACCGGCGGAGAGCCCCTCATGCAGATAGACTTCCTGACAGAGCTCTTTACGCTCGCCAGGAATGACGGCGTGCACACCTGCCTGGATACCTCCGGTATAGCCTTCAATCCCGACAATCCGGCTATGATGGAGAAATTTGACAAGCTCATGGAGGTGACTAACCTCGTGATGCTCGATATCAAGCATATCGACCCCGAGAAGCACAAGGAGCTGGTACAGCAGCCCAATACCAATATCCTCAAATTCGCCGCTTACCTCGACGAAAAGCATGTGGATATGTGGATCAGACACGTCATCGTGCCCGGCTGGACGGACGACGACAAGTACCTCTTCGACCTGGGCTACTTCATCGGACATTTCAAGAACCTCAAGGCGCTCGATGCCCTCCCCTACCACACCATGGGCAGGACGAAGTACGAGAAGCTCGGCATCCCGTACAGACTCGACGGAGTAGAGCCCCTCGACAGGAAAGTCCTCCTCGAAAAGAAGGCAGTTATCCTCGACGGCATTAGAAAAAGACGCGAAGACGACGAAAAATGATTTTCGGTCAAAATATTGAAATCTTACGCAAGATAGTATAGGATATTAGTTGTAGTTTTTGATGATTTAGAGACGATTCGGGTTTCCCGTGGTAATGTCTCGGACAGGAGGTGTATTATGGCATTTGTTATCAGTGACGCCTGCGTAGCATGCGGAGCATGTGAGGCTCAGTGCCCTGTCGGCGCTATCTCCATGGGCGACGGAAAGTTTGAGATCGACGCTGATAAGTGCATCAGCTGCGGCGGATGTGCAGGAACTTGCCCTACCGGCGCTATCTCCGAAGGCTGAGTTTAAGCTAAAGCAAGGCAAAACGAGAACCGCCCGTACATAATGTACGGGCGGTTTTTAGTAAAATAGTTTAAGCAATTGTGTCACTTTTCTTCCCTTTTCATCATTCAGTGAAAACAATCATAACTGTGAATTTTTATAACCTTATAAGCACTTCCCACCTGCCGTTTCGCTTTCCATTCTCTCTGCGAATCAGTCCTTTTTCCTGCATTTCAACTGTTCGCCTTTTAATCGTCCTTTCAGACTTCCCGATAAGTTCCGCTATTCTTTTTTGCGTTGCCGATGGTTCTTCCAGTAACACTTGTATTATTGCCATTTCCTCATGAGATAGTTTCAAAGTGCCATTTTGGCTCTTTGAAACTGGCACTTTGGCACCTGAAACCGTACTGTGGAAATCCTTATTCTCAGATTCAATATAATCAACATGCATATACCTATTTTTCAGTTCATAGTTTGCTCCAAGAAGAAGGTTCTCGAAAAATCTATTAAGAAAAACAGATGTAGCCGTAATTCCTTTTTTATGGTCATTATAATTCGCTCTTACAAGAGCATTGCGAAAATACCATGAATTTTCTGCAAAAATCTCATTATTTACAGAATAGCCAAGCGACTTCAAGTATTTGATAATAAATACAGCTGTCGCTCTTGTGTTACCTTCACAGAATGGATGAATCTGCCAGATTCCGGATGTGAATTTTACTATATGCCTTGCAGTGTCCTCTGCCGAAAGATTTTTATATGAAAAATCCTTTTCCATCTGAAAGTCATAGTTCAGCGTTTCACTGATGCTATCAGCAGATGCATAATATACTGTGTCTCCGTTCAATATCCATTCTTTTTTGGTAATGTTATATGTACGATACTGTCCCGCATGTTCAAACACACCGTTGAAAAGTCTTTTATGGATGTTTTTCCACTCGACAGGAGAAAACTGAAAAGTTCTCTCTCCAAGGATCTCCGCTATCCTAGCAGCTACAATATCTGCTTCTTTTGTCTCTTCTTTACTCTCATTTCTGCCCGTTCGTTCTTCATAATAGCTTTCTATTCTTTGACCGGCAGTTTTGATATCTATCCTGCCTTCTATATGTTCCTTCGCTGTTTCCAGTAAATAATCAGAGGTCTTTAGTCCATCAACATCCTGCAGACCGATAGCCGTCTTCCATGCCGAGGATTTTTCAGACTGATCCGGCTCACCCTGTCTAATGTATTCCTCGAGATCTATTTGCCATTTTTCATTATCATTTCTTGGCACTCGTCACTACCTCCGCCAACTTAATATACGATTATATCCATCCATTTACACATAAACCCCCTATGGTTTCACCACGGAGGTTTATATTTTATTCCTGATTCTTTTTTCCGACCTCTCTGTCGAGATTCCTGAAGAGTGTGAGCTCGGGGATCCAAGCGAGGGATGTCGTGCCGATCGGGCCGTTTCTTTGCTTGGCTATGATGAT
>DFKT01000018.1:0-7931 GCA_002373595.1 Lachnospiraceae bacterium UBA3638 | reverse complement strand
TCCGCATCCTGCTCTATCGCTCCCGATTCACGAAGGTCCGAAAGCATCGGGCGCTTATCGGGACGCTGCTCAACCTGACGGGAGAGCTGTGAAAGTGCGACTACGGGTACCTTTAACTCTCTGGCAAGTGCCTTGAGCGAACGAGATATGTTCGAGATCTCCTGCTGCCGTGAGTCGGCTTTTCCGCTGCCTGTCATCAGCTGGAGATAGTCTATGAAGATGACATCGAGTCCCTGCGTCATCTGGAGTTTTCTGCATTTACTCCTCATCTCAGGAACGGATATACCGGGAGTATCGTCTATGATGAGATTGGACATACCGATCTCGGATGCACTCTCAGTGAGCTTCCTCCACTCATCAGGGGTAAGTCTTCCGTTTCGGAGCTTCTCCGCGTCTACCTTGGACCTTACCGCAAAGAGACGGTTTACGAGCTGCTCCTTACTCATCTCGAGACTGAATATCGCAACATGAAGTCCCAGTTTGAGAGCCATGTGCTCTGCTATATTAAGCGCGAATGCCGTTTTTCCCATTGAAGGTCTCGCTGCGAGAAGGATGAGATCCGATCTCTGGAATCCCGAAGTATCTCTGTCGAGATCGTAGAATCCTGTGGCAAGTCCTGTTACGGGGCCCTTGTTGGTATATGCGGAGTCTATCTTGGCGATAGCCTCCTTTACGATAGTCCTTATCGGTACTATCTCGGATGTATTTCTCTTCTGAACGATATCGAATATCTGCTTCTCCGCATCGTTTAGGATATCTTCCATCGGAGCCTCTGCCTTAAAGCAGGTATCCTGTATGGACGCGTTAGCCTTGATGAGTTTCCTTAAAGTGGATTTCTCCGCTACCTTCTTCGCATAGGCGGTAACATTCTGAGAAGTGTATTCCGTGCCGAGGAAAGCTCTCATTGTATCGATGCTGGCCACATCGGGCGGGAGGTCCTTTTGGCGGAGCTTCTCTACCAGAGTGACGGGATCAACAGGGGTACGGGCTTCATCCATCTCAACGATGGTATCAAAAATAACGCCGTAAGAGCGATTGTAAAAATCTTCTCCGGTGATATATTCCGACGCAATACCAATAGCATCGGCGTCCATGAGCATCGATCCTATGACCGAACGCTCGGACTCTTCACTATGCGGCATTATCCTGCCGACCTGAAATCCGTCCAATTCTTCAGGCATAAGTCTCCCCGATCTATTCCTCTTCTACTTTTACTTTGAGTTTTCCCGTTACTTCGGGATGAAGTTTTATGCTTACGTCGAAGCTTCCGAATGCCTTTAAGGGCTCGGGAAGCACGATCTTTTTCTTGTCTATCTCAAGTCCGTGCTGAGCTTTGCATGCTTCCGCAATCTCCTTGGATGATACGGAACCGAAAGCCTTGCCGTTCTCGCCTGCTTTGATATGAGTGATGACAGAGATCTTGTCCAGTTTCTCTGCAAGCTCCTTAGCTGCCGCGAGCTGCTCTGCCGCAATCTTGGATTCGTTTGCTTTCTGAAGTTTGAGATCGTTTATAGCCTTGGGAGTGGCTTCTACACCTATCTTCTGAGGCAGGATGTAGTTCCTTGCATATCCGTCGCTGGCCTCTATGAGATCTCCCTTTTTGCCGAGTTTCTTTTCATCTTTGAGAAGTATGATCTTCATGATATCCCCCTTACATCAGAGCTCGCCGCTCTCAAGCAGCTCGTCTATCGTATTCTTTACGGTATCGATAGCTTCCTCGATCGTCGTATCCTCGAGCTGGGCAGCCGCTACATTCAAGTGTCCGCCGCCACCGATACGCTCCATGATGAGCTGTACATTTACTTCGTCTATCGATCTCGCACTGACATTTATCTTGTTCTGGTAATCCGTAAATACAAAGCTTGCCTTTACGCCCCTGATATTGAGAAGCTCGTTGGCAGCCTGCGCACCCGTTACGATCGGATTCGGAAGTCTCTCCGCTCTGCATACCGACATTGCGAAGCTTCCCCTGTAGAGCTCAGCCTGCGATACTGTATCCGCCTTTGCCATATATTCGATGGCATCCGCGCGGAACATCTTCCTTACTCTCGTTACATCGGCTCCGCATCTTCTTAAGTATGCAGCAGCTTCGAATGTCCTGACGCCGGCCTTTATGACGAAGTTGTTGGTATCGACCACGATGCCGGAGTAGAGGCAGTCAGCCTCCTCAGGGCGTATACGCACATTGTCCTTAACATACTGCAGGATTTCCGAAATCATCTCGCACGCACTCGATGCGAAAGGCTCGACATATGAAAGCGTAGCATTCTCGATGACCTCGTTGCCGGCTCTGTGATGATCGAGCACGACGATCGACTTCGCGTATTTGAGAAGATCGGGGCACTCAGTTATCGAAGGTTTATTGACATCGACAACTATGACTACGGTATTCTGATCTGCCATACTTATCGCGGTCTCTCCGGAGATGATCGCATCGTCACACTCGGGTGATGACTTGAATGTATCGATGAGCGGCTGGATGTCCGATGTCGGATTATCCAGTACTATGTATGCTTTCTTTTCAAGTGCTCTCGCCATACAGTAGATACCGACCGCTGCTCCGAACGAATCCGCATCCGGTCTGGAGTGACCCATGACGAGCACGTTTTCCTTGGCGTTTACTATCTCTCGTAAAGCGTGAGCCTTGACTCTCGCTTTTACTCTCGTATTCTTCTCGACGCTCTGGCTCTTTCCGCCGTAGTAGGTGACCGCATCGGGAGTCTTGATGACTGCCTGATCTCCGCCTCGTCCGAGCGCGAGGTCTATTGCGTTTCTCGCGAACTCAAAGTTCTGCGCATATGTGAGTCCATCCACACCGAGGCCTATACTGATCGTGACTGCCATCTCATTTCCGATGCTGACGGTCTTGATGTCCTCGAGAAGTTCGAACTTTGATTCCTGGAGCTGAGCTACCGATCTCTTTCTCAGGATGGCGAGGTACTTATCCTTCTCCATCTTACGGCAGATACCGTCGACACCCGCCACGTACTTATTGACCTTACGATCGATAAGTGCGGAAAGCAGGGACTGTCTGACTTCCTCTATACTCTCCATAGCCTCATCGTAGTTGTCCAGATAGATCATTCCGACGCAGAGGCTCTGGTCATCTACTTCCTGAAGCGCTATGTGAAGTGCGGTCACATCAAAGAGGAAACATGCGATGAGGAATCCTTCATATCCTTCCGCCTCGATCATATCGCTGTGCTCAGCCATCTCCTTGAGCGATATGCGGCGAAGGTTCGCTGTGTAATCCCTTCCTTCATACTCTATCTCGAAATTAGCCGTGGGCGCATCCGCACTTACGGGCAGACGGTCCTTGGTGATGGACTGAAGCAGCGTCGATATCGGTTTTGAATATCCTTTGGATATGTGAGTGATGTTCTCAAATGCGGAGTTGGTCCACATTACCCTGCCATCCTCATCCATGAGTACATAGGGGATGTCCAGTTCTCTTAAGAGTTTCCTCTGGATCTGCCCATACTCGGTGGCAAAGCTCACCAGCTCGTTCATTATGATGGGACGATTATAGAAATAGAGAGTAAGCGTTATCGCGAAATAGAATACCGTGAACGCGGACAGAAGGATGCCGGCTCTGACATCGATGAGAAACATCGCCACGGTGACCGCCGCAAGCAGTATCCCGAGGTAGATGCTGAACCTCATGAAGGAACGTATATGACCTTTTACTTTGATCCTGCTGTTACTCATAACTCGTTACATTATACCATAGTCGGTACCCATATTAAAGAAAAAAGGAGAAGTCCGTATGACTTCTCCTTTGACGTGATATCTTTCCTGAAATCTGTAAATCTTTGTTGTGTGATCAATCCTGAACGTAAGGCAGGATAGCGAGCTGACGGGCACGCTTGATAGCGGTGGTAAGCTCTCTCTGATGCTTTGCGCAGTTTCCGGTGATACGGCGGGGAAGGATCTTTCCTCCCTCAGAAATATACTTGCGGAGCTTTGCAGCATCCTTGTAATCGATCACATTGTCTTTTCCGCAGAATACGCAAACCTTCTTACGCTTGTGCATTCCACCCTTTTTCCTGGGCGCTCCTTCGGGCCTCTCCGATTTATTAAAAGCCATAGTTTCCTCCTAATCAATCAAGTGAACGGTAATTCTTCTTCGACTCCGTCAGGTATGTTCATAAAGTCGCCTGCTGCACCGCCTGAAGTCTGACCTGCATCAGATCCGCCGTAGTTTCCACCGCCCTGAGAGTTCTTGCTCTCGGCGAACTCGATCTCATCGATCATGATCTGTACGTCTCTGACCTGCTGGCCTTCCTTATTGGTGTAGTTGTTGTTCTGGATACGTCCTACGACAACAACCTTGGTTCCCTTGTGAAGATACTTCTCAACGAACTCAGCCTGCTTGCCGAAAGAAGTGCAGTTGAAGAAATCCGCATCGGGCTCTCCGTCACGCTTAAATCTTCTGTCTACGGCGATGCTGAACCTTCCTATAGTAGTCTGGCTGGCACCTGCTGATGTTCTTACTTCGGGGTCGCGGGTAAGTCTACCCATCAAGATTACCTTATTCATATATTATCTCCTTATGCCTCGTCCTGACGAACGCACAGGAATCTGATGACGCCATCCATAATACGGACTCTTGACTCGATCTCTGCGGGAGCAGTCGGCTCAGCCTCGAAGCGGATGAAGTAATAGAATCCCTCTTTGGACTTCTGGATCTCGTAAGCAAGCTTCTTCTTGCCCCACTCTTCCACTTCAGCGATCTTTCCGCCGAATCTCTCAACCAGAGCCTTACATTTGTCCAATGTGGCAGCTCTTCCATCGTCATCAAGCGCAGCGCTCAAAACGACGGCCAATTCGTACTTGTTCATAAGTTACCTCCTTTTGGTCTTTGGCCCGCACAGTGGGTGCGAGCAAGGAAAATATATCACGGCTTATGATTTTACAATACGGGGCAGTCAAAATCAAGCATAATCTGCCATTTACTATCCTCATTTGTGATTCTGACGAAAAAAATGCTTTTCCGCGTATTTTATTGTATATTTTCAACAAATATGGTAAAATATTTCTACTTTTTGAGTATATTTTTCACAAAAAGTAAGAAACCTAAAAGGGAGAAATTGCTATGGCAAAAGAAATGGTTGCAATGATTCTGGCCGGCGGTCAGGGTTCGAGACTCTATGCCCTGACAGACAAGCTGGCCAAACCTGCAGTTCCTTTCGGCGGAAAATACCGTATCATCGACTTCCCGCTTTCGAACTGCGTCAACTCCGGCATCGATACGGTCGGTATCCTGACTCAGTATCAGCCCCTTGTCCTTAACGAGTACATTGGTCACGGACAGCCTTGGGACCTCGATCGACTCTACGGCGGCGCACATGTACTTCCTCCTTACCAGCAGGCATCAGGTTCCGACTGGTATAAGGGAACGGCTAACGCTATCTACCAGAATCTTTCATTCCTCCGCAGATATGATCCCGAATATGTCATCATCCTCTCGGGCGATCAGATATGCAAGCAGGACTATAACGATTTCCTTCAGTTCCATAAATCCAAAGATGCAGAGTTCTCTGTAGCAGTCATGGAAGTACCCTGGGATGAAGCTTCCCGCTTCGGTCTCATGGTTGCTGATGCCAATGACCGCATAACGGAATTCCAGGAGAAGCCCAAGGAGCCCAAGTCAAACCTTGCTTCCATGGGTATCTACATATTTAACTGGGATGTACTCGAGAAGTACCTCACAGAAGACGAGGCCAATCCCGAGTCCTCCAACGATTTCGGAAATGATATCATCCCTGCTCTTCTTCGTGACAATCGCAGGATGTATGCTTATCACTTCAACGGCTACTGGAAGGATGTAGGAACCATATCCTCTCTTTGGGAGGCAAATATGGAGATCCTCGATCCCGAGCATAGCGGTATAAACCTCTTTGATGACGACTGGAAGATCTACAGCCGCAACAGCGGAATGCCCGGACATACCGTAGGTAACAATGCGATCATAGACAACGCCCTTATCACCGACGGATGCCGCATCGGCGGAACAGTAAGACACTCAATCCTCTTCGCAGGCGTTAAGGTTGAGGAAGGTGCTGTCGTTGAGGACGCAGTAGTAATGAGCGGCACGACCATCAAGGCCGGTGCCAAGGTAAGTCACTGCATCATAGCAGAAAATGTTGAGATCGGCGAAAATGCCGTAGTAGGTGAGATGCCCAAAGGCGAATCGAAGGATGTCGCAACGGTCGGCTCGAATGTCAAGATCGGTGCCCGCGCCGTTATCGGTCCGAAAGCCATGATCAAAACCGATGTAAAGGAGGGCGAATCACAATGCTGAACAACAATCAGGACGCATTAGCCATTATCTTCCCCAACAGTTACGACAATGAGGTAAGGAGCCTGGTCAATGAGAGACTCATGGCATCCATTCCTTTCGCCAGCAGATACCGTCTCGTGGACTTCATACTCTCGGGTCTGGTAAACAACGGCATCAGCAATATCACCGTCATCGTCCGTAAGAATTACCGCTCTCTCATGAGACACCTCGGTGCCGGACGTGCGTGGGATCTCTCCCGCAAGAACGGCGGACTTAACATCGTCCCTCCCTATGCTGAGAAAAATATCAAAGTATACAACGGACGTGTCGAAGCTATCGCGAGCATCATCGAGTTCCTGAAGCAGCAGAAAGAGAAATATGTATTCCTCACCGATTCAAACATCGTCTGCAACTTCAATTACAAAGCGATGATCGCAGAGCATGAGGCGACCGGAGCGGATGTAACCATCGCGTACACGAATGAGCCCATCCCTTACGGATTCATGAATCTCCAGGCCACCCAGACGACCGACCTCTACTACACTCTCAATATTGACGACTCGGGACGCATCAGGGAGATCCAGACCAACTCCAAGGAGTACGGTCCTCAGAACCTCTCGATGAACCTCTACCTCGTAGAGCGCACTCTTCTCATCAGCATGATCGAGAAGGCATATGCGAGCGGAAATGTTTACTTCGAGCGTGATATCCTTTCACCCGTGCTCGACAGCATGAAGATATTCGGATACGCTTACAATGGATACACTGCACGTATCACCGATATGGTCAGCTACTTCAACGAGAATATGAAGCTGCTCGATCCCGCAAACCTCGATGCACTGTTTGCACCCAATCCCATCTATACGACAGTACGTGATGACAACCCGACTCGCTACATCGGCGGATCCAAAGTTAAGAACTGCATGGTTGCCGACGGTTGCGTAATAGAGGGTGACATCGAGAACTGCATCCTCTTCAGAGGAGTCAAGGTCGGAAAGGGAACCAAGATCCGCAACAGTATCATCATGCAGGATACGACGATCGCAGGAAACTGTGAGATCGACTACATCATTTCTGACAAGAATGTATCCATCACCGCAGGCAAGACCTTAAAGGGAGACAGCACCTTCCCCATTTTTGTACCTGCATTTAAGACTATTTAAGCTGCTGTTTTGTACAGGGCGCCGGATATCTGCCGGCGCTCTGTATTTTTCTGAATGACCGGCTGTAAGCTTTACTTTTGAAAGGAGGATCCGAATGAGTGCAGAAATGACTTATGAAGAAAAGATCGCCAAGCTGAATGAATACGTAAATAAGTTTGACAATATTGTATTCTTCGGAGGTGCAGGAGTATCGACAGAGAGCGGCATCCCGGATTTCAGAAGTGTCGACGGACTCTATAACCAAAAATATGATTATCCTCCGGAGACGATACTCAGTCATACTTTCTATATGAGAAACCGTGAGGAATTCTACAGATTCTATCGTGACAAGATGCTCTGCGCCACTGCTCAGCCAAACAAAGCACACCTCAAGCTTGCCGAGCTCGAGAAAGCAGGAAAGCTCCGCGCAGTAGTCACGCAGAATATCGACGGTCTCCATCAGGCTGCCGGAAGCAAGACTGTATATGAACTCCACGGCTCGGTAC
>DFKT01000080.1 GCA_002373595.1 Lachnospiraceae bacterium UBA3638 | reverse complement strand
AGCTCATCATCGGCGACCGCCAGACAGGTAAGACTTCGATCGCACTTGATACGATCCTCAATCAAAAGGGCAAAGATGTCATCTGTATCTATGTTGCGATAGGACAGAAGGCATCGACTATAGCCAAATTTGTTAATACCTTAAAGAAAAACGATGCAATGGATTACTGTGTTGTCGTAAGCGCTACGGCTTCCGATCCTGCACCGCTTCAGTATATCGCTCCTTATTCCGGTACTTCCATAGCGGAGTACTTTATGAACAGGGGACGCGACGTACTCATAGTATATGACGACCTCTCCAAGCATGCTGTAGCATACAGAGCACTTTCGCTTTTGCTTGAGAGATCTCCCGGAAGAGAAGCATATCCCGGAGACGTATTCTATCTTCATTCCAGACTCCTCGAGAGAAGTGCGAAGCTTTCAGATAAGCTCGGTGGCGGATCACTTACTGCACTTCCTATCATTGAGACTCAGGCAGGGGATGTATCGGCATATATACCTACCAATGTCATATCGATCACTGACGGACAGATATATCTCGAGAGTGAACTGTTCTTTATGGGAATGAGACCCGCGGTCAATGTCGGACTTTCCGTATCGCGTGTCGGAGGTGCGGCGCAGACCAAAGCCATGAAGAAAGCTTCGGGAAGTATAAGAATAGATCTCGCTCAGTTCAGAGAGATGGAAGTGTTTACACAGTTCAGCTCCGATCTCGATCAGTCGACCAAAGATCTGCTTAATCACGGACATGCACTTATGGAACTGTTAAAACAGCCTCTCGGCAGACCTTTGAGTATGGCTGAGCAGGTCATCACCCTTGTTACGGCTAATGCCAAGATCATGGATGATATCGAGGTTTCTTCCGTTAAGAAGTTCCAGATGGGCCTGATCGAATATATGGAAAAGAATCATACTGAGATAGTGCAGGAACTTCAGACATCTAAGCAGCTGACTCCCGAGCTCGCCGAGGATATTGCTTCGGCGGCAAGGAAATTCAAAGAGGGATTTAAACAGTAAATGCCGGGCATCAGAGAAATATCCGGACGCATCAGGAGCGTCGAGGATACGAGAAAGATCACAAATGCGATGTATATGATATCCTCCACCAAACTGCGCAAAGCGCGCAAAGGAATGGAGGCTAATGCGCCGTACTTTGCTTATCTTCAGAGAATGCTCGCAGCTATAATGGAAAGCATCCCCGATCTAGAATCCACTTACGTCGACAGAAGAGAGGACAAGAAGGGAGCAAACCGTACCAAAGCGATACTTGTTATAACTGCGGACAAGGGACTTGCCGGTTCTTACAATCACAATGTGCTGAAGGTTGTCGATAAGCTCCTTGAGTGTGAAGAAAAGGTAAAGCTCTATGTGGTAGGTGAGGTTGGCAGACAGTACTTCGCGGGTAAGAAAGTGATCATGGCCGGACAGTTCAAATATACCGCGCAGAATCCATCTCTTCACAGAGCACGTGTCATATCGGAGAAAATGCTTGATGAATTCAGAAGCGGAGAGACGGATGAAGTATATATAGTATTTACTGATCTTACCGATTCGACGACCAGCGAGCCTCAGGTTCGCAGACTTCTTCCGCTTATAAAAGAGGAAGTCAAGGAGAGACTCGAAGAGGATACAGGAAGCGCTGCACTCTTCAGAGAGGAACTTCAATTCGTTCCGAATGCTCAGACAGTCCTTGAGAATACCGTTCCCGATGCGATAGTGGGATATGTGTACAGTGCACTCGTCGATTCGTATTGCAGCGAGCAGAATGATCGTATGATGGCGATGGACAACGCGAACAGAAATGCAGATACGATGTTAAGATCGCTCCGCATCAGCTATAACCGTGAGAGACAGGCTATGATCACGCAGGAGATAACGGAAGTGGCTGCGGGAGCAAAGGCACAAAAGAAAGCAAAGCAGGAAAAACAGGAGGATAAATGATCCTATGAAATATGCCGACAGTATAGGACATGGCAAGACGATAGCGGTAATGGGTCCGGTTGTCGATGTTGAATTCGGCGAGGAAGTTATCCCATTCATAAAGGATGCACTCGAGGTCGAAGTCGAGGGCAAGACTCTTGTGATGGAGGTTGCTCAGCATCTCGGCGGCGGCATCGTCAGATGTATCATGCTCGGTCCCAGTGAGGGATTGTCCAAGAATATGGATGTATTTGCAACAGGCGGACCTATATCCGTACCTGTTGGAAAGAGAACACTCGGAAGACTCTTTAATGTGCTCGGAGAGACGGTTGATGATGGGGAGCCGATACTCGGCGGTGCCAGATGGCTGATCCACCGTAATCCGCCTTCGTTTGAAGATCAGAGTCCGGTCGTAGAGATACTTGAGACCGGTATCAAGGTTATAGATCTCCTCGCACCATATGCCAAGGGAGGAAAGATTGGACTTTTCGGAGGAGCCGGAGTCGGCAAGACCGTACTTATACAGGAACTCATCACCAATATAGCAACCGAGCACGGCGGATACTCGATATTCACCGGTGTAGGAGAGCGTTCCAGAGAAGGAAACGATCTCTGGAGAGAGATGAGTGAGTCCGGAGTACTTGAGAAGACCGCGCTTGTCTTCGGGCAGATGAATGAGCCGCCCGGGTCCAGAATGAGAGTTGCGGAGACCGGACTTACCATGGCTGAGTATTTCCGTGATGTCGAGCACAAGGATGTTCTTTTGTTCATAGATAACATATTCAGATTTGTACAAGCGGGTTCCGAGGTATCGGCACTTCTCGGTCGTATGCCTTCCGCCGTCGGATATCAGCCCACTCTTGCAAACGAACTCGGAGAACTGCAGGAGAGGATCACATCCACCAAGAGCGGAAGTATCACATCGGTCCAGGCTGTATATGTCCCTGCGGACGATCTTACCGATCCTGCACCGGCGACGACATTCGCACATCTGGATGCCACGACCGTCCTGTCCAGAAAGATTGTTGAACAGGGTATCTATCCTGCAGTCGATCCTCTTGAGTCGACATCCCGTATACTCGAACCGGATATAGTGGGAGAGGAGCATTATAATGTCGCCAGACGAGTACAGGAGACTCTTCAGAAATACAAAGAGCTTCAGGATATCATAGCCATCCTTGGAATGGATGAACTTTCCGAGGAAGACAAAGTTACTGTTTACCGTGCGCGTAAGATTCAGAAGTTTCTCTCGCAGCCGTTCCATGTTGCAGAGAATTTCACGGGTGTTCCGGGAGCATATGTTCCTCTCTCTGAGACGATCAAGGGATTCAAAGCAATCCTTTCGGGTGAGATGGATCAGTATCCCGAGAACGCATTCTTTAATGTCGGTACGATAGAGGATGTTATAGAGAAGGCAAAGAGAGATGGCGAAACCGTTCAGGCTTAAAATACTTGCGGCCGACGGACCGTTTTATGAAGGGGAAGCGATCTCGCTCACCATACCCGCAAAGGATGGACGACTCCAGATACTTGCGGATCATGAGCCTATGGTTATTGCGACCGTTGAGGGACTGGTTAAGACGGTAGTCGTTGATGATGACGGTGAGGAAAAGGTCATAAACGGAGTGGCGGGTATAGGTTTCGTGCATATATCGCATGCCGAGACCATACTGCTCGTTGATACGATAGAGTATCCCGAGGATATAGACAGAGCGAGAGCTCAGAGAGCGCTTGAGAGAGCCAAGGAAAAGCTTCGCCAGGATCAGAGCATTCAGGAATACAGACTGTCTGAGGCGTCGCTTGCGCGTGCCATGGTAAGGCTTTCCAATGCTAACAAGACTCAGACATTAGACCAGTAGATCATTCGGCAGTTCCGTAGAAGTGCCCGTTAAATTCATTAAAGAGAGATTCTTCGTGCTTTTTGACAAAGACGCTTAACGATCCGTCTTTGAAGGAAAGCACGAATTTTATACTTCCGACATATTCGCCTATGATATGGACGTAGATGTAGAAGGTGTCGGGAGTCAGCCAGATACCGCTTGCGGCGTATCTCTGGGAGTATATCGGGAAGATGCCTTCGCAGAGTCTGCCGAGGCCGAGTTCAAAGGAATGCGTTTCGTCTCCAAGACTGAAGGAGAGGAGCGCATATTTTTTGTTCTCTTCGAAGGTGAGGGACATGTTTTTAAAGCCCTGAGGATTATCGGAGAGGTTATATGTTTTGCCTGATATCTCGGGTATGAGCCTGGATCTGTATGAAGGCTTGGCAGATGCGGGCACGGACGAGAAAGCCGGGTTATCCTTGGTCAGAGGCTGCAGAGACAGCCCGGCGGTATACCCGGTAAACTGAGCCGCTTTTGCTTCGCCGTAAGGGATCGCATCAT
>DFKT01000020.1 GCA_002373595.1 Lachnospiraceae bacterium UBA3638 | reverse complement strand
CCCATGGATACCCACACGTCGGTATAGACAACATTTGCTCCCTTTGAAGCCTCCTCGATGTCCTCGGTAAGAGTGATCGATCCTCCGCTTTCGGCAGCGATCTCCCTGCACTTCTCCACGAGTTCCTCATTGGGGAAATACTTTTTAGGCGCACAGAGTATGATGTTCATTCCCATCTTTGCTCCGGCTACCATGAGGGAATTGCCGGTATTGTATCTGGCATCTCCGAAGTATGCGAGCGTTATTCCCTCCAGCTTTCCAAAGTGCTCTCTTATCGTGAGCATATCGGCAAGCATCTGAGTGGGATGAAACTCATTCGTAAGTCCGTTCCATACGGGAACCTTGGAATAATATGCCAGTTCCTGGACTATGGTCTGCTCAAATCCGCGGTATTCAATACCGTCAAACATACCCGCAAGGACTCTGGCGGTATCGGCGATAGACTCTTTCTTTCCGATCTGTGATCCCGTAGGATCAAGGTAAGTTACGCCCATTCCGAGATCTCGCGCTGCGACTTCAAAAGCGCACCTTGTACGCGTACTCGTTTTTTCAAAAATGAGGGCGATATTCTTTCCCTTGTGATGATCGTGCGGTACGCCCTTTTTCTTTTTATCCTTAAGCTCTGCTGCGAGCGTGAGGAGATAATCTATCTCCTCCGCTGTAAAGTCGAGCAGTTTAAGGAAATCTTTTCCTCTTAAATCAACCATTTCGGTTACCTCTTCCGAAAGCGGGATTTCCGCGTCCGGTCATATACTATCAGCAGTTCTCGAATCCGGTGTGATCTGCATCACTTTCGTTGGGGATGTGTACTCCGGGCTTTGCTTCTCTTACTGCCTTGGAGCCTTCAGCAAAAGCGGTTGCCATGCTTGCGATGCCCTGAAGCTCTGAAGGAAGGAGAATGGTGGTAGCCTGTCCGTCAGCAACCTTCTCAAATGCCTCGAGGCTCTTGAGCTTAAGGACAGCCTCGTCTGCGCCTGCTTCCTTGAGTGCTCTGATACCGTCAGCCTTAGCCTGCTGAACCTTGAGGATAGCCTGAGCTTCACCTTCTGCCTCACGGATCATCTTTTCCTTGTGTGCCTCTGCGTGAAGGACAAGTGCTTCCTTCTCAGCCTGTGCACGAAGGATTGCGGATTCCTTTTCTCCCTCTGCCTCGAGGATCCTTGCCTTCTTGTCTCCCTCCGCTCTGGTGACAGCTTCACGACGCTCACGCTCTGCCTTCATCTGCTTCTCCATCGCATTCTGGATCTCTGCGGGAGGGATGATATTCTTGAGCTCTACGCGGTTAACCTTGATGCCCCAAGGATCGGTAGCGATATCAAGGCTGGATCTCATCTGAGTGTTGATGGTCTCACGGCTGGTGAGAGTCTCATCGAGTTCGAGATCTCCGATGATGTTACGAAGAGTGGTAGCGGTGAGGTTCTCGATAGCGAGCATCGGGTTCTCTACACCGTAGGTATAAAGCTTAGGATCGGTGATCTGGTAGAATACGACGGTATCGATCCTCATGGTAACGTTATCCTTGGTGATAACGGGCTGGGGCGGGAAGTCAGCAACCTGCTCCTTGAGGTTTACTCTGCGTGCTACCTTGTCTACTACGGGGGCCTTTACGTGGAATCCTACAGACCAGGTTCCCTGATAAGCTCCAAGTCTCTCAATGACATAAGCCTGAGCCTGGGGAACGATCTTGATGCATGAAACAAAGATCATCAGTGCGATTACGATAAGTGTTACGATAAATGGCATAATTATCTCCTCCTATGGAAAAAAATATTAATGAGATCATATTAATGATCATTCATCATCTTCGATGTATTTCGGATCCAGCAGGCTGTCCGACTGTATGTGAGGAATGTGATCCGCAACGGAATCATCAACCTTGACTATGAGCTTTACTCCGCTGATGGATACGACCGATACGATAGTCCCCTCGGGGATCACCTGTCCGTCGCTCTCTGTGCGTGCGGTCCAATCCTGACCTTTGATCGTCACCTGACCCATAGCCTTGAGATTGTCGATCTCTCCGGTGACTATTCCTCTCTCTCCCACGAGACTCTCGGCATTCGTTCTGAGTCTCTCCTTATTGAAATACTTCACCGCGATAGGTCTTGTTATGGCGAGAAGCGCCAGGCTCACAGCAAAGAATGCCACACCCTGGAGCCATACCGGTCCGTGCATTGCCGCGATGAGTGCTGCGACAAGAGCTCCTCCCGAAAACCATACACTTGTAAGTCCCATGGTGATTATCTCGACTATAAGAGTCGCGATGAGAACAAAGAGCCAAAATCCAACCTGTACACTCATTTCCGATTCCTTTCCGCCTGTCGGCAGATACTATACTGATAAATCAATAGAATACGTGATTTCCGATAACGATACCGTCGCGTCCGTTGTTCCTCCTAAAGTGCGTACATGCTCCTACATTTGAAGTTCCGGCCAGAGCCTCATTTGCGGCCTGTATGCAGCTTGCATATATCCTGCCCGAAGCATATACCGCATTTACTTTTCCGTTCATCGCGGGAGTAAACTGGCCCGAAGCATATATTACACCGTGTATCGAATCGGGATACGCGGGGTGACGGACTCTGTTCATGACTACAGCCCCTACAGCCACCTGACCTTCGTAAGGCTCTCCGCCCGCCTCACACTGTATCAGTGCCGCAAGGAGGAGTGTCGTATCCGCATCGGTCGTATACTGACCGTAGTTTACATGTCTCTTGGCCTCCCTTTCGGCCTCTTCACGGGCTTTGATCTCTTCTATCGTCTCTCCCGCATCCACATGGAAGGTAACCTCGACAAACTCTGCCTTAACATATCCGTCCCTTCCTTCATAATCTATCATTACTCTTTCGGGATCCGAATCATCAACCACTTCGACTATCTCTCCGAGTGGCAGAAGCCCTATGACTGAGGAATTGTCCTCTTTTCCGTCACGGACTCTTAATGTTGTAGCCTTTACTTTGGCGAGCGTCATTCCGACATTTGATGCCAGATTCTCGGCATCTTCACCGAAGAGAAGATACTCGTTACTGCACCATCCGATGACATTTCCCGACTTGAGAAGGGTCCACTCATCTCCTCTTTCGAGGATCGTACCGCCACAGTCCTTATATATGCATCCCACCTTTTCGGAATCCACGCTCGGCTCCTTGCGGACATTGAGAGTGGACTGCACATTGGCCATGACCAGATTGCTCATGTCGTCCCTGTCATACGAAGAGTTCTCCATTCGGTCAAGTGTGGACTTGATATACTCCGAACTTTTTCTGCTGCCGGTATCTTCTATGAT
>DFKT01000068.1 GCA_002373595.1 Lachnospiraceae bacterium UBA3638 | reverse complement strand
GAGGAGCAGGCAGCTGAGTAACCACGTTTGATTCGCCTACGGGCGTGAAAGGAGTAATATGGCAGAGATCAGTGCTGCAATGGTAAAAGAGCTCCGCGAGAAGAGCGGCGCAGGTATGATGGATTGTAAGAAGGCTCTTAATGAGTGCAACGGAGATATGGACGCCGCTATGGACCTCCTTCGTAAGAACGGACAGGCCAAGGCTGAGAAGAAGGCAAACCGTATCGCTGCTGAGGGCGTATGCCGTGTTGCACTTGACGGAGATAAGAAAGCCGCAGTCGTTGAGGTTAACTCCGAGACCGACTTCGTAGCAAAGAATGAGAAGTTCACCACTTTCGTAGAGCAGGTTGCAGAGCAGGCTGTTAAGTCTTCGGCTGCAGATATGGATGCTCTTATGGCTGAGAAGTTTATCGCTGATAACTCCAAGACCGTTAACGAAGCACTCGTTGAGATGGTTGCAGTTATCGGAGAGAAGCTCAGCATCAGACGTTTCCAGAGAGTAGAAGCTGCTGACGGATGTGTTGTTTCCTACCTCCATGGCGGCGGACGCATCGGTGTTATCGTAGCCGGCAAGTGCGCTACCGTTAATGATCAGGTTAAGGAAGCTCTTACCAATATCGCAATGCAGGTTGCTGCAATGAACCCTCAGTACCTTGCTGATTCCGATATCTCTGATGCAGAGAAGGAGAAGATGCACGAGATCACCGTTGACAGTGCGCTCAACGATCCCGCTACCCTTCCCAAGCCCATTCTTAACAAGCTTTTCGAGAAGGCTCTTGCAGACAAGCTTTTCAGTGATGATGATGTTAAGGCTTACGAGGCTGAGAAGAACAACAAGTTCCTCTTCAACTTCCTTTCCGATGCAGCAAAGCAGGCTCTTGCAGGACTTGCCATGGCTGACAAGGCTAACATCGTAGCTGACAAGATCTTCGACGGACTTGTAAAGGGACGTATCGCTAAGCAGGAGAAGGAAGTAGTTCTCCTTGATCAGGTATATGTTAAGGCAGAGGACGGCAAGCAGACCGTAGCTCAGTACCTTGCTCAGGTAAGCAAGGAGACCGGTGTTGATGTAAGCGTGGCAAGCTATGTAAGATTTGAGACCGGTGAGGGCATGGAGAAGAAGAACGAAGACTTCGCTGCTGAAGTTGCCGCTCAGATGAACGCCTAAGACATAAAATTTAGCACAAAGAGCAATTCTTATGGAGGAGCTATGAAAAAGAAATTTTTGGCAATTATGCTTTCATCTCTGATGATCGCAGGAATGCTTACCGGATGCGGAAAGGAAGAACCTGCTTCTTCCAACAGCGGACTTTCGGATTATGAGGTACCCATTGATACCCCGACCACCGATCCCACTACGCCTACCGAGGACAAGGAGCCTGCTGACCAGACTCCCGTGGAAGAACCCGAACCCGAGAACATTGAAGGCAAGTATCGCAGCGAGCTCACCAATGAGTGGATCGATGAGGAACTCAAGGATCAGAGACCTATCGCTGTCATGGTCGACAATGAGCTCAAGAAGAGCGGAAATACCGAGCACTATGGTGTTAACTATGCAGATGTAGTATATGAGATGGTAAACAGTACCGCTAACGGAAGAGTTACCCGTCTTATGTGTATCGTAAAGGATTACGAGAAGGTTGAGAAGATCGGAAACGTCAGATCCGTACGTACCACCAACTTCCCCGTTGCATTTGAGTATGATGCTATCATTCTTCACGACGGAGGTCCTTTCTACATTGAGAACTTCACCGGACTCAAGCAGTGCGATCACCTCAGCGGCGGATTTGCAAGATTTGACAACGGACTTGCTTCCGAGTTCACTGAGTATGTAACATGGGCAGAGTACCCCGAAGGACATTCCGGAAATCCCAACGGTCTCCAGAAGAGACTTGAGAGTTCTAAGTTCCAGCTTACTTATCGTGATGAGTACTACGATGGACCTCACTTCGTATTCGCTGACAAGAAGAACGATCTTTCCGATGAGAAGAATGCAAAGTCGGCTACCAGCGTAAACCTTCACAGCGTATTCCCTCATAACAATTCCGAGCTTAACTTCAACAGCAGCACCGGACTTTATGAGTATACCGAGTACAGCCAGCTCCAGAAGGATCCTCAGAATAATAATGAGGTTACCGCATTTGAGAACGTAATCCTTCAGAAGTGTATCATGACTCAGCTCGATGATCACGGATACATGAACTACTCTGTAATAGGTTCCGGCGACGGATTCTATTGCACCGAAGGCAAGTACATCCCCATCACCTGGGAGAAGTCAGCTGACGGCGGCGCTTGGGGCAAGATCACTCACTATTACAGCAAGGAGACCGGCGAGGAGATCGAGCTCAACACCGGAAAGACCTATGTCGCTATCATTCCTGCAGATACCTTTGATCAGGTTTCTATCAAATAATCGGAAATAAGCGAAAAGAATATCGTAAAAGTAAAAGCTGCAGGCCTGTTGGTCTACAGCTTTTTTACATTCTTGTCTGTATGGAGGATCCTCTGTGTATCTGACGGACCCGGTGTGGTGATCCGGCCTCTTGCATCATATTGGGTGAGTATCGAAGTGTTCCTTGCGGGTATCGCAGATGGAATGACCTCGGGAGTGGGAACTTCTGCCTTTAAGATGTCGAGTTCTTCCTGTTCAAGTCTCGATACCATCCGATCGAACGGGTCGTCCGAGAGAGCGTCATTTGATATTATCGACTGAGATGACAGGCTGTTCTCCAGAGTTATCTTGTCTTTCAGGGTACTTTCGCCGGCCGGTTTATCCTTTTTGGTGGAATCGCTTTCAGTCGCCTGTCCTCCCGACCATACATCGGAGAGGAGTTTTCCGACCTTTCCCGGAAACTCTTTTAGAAATGAACCTGCTTTATCGATGAATTTCTTTAACAGCTCAGCAGGATCGAAGGTTCCGAGGAGGAAACCGGTTACAGAACCGTCTTTTTTAGGAGTATCCGCTGTTTTGCCTGTTGGAGCTTTGCCGGAAGGTGTGTAATATACGCCTCCGTTAGCCTCATTTTCGGTCCTTGACAGTATCTTATCTTCAGATGAGTCCTTTTCTTTGTCATAAAGCACGCCCTCCTTGTCTTTTTCAAGGGCATTTCCGAGAGAAAAGGGTGCAGCATCCGAGCCTGTAACCTTGGTCTGCTTATATGCATCGGGTATTCTTCCCTGTATATTTCTTACGGGTTCGATCATAAATAGAGTATATAACTTGTCTTTTTGCCCGTCAAACATTATAATTTTAGGGTAGTATTTAACTTCGGAGGCAATATGAAAAAAGCACTTATTACGGGAGTGACGGGACAGGACGGATCATACCTGGCCGAGTTCCTGCTCGGAAAAGGATATGAAGTTCACGGAATGATCCGCAGGAGCTCTACGGAATATAGAGAGAGGATCGCTCATATTGAGGGTGATCCCAATTTCAAGCTTCATTTCGGAGATCTCGGAGATTCTTTAAGTATAATGAATCTGGTGATGACTATCCGCCCGGATGAGATTTACAATCTGGCGGCGCAGAGCCATGTACAGGTAAGCTTTGATGTGCCGGAGTATACCGCTGATGCGGATGCTGTCGGGGTACTCAGGATACTTGAGGCAGTACGCCTTGCAGGTCTTGCCGATCATACCCGTATCTATCAGGCTTCTACTTCGGAGCTTTACGGCAAGGTTGAGGAGGTCCCTCAGCGTGAGACTACGCCTTTCCATCCTTACAGCCCTTATGCCGTAGCCAAGATGTATGGATACTGGATAGTTAAGGAGTACCGTGAGGCTTATAATATGTTTGCCTGCAGCGGCATCCTCTTTAATCATGAGTCGGAGAGACGCGGTGAGACATTTGTTACCCGTAAGATCACTCTTGCGGCAGCCAGGATCAAAGCCGGTCTGCAGGACAAACTTTATCTCGGTAATCTCTCAAGTCTTCGCGATTGGGGATTTGCAGGGGACTATGTAGAATGCATGTGGCTGATCCTTCAGAACAAGACTCCCGAGGATTTCGTAATAGCAACGGGAGAGCAGCATTCGGTTCGTGAGTTCTGCGAGCTGGCATTTAAATATGCGGGCATTGAGCTGGAGTTCAAAGGAGAGGGAGAGAATGAGAAGGGTATCGATAAGGCTACCAGAAAGGTACTTGTTGAGGTATCCAAGGATTTCTATCGTCCTACCGATGTAGTCAATCTCCTCGGAGATCCTTCAAAAGCCAAAGCTGAGCTTGGCTGGAATCCAACCAAGACATCCTTCGACTCACTCGTAAAGCGTATGGTCGAATCGGATATGGTCAAAGTTGAGCGAGAGACTAGGTAGTATTTTGTATTTTTGGTCATTGAATTAATTTGGCCCGAAGATGATGATATATGTTTTCGCGACCCTTGCGCCGCGCTTAGCAAGCGCAGTTACGCGGAAATCGGTCCCGAGCGCCTTGTCTGAGCAGCTCGCGCCCTTATAGCGCGAGCGTTGCGAGTTAAGCGAGGGCGATTTTGCCCTTAGCGTGACAAGCGAGCTTAGCAGCAGAGCACCGGGTCAGAAAACATATATCATCATCTTCGGGCCTTTACCAATTCAGATTTATTACAATGGAAATACCTTACACAAAATCTTTCATGACGTAGTTGGCGAGATCCAGACCTTTGTCTGTGAGATGCAGGCGATCGCCTTCGTATGTGAGCAAACCTTCTGAAATATGTTTGTCTATTGCGGTTCCATACATTTCTGCAAGTTTTCTTCCAAA
>DFKT01000047.1 GCA_002373595.1 Lachnospiraceae bacterium UBA3638 | reverse complement strand
ACAACACAAAAAACCGCAGCAACCCTTGATACATTTGGGTTTGCTGCGGTTTCACTCTTTTGAAACTGTCAAAGATGGGATTTTATAACAACTTATTTGAAAAACGCAAGTACCATACTTACTGTCTTGTGATCCTGATCCGTGTAGGGAAAATACTCATGCTTAAGCTCAGGCAAACCTACCCAATTTTTTCAAAAATCTCTTAAAACTTCCCGGCTTCTTCTCTTTGACTTTCTTTTCCTTTTTCATCACTTTTCTCGCAATCGTTATTAATGTTGACGCTCAACTTTTTGAATATAGCATAGAATTATATGCCGTTCAACCGCATATGTGGTATAATCAGACCTATGAAAACACTTAGCAAAAAGATCACTACTACACTTATATCAGCACTTCTGATCATATCCCTCACCTCCTGCGCCGGCCTCAAAAAGCAGGACTCCGCAGAGATCAAAGAATTCCGTGAAAAGATCGAGACATTCTGTAATGATGTCAATCGTATAGATAAAGAGATAAACAGCATCGACACTACTGCTGAGGGATATGAAGAAAAGATAGTAACTCTTCTCGATTCCCTCAACGGTGATTTCAAAGACTTCTCCGAAATGGACTTTCCTTCGGAATATAAATATCTCGAGCCTCTTGCGGACGAAGCCGCAGACTATATGACCAAAGCTGTTGACTCATACAGAGAAGCTTTCACAGCGGAAAACCTGACAGAAGACTCCATAAGATCTCAGTACGATTACGCCACCGCCAATTATGAGAGAGCATATAAGCGCATCAAAGCTATCATGACTCTCTTAAGCGGAAAAGAGACTGAGGATGTCAATATCGAATCCAACTAACAGGATATTCTTGATGATACAACCTGCAATCGCAAGCCCAAGCAGGATCCATACATAGATATTCTTAAATCTCATCCCTCTGATATGAGGAACGTGAAGATTCTCAAGAGTGTGACTTCCAAAGAAAAGCAGACACATCACCGCGCCATAGGGAACGACGGGATGATATATAAATGATCTGATAAGATGCCCGTGAAACAGAGCCTTTACCGCTCTCGTCCCGCCGCATCCCGGACAGTACAGACCTGTCGCAAAGTGCAATAAGCAAGGGAGCGTTCGGTGACAGCTATCTGCGATCAGATATATGCCACCGAGCACTCCCAGTATGATCAGTACTATAAGCCCTACACGATATAGCTCTTTGTCGGACTCATTATCTCTGATATCAGTACTCCTCCATCTGCTCCATGACCATGCGCCAGTACTCATCCCAGCCACCGTTTGCCTGGATACCGATAAGTGCGAGACCGATATAAACAACTCCGAGTACGATACCTACAATCGAAGTAACAAGTGCAGCGATTCCGATACCGTTCTTGGAAGTTCTGTTTCCGACTACCGCAAGAATGATACCGGCGATACCGAAGATAACACCTACTCCGCAGCAGCAGGTAAGGATCGAAAGGATACCCATAACAAGTCCTACAACCTGCATAGCATTCGGACTGTTTGGATTCACATTCCCTGCAGGGATGCCGTTAACAGGAGTTCCGTACATATTGCTACCGGTGTTCTGTCCGAAAGAATCGGTACCGTAAGCGCTCTGTCCGTAATTAGATCCATAGACATTTCTGTCCACGGTATCAGCTGCAGCAGATTGCCTGCGCATCTCTCTGTCCTTGTCTGATGCGAATACTCCGTCGAGAGGCTTCCCCGTAACGGGATCCACAGGAGTTCCGTATGCGGTATTAAACTCAGGAGCGGGAGCAGGGCCTGCTCCTATCGCATTCTCCGAGGGGCTCGTTACAACAGAGTCCTTATTTCCTTCGAATCCGCTATTTCCCGAAGCGGGATTGATGTCGGGATTCTGTCCGTAAAATGATCCGTTATTGCTGTCCATTTCTATCCTCCTAATGTCTTACGAAAGCATCATTCTGTCGTTATCAAGTTCGCTTCCGCTTGCTTCCTCAAACTTCGCGAGCAGATCCTTAACATGCAGGTTCTTCTTCTCTTCGCCCTTTACATCATAGATGATATGACCTTCGTTCATCATGATGAGACGGTTTCCGTGATTGATAGCATCACGCATATTGTGCGTTACCATCATTGCGGTAAGATGATTCTCCTGTATTATCTGATCACTGATCTCAAGAACCTTGGCTGCAGTCTTGGGATCGAGCGCAGCGGTATGCTCATCAAGCAGAAGAAGCCTGGGCTGTTTCATCGATGCCATGAGAAGCGTGATCGCCTGGCGCTGACCTCCCGAGAGAAGTCCTACCTTGCTGGTCATACGATCCTCAAGTCCAAGACCGAGTGATGAAAGCTTCTCCCTGAAGAGTTCTTTCTCCTTGGGAGTGATGCCCCATCTCAAAGTACGTCTCTGTCCGCGACGGAGAGCCAGAGCCATATTCTCTTCTATCTCCATCGTGGCTGCGGTTCCCGTCATGGGATCCTGGAAAACACGTCCTAAGTATTTCGCTCTCTTATCCTCTGACAGTCCCGTGATATCGGTTCCGTCAACGATGATCTGTCCTGCGTCAAGAGGCCATACACCTGCGATGGCATTGAGCATCGTGGACTTACCCGCGCCGTTTCCTCCGATGACGGTGACGAAATCGCCATCCTCAAGAGTAAGACTAAGACCGTCGAGCGCAAGCTTCTCATTTACCGTTCCGCGGTTAAATACTTTTCTTATGTTCTTAAGTTCAAGTGCGTTACTCATTTGCGGCAACCCCCTTTCTCGAAGTCTTCTGATCTTTAAGATAAGGGATTGCAAGGAATATCGCGACTACTACGGCAGAGAACAGTTTCATATTCTCGGAAGGCATTCTCAGCCAGAGTACGAACTGATATACCATGTAGTATATGATCGATCCGAGAATAACCGCTATAAGAGTGAATGCAAATGCCATTCTTCTCTTTGCCGCAAACTTTCCGAAAAGGACCTCTCCTATGATGACAGCAGCGAGTCCTATTACTATCGCGCCTCTTCCCATATTGACATCGGAAGCGCCCTGATACTGTCCGTAAATGGCACCCGAGAGTCCTACGAGACCGTTGGAGAGCATAAGTGTAAGCACCTTGATCCTGTTGGTATTGATGCCCTGTGCTCTGGCCATATTCTGATTACATCCCGTAGCTCTGATCGCATGTCCCACTTCGGTTCCGAAGAAGCTATAAGTAAGTCCTACCAGCACGAAAAGGAAAACAGCCATTCCTATAAAAAAGATAACTCTCGTACCCATGGGGCCGGTGACATATCTGAGCGAAGCAACAAGCTTGTAATTGTCTACGGAAATGGACAGGTTTGATTTCTTGCCCATTATATTGTAATTGATCGAATACAGCGCTATCTGCGTAAGTATACTCGAAAGGATACCGGGTATGCCGAGCTTGGTCGTGAGAATACCGGTGACGAAACCCGCGACCATTCCTATAAGAAAAGATGCAAGAGTCGCTATAACAACCGGCACTCCGCTCCTAATGAGCATAACACAGCTCGCAGCTCCGAGTGCAAGGCTTCCGTCGACGGTCAGATCGGCAAAATCAAGCACTCTGAAAGTGATATACACTCCTATGGCCATGATACCCCATATCATGCCCTGCGCTATCGATCCGGGAAAAGCCCGGAAAAGATTCATAATGTCAAGTGAAGCAAAATAAGCAGCCATTTTTCTATCTCTTTACTATATTACTCAATAACCTCGTATCCTTCGGGTACGTTGATGCCAAGCTGTGAGCAGATCTCTGCATTGTACTTCTTGGTAACCTCAGGAGAATACTTAACTTCCATCTTGGTGATATCTGCCTTGTTTACAAGGATCTCGTAAGCCATCTCGCCGGTAGCACGTCCAAGCTGATAATAGTCGATGGAAAGGGTTGCAACTCCGCATCCCTTGCACATTCCTTCCTCACCGGTGATAACGGGGATACCTGCGGGGATTACGATGCTCTTGATAGACTCGGTATTGTTTGCAAGAGTGTTGTCGGTAGGAACATAGAGAACATCACACTCCTGGCAAGCAGCGGTAACAACGGACTGGATCTCGTTGGAATCTGCGATGCCGTACTCTACATATGCAATGCCGTCATTGTCGAGAGCAGCCTTGAACTTGCCGATCTGGAAAGCGGAATTGGACTCTGCGGTGCAGAAAAGAAGTCCGACCTTCTTAGCATCGGGGAAAAGCTCCTTAAGCATAGCCTCCTGCTCTTCGATGGGAGCAAGATCGCTGGTTCCGGAGATGTTGCGACCGGTGGTGCCGTCCCAGTCAGCAAGCTCGAGAGCGGACTGATAATCGGTTACGGAAGTTCCGAGAACGGGGATCGTTGAAGTTGCGGATGCGGCAGCCTGAAGGGGTGAAGTCGCATTTGCAAGGATCAGATCGCAGTTGGATGAAACAAATCCGTTACAGATGGTAGCAGCTATGTTCTGCTCGCCCTGTGCATTCTGGATATCAAACTTAACATTGCCCTCTCCGAGTTTCTCGGTAAGAGCATCCTTGAATCCGTTTGTAGCAGCATCAAGAGCGGGATGCTCAACAAGCTGACAAACTCCTACATTGTAAACCTTTTCGCCTGAACCGCAAGCCGTCAGCATAGCTGTGGCAAGAACTGCAGAAAGAATTACTGAAAGCACTCTTTTTTTCATCTTTTTCTCCTCAAAAAAACATATGATCTTTGGATTACAAAACTTTCACAATAATACAGTAAAACGGGCACCCCGTCAAGATTCATACTTTACTTATATGGCAGAAATGCTTATAATTTCCCTATGTGCAAAATTAAATTCACTACGTTCGGTTTTCTGGGACTGGGTCTTATCGGCGGATCGATAGCCAGATCAATAAGAGACAATCTCCCCGAATCCAAAATAATCGTATATAACAGGCACCGCGAGGCTTCCGAAGCTGCCCATGCGGACGGAGTGGCCGATATCATAGCCGATGAGCCCGGAGAGGCTTTTTCGGACTGCGATATCATATTCCTGTGCATGCCCGTAGGCGTAAACAACGATCATGTATCCATAATAAAGCCCTTCCTGAAAGACGGTGCTATCCTCACTGATGTCGGAAGCGTCAAGACTCCCATCCATAATGCCGTAAAAGAAGCCGGCCTCGAAGCGCACTTCATAGGAGGACATCCGATGGCAGGAAGCGAGCGCGTCGGATATGCTGCATCCAAGACCTCCATACTTCAAAATGCCTACTATATCCTCACTCCTACAGACACTGTACCGAAGGATTCCATAGACAGCTTTGTAGAGCTGGTAAAGCTGATGGATGCCATTCCTCTCGTACTCACATGTGATAAACACGACGAGATAGTTGCCGGAGTAAGCCACCTCCCCCATGTCATCGCAGCTGCTCTTGTGGGACTGGTAAGGGACTCTGACGGATCGGACGGTCTGATGAAGACCATTGCAGCCGGAGGATTTAAGGATATAACCCGTATCGCCTCCTCTTCTGCAGAGATGTGGCGCCAGATATGCCTTACAAATGAAGGTAATATCGACAAACTCCTGACGGATTTCATCGCTTCGCTCGAAAACTTCAAGACCACGCTCGAGAGCAGGGATCCCGATAAGCTCTATGATTTCTTTGACGGAGCAAGAAGTTACCGTGACTCCTTTGTGGATGCGGGACACGGTCCGATCAAGGTAAGATACGAATTTACTGTAGATATAGCCGATGAACCCGGTGCGCTTGCCGCCATAGCGACTATCCTCGCACTTAACGGGATCAGCATCAAGAATATAGGAATACTTCACAACAGAGAATACCTGGGAGGAGATCTCAGGATAGAATTCGAAGACGGTGAATCACTTTCGAGAGCGGAGTCCATTCTTTCCGCCAAAGGTTATACGATACACAATAAATAAGCTTAATGCCCCGCCTGCGGTATCGAGAAGCACATCCGCAAAGCTTCCGTACCTGCCGGGGACGAAGACCTGATGAAATTCATCAACAGAAGCCGATAAAAAAACCCAGAGGATGCTGAAAAGCATCCTCTTTTTGTTTACTTGGTAATGAGGCGCCCATATTCCGAAAACGAGCACGCTCATAAGCGAATATTCAAGTACATGAGCAAGTTTTCTCACGGGATGCTCGAAATATACGGCAAAAGCTTCTATCGCTTCTTCCGTCCAGTTTCTGCCAGTGATGGTACTGAAAAAGTCAACCAGCCTCTCCGTGATCCCCATACTCAAAGATCCGGAATGCTCGGCATCCTGGCCCGAGAATCCCCATACAGCGATATAGAGAAGGATCAGAAGCACCGTGCAGATAACGGAGACAGAGATCTTTCCCTTTTGGGAAAGTGATATTTCTCTATCTCTGTCCTTACTGCGCATTATCGCTGAGTGTCTGATAAGTCTCTATCCTGGCAGCTTCCATCTCGGGAAGTCCGACAAAGGACGATCCGTAATGATACTCATCGCCTTCAAGCTCTATACGAACGATCTGTATGAATGCATGAAGCACTTCCTTGGTCCATATGGTCAGATAAGACTCATATGTAGCACCGATCTCAAGAGCTTTATCGCAGGTAAATCCGACTCCGCTCTTGGATACATCCTGGATCTCGATAGAAACCTCATCATGTCCCGTACCGTCAAGGCGCTTGATAACGAGTTTTGATTCCAGATGTGTTCTCTTGTCTTTTCTTCTTTCGCTAGCCATGGTATTCCTTTCCGGGCTTTGCCCTGTAGAACGACCTGTTATCGGATTTCATCCAGATCCGCAAAAAAGCATGCATCTCCGAATGAGAAAAATCTGTATCTCTCCTTTACCGCTTCTTTATATGCAGCAAGTACATTTTCTCTTCCGGCCAGTGCCGATACCAGCATGATAAGCGTTGACTCCGGAAGGTGAAAATTGGTTATCAGCCCGTCAACGCATTTGAACTTATATCCGGGATAGATGAAAATGTCGGTATCCATGATACCATCCTTCACCATGCCATTCTCATCCGCCATACTCTCCACTGTCCTGGTGGAGGTGGTTCCGACGCATATCACTCTCCCGCCGCGCTTCTTTGTATCATTGATAAGCTTAGCGCTCTCCTCGGGAATAATGCAATGCTCGGTATGCATATGATGATCGAGTATATTGTCTTCCTTAACGGGTCTGAAAGTACCGAGTCCGACATGAAGCGTTACATACGCAATGCCCACGCCCATACTTTCTATCTCTGCGAGGAGTTCCTGCGTAAAATGCAGTCCCGCGGTCGGGGCAGCTGCTGATCCATCATACTTCGCATATACTGTCTGATAACGATTCTTGTCCGCAAGCTTATGAGTGATATAAGGCGGAAGCGGCATCTCGCCGAGTTTGTCCAGTATCTCCTCAAAGATCCCGTCATACTCAAATCGGATAAGCCTGTTGCCGTCATCCACTGTTTCGGTCACTTCAGCCTTTAAGAGTCCGCCTCCGAAGACGAGCCTCTGACCGGGTTTGCACTTTTTTCCCGGCTTTACCAGAGTCTCCCAGGTACTGTCCGACTTTCTCTTAAGGAGCAGGACTTCGACCTGGCCTCCGGTGCCTTCTCTTTCACCGATGAGCCTCGCCGGTATGACTCTGGTATCGTTGAGAACAAGCACATCTCCCGACTTTAAGTAATCCTTTATATCCCTGAAAATCTTATGCGCAGTTTTGCCCGTTTTCTTATCGATGAGCATGAGCCTGCTCGAGGTCCTGTCCTCAAGCGGATCCTGCGCTATAAGTTCCTCAGGAAGATCGTAATAGTAATCTGACTTAAGAAAGCCGTCCATATCAGAGCTTAACACCCTTTAAGAAGGACATATATCCCCTGTATGCTTCATAGATATCGGCTTTGCTGGTAGCCTCCCAAGGTGAATGCATATTGAGTACAGCCACTCCGCTGTCGATAACATTCATGCCGTAGAGAGCAAGGATGTAAGCGATGGTTCCGCCGCCGCCTGCATCTACCTTTCCGAGCTCTGCAAACTGGAAGTCTATATCATCCTTGGCAAATACGGATCTGATATGTCCGATATACTCGGCATTTGCATCATTAGAACCACTCTTTCCGCGTGCTCCGGTATACTTGTTAAATACCAGACCGCGTCCGAGGAATGCAGCGTTCTTCTTTTCAAATACTGACTCATAATTGGGATCTACACCCGCAGATACATCGGATGAGAGCATGCAGCTGGCAGCGAGGCATCTTCTAAGATTAAGCTCGCTGTACTCTCCGGTGAGGTTCATAACCTCAGCAACCGCATTCTCAAAGAACTTGGACTGCATTCCGGTAGCGCCTACGGAACCGATCTCCTCCTTATCAACAAGGATGCAGCATGCGGTCCTCTCAGGGATAACTCCAAGATCTGCAATAGCCTTGTATGAAGGATAAGCACAGACTCTGTCGTCCTGTCCGTATCCGAGGATCATACTGCGGTCAAATCCTGCTTCTCTTGCCTTTCCTGCAGGTACTATCTCAAGCTCTGCGGAGAGGAAATCCTCCTCCTCAAAACCATATTCTCTCTTAAGGATATCAAGGATACCTGCCTTAACGGCTTCCTTAGCGGTTTCCTTGGCGTCCTTCTTGGCGGTAACCTTCTTGCCCTTAACATCAGCCTGAGCGATCTTGATAGGGCGGTTTCCGATGATAAGGTCAAGTGCCTCACCCTCTACAGCCTTAGCTGCCTTCTTCTCCATCTGATCCTGTGCAAGGTGGATAAGGATATCGGATACAAAGAATACAGGATCGTCATCATCCTCACCGATGGCAAGCTCTACGGTAGTTCCGTCCTTCTTTACGACCACTCCGTGGAGAGCAAGGGGAATGGTTACCCACTGATACTTCTTGATACCGCCGTAGTAGTGAGTATCAAGAAGTGCGAAATCATCACTCTCGTATAAAGGATTGGACTTAACATCTATCCTGGGGCTGTCGATATGCGCTCCGAGGATGTTCATTCCGTCCTTAAAGCCCTTCTTTCCAATGGTGAACAGGCAGATGCTCTTGTTCATCCATACGCTGTAGACTTTATCTCCTGCCTTAAGCTTCTTCTTACCGCCGGTAAGTCTTGAAAGCTCGGTAAATCCTGCCTTTTCAGCGAGTTCTACGATACGGTCCGTGCACTCTCTCTCAGTCTTGCAGTCACTTATGAATACTCTGTACTCCTCGGCAATCTTCTCGAGTTTTTTAAGCTCAGCCTGGTTGTACTTGTTCCAGATCGACTTGTTTTCCATGTTAAAAATCTCCTTTATGTCATTTGCATTTGCGGTCCAAAGACCCAAAGAATATTGTAATAAAATCCCGCTTATAGTTCAAGCGGGATTTACATTAATAAGGCTATGGCACAAGCCTGATATTAAGTGTCATCTCTTATATCGGAAAATTGACTTCATCACTTAACCCCAACAGAGAAAATTATCATATATTCCGATCATGCTTTATTTCTCACGAAAAGGCCCTATTTGACACATATTCCGGTGTAATCTAGAATATCTCTTGATGAATAGGGAAAAGATCAAAAAAATATCGGAGGCAATATCAGCCATACTCGCCGTATGCGCATTATATGGTACCCTATACGCTTTAACGGGACGTGGGTGCCCCATCAAATTCCTGACGGGCGTATCCTGCCCGGGATGCGGTATGACCAGAGCCTGCGTATGCCTTGCTATGGGGGATATCCGTTCTGCCCGGGACTTCCATCCCTTATTCCCTCTTCCTTTTATCTTTGCAGCGGTCTGCCTGATCAGGCAATATCGTATAAAAAAGCAGAAAAACAGCAAAACAGGAGAACTGGTTTATAAAATTTACATATTTACAAACATAGCACTTTTCTTTATAGTATATATGTTCAGAATGATTTCGGGAAACTCGGTTGCAGTTACCTTTGACCCCGGATCGGGAGCGGTTTACAGACTCATCCGCTTCATAATAAACAAAATCGGAGGATAAAAATATGTTTTGTGAAAAATGCGGAGCACAGATTCCTGACGGAAGCGCAAGCTGCCCTGCGTGCGGCGCACCCCTTAGCGTATCCCGCAAGCTCGACAATGCTTTTAACAATGCTGCAGGAGCTGCACAGAATGCATTCGGTCATGCCGAGCAGCAGTTCGGAAGCGCAGTAAATGAGATGGCTCAGTCCTTTAACGGAAACGGACCCACTCCCGGAAACGGACCCCTTAAGACCGACAGAGGTCTCATCATTTATATTCTTCTCGGGATCATTACCTGCGGTATCTACGGCTACTATTTCCTGTATTCTATGGCCAGAGACGTAAATATTGCATGTGAAGGCGACGGAGAAAATACCGGCGGACTTGTCGAATTCATCGTACTCTCCTTCATCACCTGCGGTATCTATTCAATCATCTGGCAGTACAAGCTTGGTAACAGACTTGCCACCAACTCGTTCCGCTACGGAATGAACTTCCAGGAGAACGGAAGCACCGTCCTCATGTGGGATATCTTCGGTTCTCTCCTTTGCGGTATCGGACCCTTCGTGGGAATGAACATCCTCATCAAGAATACGAACCTGATCTGCGCCGCATACAACAGAGTACACGGATACTACGCACCCGTTCAGTAAGCCGGAAACTTAAGTAATCTAAAACACCCTCGCCATTGGTGAGGGTGTTTTTCTTTGTCGCCGTTTGCGATACAGTCATTTGTACATTTGACGGGCTCCGGTCGGTACAGCAAAATGCCTGTGCCGGCCGCGGCGAGTAATTTATATAATACCTACTGTCTGAGCTTTATGCCGAGAGACTCGAGTCCGTTGAGGATCTTCTTCATGGATGCGCCGACCTCTTCGTCCTGAAGAGTTCTGTCAGCAGCTCTGAAGGTTACTGAGTAAGCCATTGACTTGAAACCTTCCTCGATCTGAGATCCCTCATAGATATCAAAGAGCTTGTACTCCTCAAGGATCTTGCCGCCACGCTGAGAGATGATACCCTCGATGTCGCCCGCAGATACGCTCTTGGGAACGACCATACTGATATCACGGGATACTGCAGGGAACTTGGCAAGTCCCTTGAACTTGGGAGTAAATGTTACAAGAGGAAGTACCTCGGGCATATCGATAACAGCCACATATACTCTGGTCTTAATATTGTAATTGTCACAAACTGCAGGATGAACCTCTCCGAGGTATCCGAGTACCTTTCCTGCGCACTCTATGAATGCTCTGCGTCCGGGATGAAGGAAAGGAAGCTTATTATCCTTATCCTCGGAATTGTATGTCCTCTTCTCCTTTATGCCTGCCTTGTCGAAGAACTCCTCAACAGCACCCTTCATGGAGAAGAAATCACCGTCTCCGTAGAATCCGAGAGTAAACTGCATCCTCTCATCGGGATAGTCGGTTACAGGAACAGACTTGGGAAGATATATATTTCCGAGCTCATAGAGTCTTACATTCGTATTGCGACGATTGAAGTTGGTTGAGAGGCTGGTGAGCATACCGTTAAGACTGAGCGTACGCATCACCGAGAAATCCTCACCGAGAGGATTGGATATGGTAACAGTCTTTCTTCTCTCATCGTCTGCGGGAAGAAGGAGCTTATCAAATACCTTGGGGCTCTCAAATGAGTAAACATATCCCTGTGAGAAACCACAATACTCAGCTACATCTCTGGCAACGCCTTCAACTCTCATCTTGAGGTTAAGACCGCCGTTAGCCGAGCCCTTCGGAAGAGTCGTGGGAATCTTGTCATATCCGTGGAATCTGGCAACTTCCTCTGCTATATCAGCATATCCGACGAGATCCTGTCTGAAGGAAGGGATGATGAGTTCATTCGCAGCCTTATCATACTCTATCTCAAGCATCTTGAAGATATCAAGCATCTCACTCTCGCTTACATCGGTTCCGAGGAGTGCATTGTATCTGTCGGGCTCGAAGGTGATCCTCCTTAGCTCGGGGATGGGCTCGCAGACATCTACGATGCCTCCTACTACCTCTCCGCAGCCGAGCTCCTCTATCAGTCTGCAAGCTCTGTTTATTGCCGCTTCCGCATTTCTGGGATCGAGACCCTTCTCAAACTTACCGGAAGCATCGGTTCTAAGGCCTGCTCTTCTGGCTGACTTTCTGATATTTGATCCGATGAA
>DFKT01000042.1:29615-34608 GCA_002373595.1 Lachnospiraceae bacterium UBA3638 | reverse complement strand
CAATGGGGAACTGAAGTATCGACTGTGCGAAGATGATGGGGATCATTCCCGAGGTGTTAACCTTAAGAGGAATGCTGGAAGTGCTTCCGCCTACCATTTTCCTTCCCTGCATCTTCTTGGCATACTGTACGGGTATCTTGCGCTCTCCGCCGTTAAGTATGATAACGAGTACGACCATTGCAAGCATGATGGCGATAATGATAAGTGCGTGCAATACAGCCGTCGCAGGAGCCTTACCCTTTACGAACTGTTCATACAGGCTCGAGAGATCCATAGGAAGTCTCGAGATGATGTTGATAACAAGGACTACCGATATACCGTTTCCGATACCGTGCTCGGTGATCTGCTCGCCGACCCACATAAGGAATGCACTTCCTGCGGTCATAGCAAGGATACAAGTGAGCACGTTATACCACGTATAGTTTACAAGGAGCCCCTGTCTTCCGAAACCTATTGCCATAGCTGACGCTTGTACTATCGCCAGCACGACCGTTACATATCTGGTGATCGCAACGATCTTCTTTCTGCCGTCCTCTCCGTCTCTCTGCATCTCCTCAAGCTTGGGGATTGCGATCGTCATGAGCTGCATGATGATGGACGAAGTAATGTACGGGTTGATGTTAAGGGCAAGCACCGACATGTTGAGGAATGAACCTCCGGTGATCGCATCAAAGAAATTGAAAGCGCCGCCTGTCTGCTGTGCAAACCAATCCTGGAAATAGTTTCTGTTAACTCCCGGCACGGGAAGCTGCGATCCTATCCTTATTATGATAAGCATTATCAGGGTAAAAAGGAGCCTCTGCCGGATTTCTTTAACCTTAAGAGCATTTTTCAATGTTTGTAGCATGAATTCACCCCGTTAAGGATATTACTCCTCAGTAACTTTTCCGCCTGCGGCTTCAATCTTAGCCTTGGCACCCTCTGATACCATGCATCCTGATACGGTAAGCTTCTTGGTGAGCTCTCCGCCTCCAAGGATCTTAACTCCGTCGCAAACCTTCTTGATAACGCCGTTTGCAAGGAGGGTCTCCTCGTTGATCTCGGTACCGTTGTCGAATCTCTCGAGAGCACTTACGTTGATCGCAATGATATCCTTGTGGTTGCGATTCTTGAATCCTCTCTTGGGGATACGACGGTAAAGAGGCATCTGACCTCCCTCAAATCCGATTCTGGGAGCGCCGGAACGAGCCTTCTGACCCTTATGTCCTTTACCTGCGGTCTTGCCGTTTCCTGAACCGTGACCGCGTCCTCTTCTGAAATTATCGTTCTTAGTAGCGCCAGCCGCGGGCTGGAGATTGGACATATCCATTAGTTATACCTCCTCGACCTTTACTAAATGACTGATCAATCTAACCTGTCCCTTGGTTGCGTCGTTGTTGGGAAGTTCAACTGACTGACCGATCTTGCGCAGTCCCATGGACGTCGCTATGTTTCTGTTCTTGGGTACCTGTCCGATGAGGGACCTTACCAAAGTAACTTTTACCCTTCCTTCTGATTTCTTAGCTGCCATTGCAGTAATCTCCTTCCTGTAGGTACTTACGCCGTGATCTCGCTCACGGACTTGCCGCGCTTACGAGCCATCTCCTCGGGAGTCTTGAGCTCGGTAAGGCCGGTTACGGTTGCAAGTACAACATTCTGCTTGTTGTTAGAGCCGAGGGACTTGGTCCTTACGTTCCTGATTCCTGCAAGCTCACATACGATACGAGCGGGACCACCTGCAATGATACCGGTTCCTTCGGGTGCTCTCTTGAGAAGAACATTGGATGCACCGTACTTTCCGATATAATCGTGAGGGATGGAGCTGTTCTCATCAAGGGGTACCTCGATGATGTGCTTCATAGCGTCCTCTTTGCCCTTGCGGATAGCCTCGGGAACTTCCTTTGCCTTTCCGAGTCCTACTCCTACATGGCCGTTACGATCGCCTACAACTACGAGCGCGGTAAAACGGGAATTGCTTCCTCCCTTTACAACCTTGGTTACGCGCTTGATGTTTACTACTTTATCCTCCAGCTCAAGCTGGTTTGCATCTACGCCTGTACGCTTCATATTACCAATCCTTTCTCTTAGAAATCCAAACCTGCTTCTCTGGCTGCATCAGCGAGAGCTGCGACCTTACCCTGATAGATAAATCCGCCTCTGTCGAAGACAACCTCTTTGATTCCCTTCTCCTGTGCTCTCTTGGCAATTACCTTGCCTACATAAGCTGCGGCCTCAACGTCGTTGGTCTTCTTGAGTTCAGCCTTAGCTTCCTTCTCCATGGTAGAAGCACTCACAAGAGTCACGCCCTTGGTATCGTCAATAATTTGAGCGGACATGTGGTTGTTGCTTCTGAATACCGCCAAACGGGGTCTCTCGGCTGTGCCGCTGAAGCGATTGCGGATCTTAAGATGCTTCTTAGCGCGTACTTCCTGTCTTGATTCTTTCTTAACCATTGTGCACTCTCCTTATATTACTTCTTACCGGTCTTACCAACCTTGCGGCGGATAGTTTCATCAACATACTTGATACCTTTACCCTTGTAAGGCTCAGGACGTCTCTTGTCTCTGATCTCTGCAGCAAACTGGCCGACCTTTTCTTTATCTATACCCTTTACGATAATGAGGTTCTGTCCGTCAACCGATGTCTCGATTCCTTCAGGATCCTCCATCTCAACCGGGTGTGAATATCCGAGGTTAAGTGTGAGCTTCTTGCCCTGCTTTGCGGCTCTGTAACCTACGCCGTTTACTTCGAGCTTCTTCTCATAGCCCTCGGTTACACCTACCACCATATTGTGGAGAAGTGTCCTGGTGAGTCCGTGAAGGGACTTCATCTTCTTAAGATCATTGGGTCTGGTGACCGTTATCTCTGCGCCCTCAAGCTTGATCTCCATCTCGGAGGGGAATACTCTCTCAAGAGTTCCCTTGGGGCCCTTTACGGTGACCTTGTTATTTTCTGCTATACTTACCGTTACTCCGGCGGGTACAGCGATTGGCATTCTACCTATTCTCGACATGCCCGTACTCCTTTCAAAAAAATATGTGATTTACCAAATAAATGCTAATACTTCTCCGCCAACCTTAAGCTCTCTGGCCTTCTTGTCGGTGATAACACCCTGGTTGGTGGAAATGATTGCCGTTCCGAGTCCTCCAAGAACCTTGGGAAGATCTTCCTTGCCGGCATATACGCGAAGTCCGGGCTTGGAGATTCTCTTGATGCCGGAGATAACGCGCTCGTTCTTGTTGTTGTTGTACTTGAGGTAAACGCGGATGTTCTTGAAGTTACCCTCGTCTACGAGATCGTACTTTGCGATATAGCCCTCATCTACAAGAATGTCAGCGATAGCAAGCTTCATCTTGGAGCTGGGGATATCAACAGTATCGTGCTTTGCGGTATTTGCATTGCGGATTCTTGTCAGCATATCCGCAATAGGATCACTCATTGTCATTTCATTCCTCCTATAAATTCTACTCAGACGTTTTCCGTTTGAAGTCGCCCGGCTTTACCAGCTGCTCTTCTTTACTCCGGGGATCTGTCCCTTGTAAGCGAGCTCACGGAAACATACTCTGCAGATGCCATACTTCTTGAGTACGGAGTGCGGACGTCCGCAAAGTTTGCAACGGGTGTACGCCTGCGTGGAAAATCTGGGCTTGCGCTGCTGCTTGCGCTTCATGGATAATTTAGCCATTGTAATCTCCTTCTCCTTACTGCTTTGCAAAAGGCATATTGAACATCGTGAGAAGCTCTCTGGCCTCTTCGTCAGTCTTAGCCGTTGTTACAAAAATGATGTCCATTCCTCTGGTCTTGTCGATCTTGTCGAACTCGATCTCAGGGAAGATGAACTGCTCCTTGATTCCGAGTGCATAGTTTCCTCTTCCGTCGAAGGAATTGGGATTAACACCACGGAAGTCACGGACACGGGGAAGTGCAAGATTTACAAGGCGATCGAGGAACTCGTACATCTTCTCGCCGCGAAGAGTGGTCTTGCAACCGATGTTCATTCCCTCACGGATCTTGAAGTTTGCGACGGAATTCTTTGCCTTGGTAAGCACAGCCTTCTGTCCGGTGATAGCCTCGAGGTCGGAAACCGCGTTCTCAAGAATCTTCGGGTTATCCTTTGCCTCACCGACTCCCATATTGATTACTATCTTGTCGAGCTTCGGAACCTGCATGATGTTTGTGTAACCAAACTTCTTTTCCAAAGCAGGCACGATCTCTTTTAAATACTGCTCTTTTAATCTGCTGCTCATTTACGCTCCCTCCCGGATCAATCTATAGCCTTGCCGGTCTTCTTGGCAATGCGTACCTTCTTGTCGCCTTCAACCTTGAATCCAACACGGGTCTTCTCTCCGCTTACAACAAGCATAACATTGGAGATATCAAGAGGCGCTTCCTTGCTGACGATTCCGCCGTTAGGATTTGCCTGGGTCGGCTTGCTGTGCTTGGTGACCATGTTAAGGCCTTCAACGACTACTTTGTGATTTGCGGGATCAACGGACTTTACTTTGCCCTGAGAGCCCTTATCCTTGCCGGCGATGATCTCTACGGTATCGCCCTTCTTAATCTTCTGCATATCGGGCACCTCCTTAAAGTACTTCCGGAGCAAGTGATACGATCTTCATGAACTGCTTCTCACGAAGCTCTCTTGCTACGGGTCCAAATATACGGGTTCCTTTCGGAGTCTTGTCCTCCTTGATGATGACTGCGGCGTTCTCGTCGAAACGGATGTAGGAACCGTCCTTACGGCGGGTCTCCTTAACCGTGCGAACTACTACTGCCTTAACAACATCACCCTTCTTTACCATTCCGCCGGGCGTTGCGTCCTTGACGGAAGCTACGATGACATCTCCGATATTTGCATATCTTCTGGTCGAACCACCCATTACTCTGATGCAAAGGAGTTCCTTTGCTCCGGTATTGTCGGCGACCTTCAGTCTAGTCTCCTGCTGTACCATGGCTTCCTCCTCTTACTTAGCTCTCTCAACGATCTCTACGAGTCTCCATCTCTTGTCCTTGG
>DFKT01000042.1:16462-29564 GCA_002373595.1 Lachnospiraceae bacterium UBA3638 | reverse complement strand
CCATCTCTTGTCCTTGGACAGGGGGCGGGTCTCCATAACCTTAACGGTATCTCCGATATGGCATGTATTCTCCTCGTCATGAGCCTTGAGCTTATATGTTCTCTTTACAACCTTACCGTAGAGGGGGTGCTTAACTCTCTCTTCGATGGATACGACGATGGTCTTGTCCATCTTATCGCTGGTCACCTTACCGGTACGGGTCTTTCTTAAATTTCTTTCCACGGCTTTGTCCTCCTATTACGCACGAGCCTTCTCGGTGATCACGGTCTGAATACGAGCAATGTTCCTTCTGACTTCCTTGATCCTTGCGGTGTTGTCAAGCTGGTTGGTCGCATTCTGGAATCTGAGGTTGAACAGTTCCTTCTTGGCCGATACAAGCTCCTCAGCGAGTTCTGCCTCGGACTTTGCCTTAAGTTCATCTAAATATTTGCTTGATTTCATTGTGCTACGCCCTCCAAATCCTCTTTCGAGACAACCTTGCACTTGCAGGGAAGCTTATGCATTGCAAGTCTGAGTGCCTCGCGTGCCTGATCCTCGGGTACTCCGCCGATCTCGAACATTACTCTTCCCGGCTTAACAACTGCTACCCAGTACTCAACCGATCCTTTTCCTGATCCCATTCGGGTCTCAGCCGGCTTTGCGCTGACAGGCTTGTCAGGGAAGATCTTTATCCAAACTTTACCTACACGCTTCGTATATCTGGTAAGAGCGACACGGGCTGCCTCGATCTGGTTTGACTTGATCCAGCAGGGCTCGGTTGCTACCAATCCGAAATCGCCGTAACTGATAGTATTGCCGCGGGATGCCTTGCCCTTCATTGTGCCGCGAAACTGTTTGCGGTGCTTAACTCTCTTCGGCATTAACATTATTTATCGCTCCCTTCCGGCGCCTTGTCTCCCTTGGTAGGAAGAATCTCGCCTTTGTAAATCCATACCTTGACGCCTACTTTTCCGTAGGTGGTGTTTGCCTCTGCAAATCCGTAATCGATGTCAGCTCTGAGCGTCTGAAGGGGGATGGTTCCCTCGCTGTAGAACTCGGTACGAGCGATATCGGCTCCGCCAAGTCTTCCTCCGCATGACGCCTTGATTCCGAGAGCGCCTGCCTTCATGGTTCTGCCCATGCACTGCTTCATCGCACGGCGGAAGGAGATACGATTTTCAAGCTGCTGTGCGATATTCTCTGCAACAAGCTGTGCATCTCTGTCCGGTCTCTTGATCTCGGTGATGTCGATAACAACCTTCTTCTTACCACCGATGAGCTTTGCAACTTCCTCGCGGGTCTTGTCGATCTCTGTGCCGCCCTTTCCGATGATAACACCGGGCTTTGCAGCGAATACGATCACGCGTACCTTATCGGAAGTTCTCTCTATCTCAATCTTTGAGATTCCTGCCTTATCAAGCTTCTTCTTGAGAAACTTACGGATCTCAACGTCCTCTACAAGATTATCGGTAAACTCTTTGCCTTCGGCATACCATCTGGAATCCCAGTCCTTAATGATACCGACTCTGAGGCCGTGAGGATTAACTTTCTGTCCCATTTAGCGAACTCCTTTCCCTTAGTTCTTCTTCTCGTCCAGAACGATCGTGATGTTGCTCATTCTCTTCTCTATTCTGTATGCTCTGCCCTGTGCACGGGGTCTGATCCTCTTCATGATGGGACCCTGATTTGCATAGCACTCTGCGATATAGAGATTATCAGCGCTCATTCCGTTATTATTTTCTGCATTGGCTACTGCAGATGCGAGAAGCTTACCTATGATAGCCGAAGCGTATCTGGGATTGTACTCCAGTATAGCCTTTGCGGTAGTTACATCCTTTCCGCGGATAGCATCCAGAACAAAGCATGCCTTCTGGACGGAAACCCTAGCGTATGACAGCTTTGCGGAAGGGCGCTTCTCTTTATTCTCTTCGTTTCTCTCTCTCTTAACCTGAGATCTATGTCCCTTAGCCATAGATTTACACTCCTTTCACAACTTAGCTTATTTTACGCCGGACTTCTTCTCGTCCTTGCCATGTCCTCTGTATGTTCTGGTAGCTACGAACTCACCGAGCTTGTGTCCTACCATGTCCTCCGTGATGTATACAGGCACGTGCTTGCGTCCGTCATGAACTGCGATGGTGTGCCCTACAAAGGAGGGGAAAACTGTGGAACGACGGGACCAGGTCTTGATAACGGACTTCTGTCCCGAGTTATTCATTGCATCGACCTTCTTGAGAAGCTGTGCGTCTGCAAAAGGTCCTTTCTTAAGTGATCTCGACATTTATCTTTCCTCCTACCTTACTTCAGCGTTTTGCCGTCACGGCGTCTTACGATCAGCTTGTTGGAAGCCTTCTTGCTCTTTCTGGTCTTAAGACCGAGAGCAGGCTTGCCCCAAGGAGTGCTCGGGCCCGGACGACCGATACCGGTCTTACCCTCACCACCTCCATGCGGGTGATCGTTGGGGTTCATGACGGATCCGCGAACCGTAGGACGGATTCCCATGTGGCGCTTACGTCCTGCCTTACCGATCTTGATAAGGTTGTGATCGATGTTGCCGACATTTCCGATCGTAGCGCGGCAGTTGAGGGGAACCATTCTCATCTCGCCTGAAGGAAGACGAAGCGTCGCATACTTTCCTTCCTTAGCCATGAGCTGCGCACCGGCTCCTGCCGAGCGAACCATCTGGCCTCCCTTTCCGGGATAGAGCTCGATGTTGTGTACGATGGTACCTACGGGTATCTGCTCGAGGGGAAGGCAGTTGCCTACTCTAACCTCGGCGGTAGGACCGTTCATTATCTTCATTCCGTCGGTAAGTCCCTCGGGAGCGAGGATATAAGCTTTCTCTCCGTCCGCATAGCAGATAAGTGCGATGTTAGCGGTACGGTTGGGATCGTACTCGACCCCGATAACGGTTGCGGGGATTCCATCCTTAAATCTCTTGAAATCCACCTGTCTGTATTTTCTCTTGCTTCCGCCACCCTGATGTCTGACGGTGATCTTTCCCTGGTTGTTACGTCCCGCGTTCTTCTTCTTGTTAGAAACGAGGCTCTTTTCCGGAGTCTTCTTGGTGACCTCGGAGAAGTCTGAGCCCGTCATGTTTCTTCTGGACGGGGTGTAGGGATTGTAAGACTTGATTCCCATTTTAATTCTCCTTTTCTGTTAATCCTTTGCACAGGTTTTTTGTTTAATACCCACCTGTATACTTCAAACTTCGTCGCTGATTATAATCCGGAGTAGATCTCGATCTCCTTACTCTCCTCCGTGAGCCATACGATCGCCTTCTTGGTCTTAGCGGTCTGACCAACAGTGCGTCCGCGACGTCTGGTCTTGCCGTCGGTATTAACGGTGTTGACCTTCTTTACCTTTGCGCCGTCGAACATCTTCTCGACAGCTTCCTTGATCTGGCTCTTATTTGCATCGGGATGAACAAGGAAGGTATATTTCTTCTCGCTCATTCCGGACATGCTCTGCTCGGTGATAACCGGCTTTAAGATTACATCATAATATTTAATGTCAGCCATTATGCGTATACCTCCTCGATCTTCTCAAGTGCGTCCTTGGTAACGACGAGCTTCTTAGCCTTGAGTACATCGTATACTCCGAGATTGTTAACGGGAGTGGTGTTCACATTTGCAAGGTTCCTTGCGCTGAGAACAACATTTGCATCGTTGTCTGCGAGAACAACGAGTCCGTTGTCTACCTTGAGATTGGTCATGACCTTTGCGAAACTCTTGGTCTTGATCTCATCAAACTTAAGCTCATCTACTACGATTAATGATTCGGTGTTAACCTTATCGCTGAGAACGGACTTAAGAGCCGCTCTCTTCTCCTTCTTGTTAAGCTTGAAGGAGTAATCTCTCGGAACGGGAGCGAATACAACTCCGCCGCCTTTCCACTGCGGTGCACGGATGGAACCCTGTCTTGCATGTCCCGTGCCCTTCTGTCTCCAAGGCTTACGTCCGCCGCCGGATACTTCCGAACGGGTCTTTGCCTTCTGTGTTCCCTGACGATTATTTGCAAGGTACTGTAATACTGCCATGTGTACGAGGTGCTCATTGACCTCTACGCCAAAGACGGCATCGTTTAAGTCGACACTTCCGACTTCCTTGCCTTCCATATTGTAAACGGATACTTTAGCCATTTCTTCCTCCTTAATCTACCCTGTCGCAAAGATCCGATCAGACCTCAGCTCTCGTGGTCTCCTTGATCGTTACCATTGCTTTCTTAGGTCCCGGTACCGCTCCCTTTACGAGAATGATGTTCTTGTCTGCATCAACACGAACAACCTCGAGGTTCTGAACGGTTACTTTTACGCAACCCATGTGACCGGGCATTCCTTTTCCCTTAAATACACGGCTGGGGGATGAGCATGCTCCGTTTGAACCCTGATGACGATGGAACTTGGAACCGTGCTTCATGGGTCCTCTGTGCTGGCCGAGTCTCTTGATGGCACCCTGGAATCCTTTTCCCTTGGTGATAGCGGAAGCATCGATGTGATCTCCCACTGCAAAGATGTCAGCCTTGATCTCGTCGCCGAGCTTATAGTCAGCGGCATTCTCGAACCTGAACTCCCTTACATATCTCTTGGAAGTGGTTCCTGCCTTCTTGAAATGACCCTGCTCTGCCTTGCCTGCTCCGGTACGGTTATATACCTTCTTGGAGCCTCCCTTGTCCTTGTTGACTACTCTGTCCTTCTTCTCTACGAAGCCGACCTGAACTGCGCTGTAGCCGTCGTTCTCGGGAGTCTTGATCTGCGTAACTGTGCAGGGACCTGCCTGAAGTACGGTTACCGGGATAAGGCTTCCGTCCTCAGCAAATACCTGAGTCATGCCGACCTTGGTTGTTAAGATTGCTTTCTTCATACTTACACCTCTTTCTGCATTGGACCGCAGATGCTTTCATATAATATGTAGCAGCGCTGCGTTCATAAAGAATGTTACTACTTATCCATCATCTTGATGTCGATGAATACGCCTGCGGGAACCTCGAGCCTCTGAAGAGCTTCTACAGTGTTCTTCGTGGGCGAGAGGATGTCGATGAGACGCTTGTGCGTTCTCTGCTCGAACTGCTCACGTGAATCCTTGTACTTATGAGTAGCTCTGAGGATGGTTACGACTTCCTTCTTAGTAGGAAGGGGTACCGGTCCGCTTACGGATGATCCGTTCTTCTTAACGGTCTCGATGATCTTTGCCGCTGCGGAATCCACCAACTGATGCTCATAAGCCTTGAGCGTGATTCTCATTACTTGACTTGCCATAAAATAAGTCGCCTCCTTTTCGCATTTAAGTTGCATATGCGACAAGCGGTGACTGTACACTAGCCCGTGTGTGTCGCGGGCTACATTTGCCCGTGTGTGTCACACGGCGTTTCTACATATTGTAGACATCGTACAGTGACTTGTCGTCAGGTTAAACTCGACATTCGCTCCGCGAAAAACCCATAACCGGTCACCCGATCATGGCAACCTCCGCTTCACAGCTATCATGTCACAGCAAGAGACATTCTACCCGACCTGTCTGCAAAATGCAAGCATTTTTTTTATTTTTTTCAAAAAACTCATTTTCTTCCATAAAAATCTATTTTGTGGTATCTTATTATATGTTGTCGGGCAGGTATCGGCAACCAAAATCTAAATCATTTTACGGAATCTCACTTATATGATCATAGCGGACAGATGGAAAGATATAGAAGTATTTGACACTTCGGGCGGAGAAAAGCTTGAACGCTGGGGTGATGTTGTACTCGTCCGTCCGGATCCGCAGATAATATGGAATACGAAGCGCTCCCATCCCCGCTGGAAAAAATACGACGGCCGCTATATCCGCTCCGCCAAAGGCGGCGGTGAATGGGACGATCGCAGTATGCCCGACGAATGGGATATCGGATATGAGCTCATCACGGGCAAAAAGCTCCGCTTTCACATTAAGCCCTTTGCTTTCAAGCATACGGGCGTTTTCCCCGAGCAGGCAGTCAACTGGGATTGGTTTTCTTCTATAATAGAAGAAGAAGTCTCACGCAGGAAAAGATCGGGGGACAATACACCCGTCAAAGTGCTCAATCTGTTTGCATACACGGGCGGTGCCACGATATCGGCCGCCGCTTCGGGTGCGGAAGTTGTCCATGTCGATGCCTCCAAAGGTATGACCGGCTGGGCGAAGGATAATGCAGTCCTCTCCGGTCTCGGCGATGCTCCCATCCGCTACTTCGTCGACGACTGTCTCAAACTGGTCGAGCGAGAGATCAGGCGCGGTAATAAATACGACGGCATCATAATGGATCCCCCTTCATACGGAAGAGGACCCAAGGGTGAGATCTGGAAGCTCGAAGAGAGCCTCTGGCCTTTTATGGAAAAAGTATCGGAGCTTGTGTCGGATAAGCCTCTCTTTTTCCTGCTCAATTCATATACAACGGGACTCCAGCCCGGAGTTCTTACCTATATATTATCCAAAACAGTACTGAAGTCTCACAAGGGAACCGTCACCGCAGATGAGATCGGCCTGCCCGTATCGGGCAGTTCGCTCGTTCTTCCCTGCGGCGCCAGCGGAAGGGTTTTATTTGACAATGATCAGGATTGATCTCTCAGGAAAATGGGCATTACGACTCGACGAACAGATGCGTGGACTATCCAGGCATTTTGAGAGCTATGCCTATCCTCTTGAGATAGATCTGCCCGGCACTGTAGCCGCAGCCGAAGTCGCACCGAGAGATATCGAATACTCAAATGCCCCGGGCGCCCCCGGCATGACGGCCTCCCATCCCTTTGCAGGATATGCCTGGTATCAGAAGAGCGTAAACCTTCCCTTCGACCATATAAGAGAGATCGGCGGAAGGAAAGTAATATTACATATAGAAAGAGCCCGCCGCATACTCGGAGTATGGGTGGACAATCAGCCGGTCGGATCCTCGTCCGGCGACTTCACCACAGCGGAATTCGATCTCACTCCGTTCCTTCATACCATATGTCCTTCAGTCACGGTCATGGTCTCCAACGCACCCTCGGAGGACAACGATCTCTCCGCCGTACCGGAGACAGTAACCGCCGAATACAACTGGAACGGAATGCTCGGTGAGATCTATATCAAAATAACAAGTGATATCTACATTAAGAAGTCCAGGGTGATCTCCTACCCGACCGAATCCAATGCAGAACTCTTATTAAATATCGCATGTTCTTCAGAGTTTTCGGAGCTTGTACTTAAATCCCATGTGGATCTGTGCAGGTTGCTTCCGGACGAGAAGGAAAGAACTGACGCTGACGAGGCTGAGACCCCTTCCGAGGATGAACGGAAATCCGATACCTCTTCAGATGATCAGGAAAATACTGAACTTTCCGGTCCTCAGTTCCATGATTCAAGAAAGAGCATTGAGTCAAATCTTAAGATATGGAATGATATAATACCCGTTATCGAATACGAGGCGGAATTAAATAACGCATCTCTTGATTCGTCAGGATCATATATTTCTACGGTACGTATACCTATAGATCTTTCAAAAACATCTGTTACTTGGGATGAATATGAGCCCTGGGTCTACAGATTGACCACAGAAATATACGATGGCGAAGAAGTTATAGATAACGTATGTCATTGGTTTGGCTTCCGTGATTTCAAAGCCTTTGAAAATCATTTTGAGCTGAACGGATCCCCGTTCTTTATACGCGGCGAGTACGATCCACTCTCATTCCCGCTCACAGGATTTGCGCCGGTTTCTCTCGGCGAGTGGCTGACATATTATAAATGTACAAAGAACTGGGGTATAAATTGCATTCGTTATTATAAATACATTCCCTCGGAAGCCGCTCTTCTGGCAGCGGACTTCCTCGGTCTGTGCATATTCCTGACCATAGAGGACTACTCATCCGATCAGCTCGAGGTCCTCAGGTCACTTACTTCGCATCCTTCATTGCTCCTCGTCCACAGGGATTCATGCCGGATAGCATCCAGGCTGTCCCGTACGAGACTCCTTCGAGGCGCTTTCCCCGAGTGTGACGGCCCGTTAGGTTTCATACAGAATTCCGTACCGGGTACATCCACTCGCTACGATGCGACTATTCGCCCCGATCTGTTCGGTAAGAGCGGGTTCCTCCTCCATGACTCTGCTGCTACTGACGAGACCATCTCGACTCTGGCTGACTCTGACAGTATACCCCTTATTCCGGTCATCTCGGACCGCATAGGCGGATATGATTTCTATCCCGATCCCAGATATCTGACCAGGGATCAGGGGAGCGCTGCGAATTATACCGGCCTGTTAAAGCCCTCATATATCACATCGACACTCAGGAAAGTCCTGAGTTCCCCTTCGGGTCCGTATCTCTCACAGTCTTTTGAATGTGCGGGCGCATTGGCGGCCAACTGCCTGAAAAACGAACTCGAAGCGGCATTCAGATCCGAATACCTCGCCGGATTCTTCCTGAGCGGTCTCAGAGACAATCTCGGAGTGCATCCTTCCCTTAGCGGTGTACTTGATCCCCTCTCCAAAAACAAGGGGTTCTTCAGCGAGACAAAATGGAGGACTTTCTGCTCGGATACAGTACTTATGGCATGTTTCCCCTCATATATCGTCGAAGCGGGATCTTCGATGAAATGCCGTATGCTGCTCGCCTATTACGGAAAGGAGCCCATCGCCTCTCCCGTTCTCTCATACTGCATGATAGACCGCAGGAGCGGCGAAACCATAAGCTCAGGACAGTGCGATCTGCCCGATATCGACGCGCCCGGCAGACACAAGCTCTGCATCTGCAAGCTTAAAGTCCCCGAATCCGAAGTCCCCATGTCGATAAAGCTCGTATTTGAGCTCTCTTCCGGCACGGTAAACACCAGAAATACATATTATATCTCGTCCTTCCCGAAGATGTCCGATATACCCGAGGGCGAGCTTGCAGTATCAGAAAAAACAGGTGAGATAGAGCCCGAGTTCTTTACCTCAACCGGCACCAGACCGTATTCTTCCAGACTCTTTAAGGTTTCGCTCGCCAAAAATGCCGGGGAAGCCCTTGAGTTTGCAAAAACTCCCGGTGCTGTGCTTCTCTATGCAAACGATCTTCCCTATACGAAGTCGGTAAAGGTCTCATATGCACCCGAAGTAGGACCTGCAAGAGATCTGAACTCATACAGCGCTGCCAAGGGTAAACCCGGCGGTCCGGGCACCTATGGCCTCGTAATAAACAGCTCACATCCCGCAATATCAGACTTTATGAGCGATGCATGTACCACACCTGAGTGGTATAGGATCGTAAGCGGCAGCCGTGCCGTGATATTGGACGGCGCAGGTATATCCCCCATCGTACGCGTAATCGATTCCCCTTCAAGGAATCATCTGCTCGGTATGATATTTGAGGTATCCGTCGACGATCTTCCCGCCAGGATCCTCGTATGCACCGCAGATCTTCCTTCACTGATAAAAGAAAACTGCGCAGAGGCTCTGTTCCTCCAGCGCAGTATGTTCTCATATCTTGTTTCTACCGTTAACAGGTTCAGACAGCTCGAGGTTCAGACAGTCACTTCCGAAGCTTTCCTGAATCTCTTCACCTGATCATATCCCTGACAATATCACTTCCATATCTCCGCCCAGGGTATACTCGTCCTTGGCGGCGGTCAGGATCATGTGATCTCCTTTTTTTACCGGCTTTCCTTCGACAGTGCCGGATCCGTCTATGACAGACAGATTGAGAAAAGGATGCTCTCTCCTTATACGGAGTACTCCACTCTCGGACTCCTTTACCACACCTCTGTACACAGTGTAATAACCGCATCTGTATAACTGCTGCAAGCCGCATTCCGTGGCTACTCCGAAATGCTGTACGCTCTCTTCCGGAGCCGCAGCGGGGACTGTCATGACATCTATGCTCTGCCGTATGTGAAGCTGTCTCGGCTTTCCATTCTGAAGCCTGTCATAATCATATACTCTGTAGGTGATATCACTGCTCTGCTGAGTCTCCAGGAGCATGACACCGCCCTTTATGGCATGCATCGTACCGGGATCTATCTGAATGAAATCACCCCTTTTAACAGGTACTTCGCGGATGAGTTCCGACCATCTCCCATTCTCTATCATGGATGCAAGCTCCTCGCGTGACGAAGCATTATGTCCTACAACGAGCTTTCCATCCTCCGGACAGTCGAGTATGTACCAGCATTCAGTCTTTCCCAGCGAACCATTCTCATGTACTCGTGCGTACTCATCATCGGGGTGAACCTGTATGCTCAGATCGCTTTTTGCATCTATTATCTTGATCAGCAGGGGGAAAGGTGATCCTTTACCGGTATCTCCGTCGGTGCGCGTTCTGCCGAAAAGCCGAGGCTCATTCTGCCACAGATCCGCGAGAGATCTGCCGTCATACTCCCCACCTTTTACATAGCACATACCGCTCGGATGCCCGGAGATTCCCCAGCATTCACCGAGATCTTCACCCGGCTCATCATATCCGAAATCTTCGCGAAGCCTTGTTCCTCCCCATATCGTATGGGAAAAAAACGGCTTAAAGAAAAGTATGTCAGTCATTATTTCTTACCCAAAAGCTTAAGGTTATCCCTGATCAGATCACATCTCTGTTCTACACAGAGCACGCTCCTGCCTGGATCTGCGGGGGTGTTGAACACATAATCAACAAGCTTGTCTATAGTGGTTCCCGCAACATGCATCCTGGTATCCGAAGATGCGTAATAGATATACACTTCGTTCTTCTCATTTACAACTGCGCCGTTGGTAAATACAACATTGCTTACATCACCGACTCTCTCTATTCCTCTGGGAGCGATGAGGAGTCCCGAAGGCTCCGCGATCACCTTTGAAGGATCCTTCAGATCCGTTGCAAAGGCATAGATTACATAGCGAAGTCCTGCTGCGGTATTTCTCACTCCATGCGCAATATGTATCCATCCCGCATCAGTTTTGATAGGCACTGCACCTGCACCGTTCTTCACCTCGGTAATGGTATGATACTTTCTGATCGAAGTCATCTTCTCCTCATCGATGACAGCGTGCCTGATATCATCGCAGAGTCCGAATCCTATACCGCCGCCGCTTCCGGTATCGATGAAATCATCCATGGGTCTGGTATAGAAAGCATACTTGCCGTTTACGAATTCCGGATGAAGTACGACATTTCTCTGCTGAGGAGAATGTAATGTCTTGAGATTATCCAGTCTCTCCCAGTGCTCGAGATCCTTGGTCCTTACGATGCCCGCTGCAGCAACTGCCGCAGAGAGATCCTTTACCGTCTTGTCCTTGCTCTCCGAGCAGAAGACTCCGTAGATATATCCGTCCTCATGCTTGGTCAGTCGCATGTCATATACATTGGTCTCCTCGGGGCAAGTATCCTCGAGAAGGATCGGATAATCGTGGAACCTGAATCCATCAACAGGGCTCTTACTCTCAGCCACACCAAAGAATGACTTGCGATCATTACCCTCTATCCTCGCAACGAGATAATATTTTCCGTTCATATAGAGCGCGCCGGAATTCATCACGGCATTGATACCGAGCCTCTCCTGGAAATAAGGATTGGTCCTCTTGTCGAGATCGTACTGCCACATGATCGGCACATGCTTATTTGTCAGGACAGGATATTTATATCTGTCATATATGCCATTGTAGAACTCAGACTTTTCATTCTTTCTCTTGAGCAGTTCTTCCTGCTGTGCGAGAAGCTTTTTGTACATAGGGTGAACGTTCTTCATCTGTAGATCCTTTCTGTTTCTCAATCAATACGTGTAAGATGCCAGATATCTCTGTTGTACTCTTCGATCGTTCTGTCGGATGAGAAGAATCCGGCTTTCGCGATATTTGTCAGCATCATCCTTCTCCACTTCTCTCTGTCTTCAAAAGCAGCCAGGGCTTTGTCCTTGACTTCGATATACTCCTCGAGATCGATGAGAGTCATGAACCAGTCTTTGTTCAAAATCTCTTTCTGCAGTCTCTGAAGTCTCTCCTTCTTTCCGACCTTTACAACCTGAGGCGAAGTGATGAAATCGACAGCTTCCTTTATGACTTTGCTCTTTTTGTAATAATCCCTGGATACATAATCAGCCTTTGCATAATGTGCGATTACTTCATCCGATGATACACCGAATATGAAGATGTTATCCTCTCCGACCAGCTCGGCTATCTCGACATTTGCGCCGTCTGCAGTTCCGAGAGTTATTGCACCATTTAGCATGAACTTCATATTACCGGTACCGGAAGCCTCCTTGGATGCGAGAGATATCTGCTCTGAGATATCACATGCGGGTATCATCTTCTCAGCGTAGGAGACATTGTAGTTCTCAACCATGAGCACCTTCATGTAGGGGCTTACATCGGGATCGTTATTAACTATCTCCTGCAGGCACAGAAGGAGATGAATAATATCCTGAGCTATGATGTATGCGGGTGCAGCCTTTGCTCCGAACATAAATGTGACAGGTCTCACAGGCTTCTTGCCGCCCTTTATCTCGAGATATTTGTGAATGATATAGAGAGCATTCATCTGCTGACGCTTGTACTCGTGCAGTCTCTTGGACTGGATATCGAAGATGGAATCGGGATCTATGTCGATACCCTCCTTCTCTTTGATATATCGTACAAGCTCTCTCTTTTTGAACCTCTTGATCTCTTCAATGCTTGTGAGCACCTTTTCGTTGTCGATGTAATCAAGGAGCTTCTCGAGATCATTTGCATCCCTGGTATACGAATCACCGATCACTTCAAAGAGCATATCAGCCAGTTCTCTGTTGCATGAAAGGAGCCATCTTCTGAAAGTGATACCGTTCGTCTTGTTGTTGAACTTCTCCGGATAGATCTTGTAGAAAGCATTAAGCTCCGTATTCTTAAGTATCTCGGTGTGAATGGCAGCGACACCGTTTACGGAGAATCCGTAGTGGATGTCGATGTGTGCCATATGCACTCTCTTTTCCTTGTCTATGATCTGTACCTTGGGGCTGCGGTACTTAGCTCTGACTCTCTTGTCGAGTTCCTTGATGTAAGGGATGAGCTGAGGCACTACCTGCTCTAAGTATTCAAGAGGCCATTTCTCGAGAGCCTCCGCAAGTATCGTATGATTGGTATAAGCGCAGGTCCTGCCCACAACCTTGATGGCCTCGTCCATGGAGAATGCTTCCTCCTCAACGAGCACTCTGATGAG
>DFKT01000042.1:0-16355 GCA_002373595.1 Lachnospiraceae bacterium UBA3638 | reverse complement strand
AATTCATGGAGGTCATATTTGCGCTCCTTCATATCGGCGAGCACAAGTCTTGCCGCATTGGCAACCATGAAATACTGCTGGTAGATACGAAGGAGATTTCCTGCTTTGTCAGAGTCATCCGGATACAGGAAAAGCGTGAGGTTCTTCGTTACCGCTTCCTTGTCAAAATTGATCCCCTTCTTAACAAGCTTCTCGTCGACAGATTCAAGATCAAAGAGATGAAGTTTATTGATACCGTTCTCATATCCGACAACATCTATATCGTACATCCTGGAAGTAACGGTGCAGTCACCGAACTCAACCTTGTATGTGGTGTCGGTACGGGTGAGCCAGGTATCGGGAGTGATCCATACATTGGGCTCTTCCGTCTGCTGACGATTCTTAAAGACCTGCTTAAAAAGACCATAATGATAATTAAGGCCTACACCGTCTCCGGAAAAACCAAGCGTTGCGATAGAATCAAGGAAACATGCGGCAAGTCTTCCGAGTCCGCCGTTTCCGAGTGAAGGCTCCGGCTCTACTTCCTCAAGTGCTGCCAGACTCTTGCCGTTCTTCTCAAGAATTGATTCGAGCTTGTCATATATACCGAGATTGATCAGGTTGCTCGACAGGAGTTTTCCGATGAGAAACTCCATCGAGATGTAATACAGTTTCTTCTCACCGCTGATCCTTGTTGACACCTTTGTCAGTTCTTTGGTCATCTTAAGAACAGCTCCGTAGAGTTCCTCGTCCGTACACTCTGCGATCGTCTTTCCGAACTTCTTCTCCGTGATGGCACCGAGATGCTGTTCGAGATTAAGTATCAAAACGTCCCTCTCAAGATTCTTATTGTCTCCCATATCACTTTTCCTCTCCGCCTGATTCCAGTTCCTGCAAGATCACCAGTAGATCAAATCCTCTTGACACATTAGGATCGGCTGTTTTATCTTTTCTCACTGCGGCGAGAAGCTGCATGAGTTTGCCCGTCTCGGCACAGGATATTTTATCTTCCTCAACGAGCACTGCATAATGTGTGAGCAGCTGCTTGGTCGCATCTATAACTTCCGACTTGAGGACTCTGTCCGTAGCTGCCATGTCCGCAGCCAGCTGAGCTGCTTCGGTATCAGTCAGATTGTCGCACAGTATCCTCGCACTGACTCCGCTGAGCCCTTTCACAGCAAGTGCAAGTGTGAGCTGATCTGTATCATCAAGCAGTCTCTTTATTCCCTTGTCATCAGTCTGCATTATGACATATTCCGCAAGACGCATAACGAAATAACTCTCATCGTCCTCGTTCTCCCAGAGACCTCCCGCCATTCTCCTCTCGGGCTGACTCTCATCAAAGTCCGTCCTACTGAAAGAAGGATTTATGATCGCTCTCAGCGCTTCGCGGTTTCTCGCAGCAGACTCTATACGGATGATCGTCTCGTCCGTCTTGTTTGAATCGAACTCTCCGTATGCAAGTATCTCGGCATCATACTTCTCGGAAGTCCTGCCGGGCATCATCGCTCTTAATCTGATCTCAAGTGCATCCGGATTCTCGCCTGCCTCTATGGCCAGGCAGCCCTGTATCTCCATCAGTCTCTTAAGGCCCACATAAGCATCTCCGCCCTCCATGACATACATGGAAAGCGCAGCATCCTCTACCACATCAGGTTCGTATCCCTTGACGACCAGTTCCAGTACCCTTGTCATAAAAGGCTTGGAATCCCGGATAAGATCAGGCTCGGAGCCGAGAGCGATAATACCCTCCCGTCTTCCGAGCCTTGCTATTTTCATAATGTATGCCGCAGTCTCCGCGAGTTCGTTTTCGCCGGAGGTGCGTGCTTCTACGTCAGAGATCTCCGCGATCTCTTTTATCTTGGTCTTTAATTCCGTAAAGAAGAAATCTCTCATAGATCATCCGGTCTGCTTCAGACATCAGTCCAAAGCATCCACATACTCACCGGCGCTCTTGATATACCCGTGCTGTATGAGAACGTGTGCGTGAATGCCCTGGAAATCCATCCAAAGCCTGTCGAGGATAACATCGATATCATTCTTGTTACCCGCGATCATCGGAACATCCTCGGGCTTGTATCCGTCAAACACGCTGCGATAGAGGTCCTCAACCTCCTGATACTCTCTTACAAGTCTGGTATTGAGAGCAACAGCTGCATCGGTCTGATCTTTGGTTATAGCACCCTGTCTGTACAGCGCATGGAGAGTCTCGACAGTGCCGTTAATCTCGACGACATTATTTGCAGCCTTTACATCGTCGGGAGTTCTGCCTTCCTCCATCATCTGAGTTGCTATTTCCATAAGTCTCGGTGAAAATGTAATCCTCATTTTTTATCCCCATTCCGGAGCTCCGGAGCTCCTTTGCTGTCAGAAACAACACACAGAAAATTATACCATTTTTTCCTCAAGGAATCCATAGCAGAGTGCCGCCAGAGCCGCTCCTGCCAAAGGTCCTGCGATAAATACCCAGAGACATCCGAGAGGTGCCGTATTGCCCGCAATAGCCGCAACTACAGCAGGTCCGAAACTCCTTGCCGGATTGACGCTTGTTCCTGTAAGTCCGATGCCGAGGATGTGAACCAGCACAAGGGTAAATCCTATGACCACACCGGCGAAGGAACCGTGTCCGGCCTTCTTGGAGGTGACCCCAAGTATCGTGAGTACAAAGATAAATGTAAGTATGATCTCAACTATGAGACCGGCTGCCGCACTGTCGCTGACTCCGGCAAGCCCGTTTGTTCCGAATCCGTTAATTCCCGTCTTGTCGGTCACTTTTCCGAGTCCGAAAACGAGTGCGAGTATACCGCTTCCCGCGAGAGCACCCAGGCACTGAGAGATGACATATCCGACAAAATCCTTGCCGCTCATGCCCTTGCTCATAAGTACCGCGAGGCTGACAGCCGGATTAATATGACATCCCGAGATATTTCCCACACAGTATGCCATACCGACTATCGTAAGTCCGAATGCAAGAGCGGTGAGCAGATATCCGCATCCGTTCGCAGAATCACATCCCACGAGCATCGCAGTTCCGCATCCTATAAGTACCAGTGTCATTGTTCCGATAAACTCAGCTATGTATTTCTTCATCCCATACCTCCTATTAAAGCTTCTTGATCCTGTCGACCGCTCTAACCGTATTCTCATATGTTCCGAAAGCGGTCAATCTGAAGAAATGCTCTCCTGAAGGACCGAATCCCGAGCCGGGTGTACCTACGACATTCGCCTTGTCCAGAAGCAGATCAAAGAACTCCCAGCTGGTCATGTTGTTCGGAGCCTTGAGCCAGATGTAAGGTGCGTTCACACCACCTGAAACATCATAGCCCGCGCCTTTAAGTCCGTCATAGATAACACGGGCGTTCTTCATGTAGTAAGCCACCTGCTCTTTGAGCTGAGCCTTTCCTTCCGGCGAATATACTGCCTCTCCGGCTCTCTGTATGATATAGGGAGCTCCGTTGTACTTCGTTCCGTGGCGTCTCGCCCAGAGCGGATGAAGTGCGGTATCTCCCGCTTTAAGGTCCTTGGGAATAACGGTGAATCCAAGTCTTACACCCGTAAATCCTGCATTCTTGGAGAATGATCTGAACTCTATAGCGCAGGTTCTTGCCCCTTCGCACTCAAAGATGCTGTGGGGGATATCATCCTCGGAGATATATGCTTCGTATGCAGCATCGTAAAGGATGATGGCACCGATCCTGTTCGCATAGTCAACCCACTCCTGGAGTTTCGACTTCGTGATGGCAGATCCGGTGGGATTGTTGGGGAAGCAGAGATAGATCAGATCGGGATCCTCCTTTGGAAACTCGGGCATGAATCCGTTTGCTTCCGTGCAGGGCATGTAGATCACCTTCGTAAATCTCTCGGTAGCGGCGTCATAGTCGCCCGCTCTTCCGGCCATTACATTGGAGTCTACATATACCGGATATACGGGATCGCATACAGCGATCTTATTGTCTACGCTGAATATCTCCTGGATATTGGCACAGTCACTCTTAGCGCCGTCTGCTACGAATATCTCATCTGCTGATATGTCACATCCGCGTGCCTTGTAATCCTGCTCTGCGATCACATTGCGAAGGAAATCGTATCCGAGATCGGGCGCATATCCTTTGAATGTAGCTGCATTTCCCATCTCATCCACCGCTTTGTGAAGAGCATCGATAATAGCAGGTGCAAGAGGCTGGGTCACGTCTCCTATTCCGAGTCTGATGATGTCCGCATCGGGGTGAGCCTCTCCGTATTCTCTCACTTTCTTTCCGATCATCGAAAAAAGATAACTTCCGGGAAGCTTCAGATAATTGTCATTTGCTTTAGCCATTTTTAAGTATCTCCTTTATCTCGTCTGTTTTAAACACATAGTTTGTATTGCAGAATGCACAGTTGATCCTGATATCCTCTCCCTCATCCGCAAGGCTCTGCAGTTCTGTCCTACCGAGACTGATGAGAGCACGCACTATCCTGTCCCTGCTGCAGTCACATCTGTACTCTATATCATTCTTCTCATTTATCTCTATATCGAAACCCTTAAGAACCTCGCCGAGTATTCCTTCCGCATCAAGTCCTTCATCCATCATCTCGGTAACGGGCTTAAGCGCTTTGAGATTCTCCTCGAGCTTGTCTATACATTCATCCGTGGCGAACGGCATGAGCTGTATGATGAATCCGCCCGCGCACCTGACAGTATTGTCATGATTCATCAGGACTCCAAGTCCCACCGAGGAGGGAACCTGCTCAGATACCGCAAAATAGTAAGTCAGATCCTCAGCGATCTCTCCGCTCTGAAGAGGTACTGTTCCGGAGTAGGGTTCCTTTAATCCAAGATCCTTGATGACATCCAGAAATCCGTCTCCGATCGCTCCCGACACATCCAGCTTGCCGTTCGGTTTGGCAGAGATGATGACATCGGGCACGTTTGCATATCCCTTTACATGTCCCTGTGAATCCGCGGTGACTATGATCCCCTTTACCGGTCCATCTCCGGATATCCTGAGAGTGAGAAGATCTTTTTCGCCCTTCATCATTCGTCCCATCATCGCACCCGCGGTGATGAGCCTTCCGAGTGCAGCGGTTATGACCGGGCTCGTATTATGTGTCTGTCTGGCCTTTTCGACCATTCCCGTGCTCACAGCGGCAAAAGCTCTTATCTGTGCTCCCGCAGCAGTGGCAGATATCATATAATCATTCATCTTTATCACTTTATACATCTGGCGACGACGAAGTATCTCTCGGTATCCTTGTCGCCATATCTCTGATCGAGTTTTTTTGCATCCTCATCCGGAAATCTGTCCAGCAATTCCTTGTCCGAATCGGAAATACTTACTATCTCAAATCCCGTCTCGGACAGAAGTTTCCTCACCTGCTCATCGCTGTATCCGCGCTGGATATGGAGTTCGTCATACCTGTCGTACGTCCCCTCGTCATTCAGGATGAACATCGAGAGTCTGTACTCATTTGTACAGTCGTCCGTATTGTAGGAATTCTCCCAGATATATGACGTCTCCTCGCCCGCAGATGCAAAGACTCTGTCCCCGAGCGCTTCGCGATACTTATGATCCGTATTGATGTCGAATATAAACAGACCGTCCTTCTGCAGGAAAAGATGAACTCCTTTAAAGACATCCTTAAGTTCATCTTCGGAGAGCATATAATTCAGACTGTCACATACGCAAAAAACCGTACCTACCGTGCAGTACAGATCGAGTTCCCTCATGTCCTGCTGCAGATAGAGGATCTCCGATCCCGATTCATCTCTCTTTATCAGCGCCTGACCGAGCATATCAGGAGAAGCATCGATGCCTATCACATCATATCCTGCCCCGTACATATACTCGCTGAGCGTACCTGTTCCGCAGGCCAGATCGAGCACAAGATTGGCTTCCGCTTTCACGGGATCCTTCTCATCTCTGTCCGGCTTTGATATCCCGTATTTTTCGATAGTATCAACAATGCGCTTTCCCCATGCCTCATAGGGAAGTGCACCCATCAGTTCATCGTAACAGTCGGCAAACGCTTCATATTCCGTTATCAGATCTTCTCTGTCATCCATCACAAATAAACAGTCTATGCTTTCGCTATCAGAAAAAACTTGCCGCACCGAGCACTCCGAACGTGGCAAGGCCCATTATCGTGCCTGCCAGCAGCACGCCCGCTATGACGGCCACAACGCTTTTCTTGAAATTCATATCAAGAAGGCTGGCTGCAAGCGTTCCGGTCCATGCACCCGTTCCGGGAACGGGGATTCCTACGAAAAGGAAAAGTGCAAAATAGAGTCCGCGTCCTGCTTTCTCCTGGAGTTTAACTCCTCCCTTATGTCCCTTTTCGAGGCAGAAAGTAAAGAATTTTCCGATCACTTTCTTGTCCTTTCCCCACTCGAGTACCTTTCTGGCGAAGAAGAAGATAACAGGTACGGGGAGCATGTTTCCTATGATACATATGGGGTAGAGGAGCCTCGGATCAAGACCTCTCGCTATACCAAAGGGCACTGCCACTCTGAGCTCAACGAGCGGGACCATAGAGATAAAAAAGCAGATAATATATTCGATGTAATTACTCATTTGTTTTTCCTTTCAATCTTCCTGTCTGTATGCAGGATATCATTGCATCCCCGGCATCTCCTTGAGGGTCTCTATGAATTTATCCATCTGTTCATCGGTGCCTATCGTGATGCGCAGACAGTTATTTATCCTCGGCTTATTCCAGTATCTGACATATATACCCTTGCTCTTCAGATACTCAAAAATCCCGGATGCGGGGATTCTGTCATGCGATGCAAAGATAAAGTTTGCGCTCGAATCAGGGAAAGAAAAACCGAGTTCGCGTAAAGCATTCTTCGTCTTTTCTCTGGTTGCGATGATCCTCTTAAGTATGCTCCGGAAATACTCCTCATCGCGTACCGCTTCAACTCCGAGCTCGATGGAAGGTCTGTTCATCGTATATGAATTGATTGAGAATTTTACATCCTCAAGATACTTTATAAGCTTACGATTGCTTATCGCATATCCGACTCTGAGTCCGGCCATCGCTCTCGACTTGGAGAAGGTCTGTACCACGACGAGATTCTCGTATTTATCGATGAGTGAAAGCGCGCTCTCTGCACCGAAATCAACATATGCTTCATCGACTATCACTACGCATTCGGGATGGGCTTTCACTATCTTCTCAATATCCGAAAGTCCCGCTGCCAGACCTGTAGGCGCGTTAGGGTTGGGGAATATGATACCGCCGACTTCTCCCGCATTGCAGAAAGCATCGACATCAAGGCTCCAGTCATCCTTAAGCGGTACGGTCTTGTACGGTATCCCGTACAGATCAGCCCATACATCGTAGAATGAATATGTAACATCCGGGAAAAGGATCGGCTTACCCGAGTTGAAATATGTCACAAAAGCCACATTCAAAACATCATCGGAACCAACTCCGACAAAGACTCTGTCGCTGTCCACTCCGTATCTTTTAGCCAACGCTTCGGTCAGCGCGCTCACGTTGGGATCGGGGTAAAGCCTTAAGTCAGCATAAGAAAGTCCCTCGATCAGCCTCTGCACGCCGGGTGCGGGCGGATAGGGACATTCGTTTGTATTGATCTTGATGATATTCTTATCCTTAGGCTGCTCCCCTGCTACATACGGGATAACCTTACGAATATTGTCCTCCAGTTTCATCACAAATCTCCTTCGGGGTTCATGCTGCGTATCCTCGCCTCAATATCGGCGACGAACGAATCCGCAGCCTCCGGAACTCCCATCTTTTTATATACGCTCACGAGACCTGCTGCCGCCTCTTCGTTTGCGGCCTTCACGCACATGAGCGGCAAAGTCTCAAATCCTGCATTGTAATACCATATCGCAGCTTCCTCGAGATCTCCCTTATCCTCGTATATCCTGCCCATCTCGATGCATATCTCGGATCCGGGATCGTCTACCATAAGCTTGGTTGCATACTTGAAAAATCTGACCACATCACCGTCAAGTCTGGCTGCCTTGGCCGATATGACGCACGCTTCCTTGACTTCATCGGCACTTCTCGAGGTGTCGGCAACAGCCGCCTCAAAGTATGCCGTATACCTGCGGAATTCTTCACCCTCTCCGCAGAGGTACATCTCTCGTGCAAACATATCAAAGAGCCTCTTGGAAAGGACATGTCCCTCTTCTATCTGGCGTCCGAATATAGCCAGATCCCTTCCGCTGTGGTTATTCTCAGGCATATGGGTGATCACGATATCACTGTCAAAGATAACCGGTGACAGTCTCACCTGCTCATGCACGGGCTCCTCCCAGACGAAGGGTCTGAGCCTCTTGAAGAGTTTGGGCCTTAATTCTTCGTTGAAATTGTAGACCGTACCGTGATGAAGCTGATTGCCGTACTTCATCTGGACGATATCTATCTCGGTGAGGAGCTTATCCTTAAGTACAAGGAATCTGTCCCTGTTGAGGTCATCAAGCACCTCATCAGCGTCAGCAGAATAGATATAATCACATGTAGCTTTGGAAAAAGCGAAATTCCTCGCAGCCGAGAAATCAAAGACCCATTCGAAATCGTATATCTTGTCCGTATAGCGCGCAGCGATCTCCTTCGTAGAATCGGTAGAACCGGTATCAACGATCACAAGCTCATCATAGATACCCTGAAGCGAGTCAAGGCACCTTGCGAGTACTCTTTCTTCGTTTTTGACTATCATGCATACGCTAATACTGACCATATCAGTATTTTACCAAATCGGGACCCTCGCCACAAGTGGCGAAAAATATCACTTTTTTGCCCAAATATGCTTCTTTCAAAAACCCCCGCTCTGCGGTACAATTACCCTATGAGATTCGAACACCTGATATCATGCGTTGATAAAAATGTAAAAGAACTGGGCGAGACGATGCATCTTAGCGCAGATGCCGTCATTGTTAACCAGTGCAGCTATGACAGAGAGGATTCCTTTGACCTGGTCGGACATAAGGTTTATGAGATAGACCGTGACCGGAGAGGGGTCGGTCTGTCCAGAAATACTGCTCTCGAGGCCGCTTCCGCAGATATCGTCCTCTTCGGCGACGAGGATATCGTCTATGAGGCGGACTGCGCCGAAAAGGTGCTCTCCGAGTTCGAAGCCCACCCGGATGCCGATCTTATCCTCTTTAACGTAAAGGTATGTGATGAGAGGCGAACTTACTGGAATGACAGCTTTGGAAGGGTATATGGGTTCAATTCGGGCCGATATCCCGCATACAGCATCGCTGCGAAGAGAGCTAAGCTCATGGATAAGGGGATCCGCTTCAGCCTGTACTTCGGAGGGGGAGCCAAGTACAGCAACGGCGAGGACAGCCTCTTCTTAAGAGATGCGGCAAGAGCCGGCCTTAAGATGTTCAAGTCTCCCATCCTGATCGGCGAGGAGATCCCCAGACCTTCCACATGGTTCACCGGATATAATGAGAAATTCTTCTACGACAGAGGAGTGCTCTATCGCGAGCTCTACGGCCGCGTAATGGCACCGATACGCGCATTCAGATGGCTTTTTAAGAATCGTAAGGAATTCTGTGCAGAGTTTCCTTACAAAGAAGCTCGCAAACTCATGAAAAAAGGATATCGCGACGGAGTAAAGACAATATAAACGAGAAAGTTCAAGCCCGCGAGCGCGGGCTTTTTTTATTTCTTCAGCATCCTCTTAACATACTGACCCGTATATGATTCTTTGACTTTGGCTATCTCCTCCGGAGTGCCCTCCGCGATAACCGTGCCTCCGCGGTCTCCTCCCTCGGGTCCCATATCTATGATATAGTCCGCACACTTTATCACATCGAGATTGTGCTCAATAACGACTACAGTATTGCCACCGTCGGCAAGTCTGTGAAGTATATCTACAAGCTTGTGAACATCCGCAAAGTGAAGTCCCGTCGTGGGCTCGTCGAGTATGTATATCGTCTTGCCCGTGCTGCGTCTGGAGAGTTCGGTTGCGAGCTTGATCCTCTGCGCTTCTCCTCCGGAAAGCTCCGTCGAAGGCTGTCCGAGTTTGATATATCCCAATCCGACATCATACAGCGTCTGTATCTTATTCCTTATCGACGGTGTATTCTCAAAGAATTTCAAAGCCTCCTCTACTCTCATATCAAGCACATCGAAGATACTCTTCCCCTTATACTTAACATCGAGCGTCTCTCTGTTGTATCTCTTTCCGCCGCAGACCTCACAGGGAACATATACATCGGGAAGGAAATGCATCTCGATCTTGATGATACCGTCTCCACTGCAGGCTTCGCATCTTCCGCCCTTTACATTGAAAGAGAATCTGCCCTTGCTGTATCCCTTTGCTCTCGCATCCTGAGTGGAAGCAAAGAGATCTCTTATCATATCAAATACTCCGGTATATGTAGCAGGATTGGATCTGGGGGTCCTGCCTATAGGGCTCTGATCTATGCAGATCACCTTATCAAGTTTTTCGACGCCCGTTATGCTCTTATGCTTACCCGGGATAGTACGCGCACGGTTAAGTTTCTTTGCAAGCGCTTTGTAGAGTATCTCATTTACCAGAGAGCTCTTTCCGGAGCCCGATACTCCGGTTACGCAGGTAAATATCCCCAGCGGGAACTTAACATCAATATTTTTGAGGTTATTCTCCTCTGCGCCCTTTACCGTGATCCATCCGGTCGGCTTTCTCCTCGTCTCCGGTACGGGGATCTTAATCCTTCCGCTAAGGTATGCTCCGGTTACAGACTCCTTGACCTGCATGATCTCCTCAGCCGTTCCGGTGGCAACCACCTTACCTCCGTGCGATCCCGCTCCGGGTCCTACATCGACAATGAAATCAGCCGCACGCATAGTATCCTCGTCGTGCTCTACGACGAGCAGCGTATTGCCGAGATCGCGCAGATGCTTAAGAGTGGCCAGCAGCTTATCATTATCTCTCTGGTGAAGTCCTATGCTGGGCTCATCCAGGATATAGCACACTCCTACAAGTCCCGATCCTATCTGTGTCGCAAGTCTGATCCTCTGTGCCTCTCCTCCGGAGAGAGTAGCCGTTGCACGCGAGAGCGTCAGATAATCAAGTCCTACATCGGCAAGGAATCCGACTCTTCCCTTTATCTCCTTTAATATCCTCTCACCTATGATCGACTGCTGCCTGCTGAGTTTTAATCCTTCAAGGAAAGCCTTGAGATCGGTGACAGAGAGATTGGTCATCTCGTATATATTCTTGTCTCCCACGGTGACAGCGAGAGATTCCTTCTTAAGTCTCATGCCGTGGCACTCGTCGCAGGGCGTGATGCGCATGAAAGTCTCATACTCCGCTTTGCTCGACTCCGAGAAAGTCTCCCTGTATCTGCGCTCGACATTTTTAACAAGCCCCTCAAAAGCGATCGGATATACTCCCGATCCTCTCTGTCCGCTGTAGTGAACATCGACTTCCACATCCGTTCCGTTAAGGAGTATGTCTTTGATCTTGTCGGGATAATCCTCAAAAGGAGTGTCCAGATCGAACTTAAACTTCTTGCAGAGCGCCTTTAATACAGCATTTGTAAAGCTGCCTTCATCGGCGCATGACTGCCATCCGAGTACTGCTATCGCACCGTCATTTATCGACAGACTCTGATCCGGGATCATGAGATCCGCGTCGAATTCCATCTTGTAACCGAGTCCCGAGCATGCAGGGCAGGCACCGAAAGGATTGTTGAATGAAAAGCTCCTCGGCTCAACCTCAGTCACGCTGATACCGCAATCGGGGCAGGCATAGCTCGTTGAGAAAGTGAGTGTCTCACCGTCTACGACATCGATATTCAGAAGCCCGTCCGTCAATCCCAGCACGGTCTCAACCGAATCGGTAAGTCTCTTCTCGATACCCTGCTTAATGATGAGTCTGTCCACCACGATATCGATATTATGCTTGATATTCTTGTCGAGTACTATGTCCTCGGAGAGATCATACATCAGTCCGTCGACACGCACTCTTCCGTAGCCGCCTTTTCTCGCGCGGTCTATCACCTTCTCATGCTGACCTTTTCTGCCTCTTACCACAGGAGCGAGCACTTGAATCTTGGTTCCTTCGGCGAGCGCCATGATACGGTCCACCATCTGATCGACAGTCTGTCTCTCGATGGGTCGTCCGCATTCGGGGCAGTGCGGTATACCTATCCTCGCATACAGCAGTCTGAAGTAGTCATAGATCTCCGTAACGGTACCCACAGTGGAACGAGGGTTTCTGTTGGTTGATTTCTGATCTATCGATATAGCGGGAGAGAGTCCTTCTATCGACTCCACATCCGGCTTCTCCATCTGTCCGAGGAACTGCCTCGCATAGGAAGAAAGTGACTCCATATAGCGTCTCTGTCCCTCTGCATAGATAGTATCAAATGCAAGCGAAGATTTTCCTGAACCTGACACACCTGTCATAACTACCAGTGCGTTTCTCGGGATGTCCACATTGAGGCTCTGGAGATTATTCTCTTTGGCTCCCCTTACACGGATCATATCCTTGGGGAGTATCTTTACAACCGTATTTTCTTCTTTCTTTTTTGCAGCCATCTTATTCTTCCAATCTCTTCTTAAGTTCGTTCATCTGATCTCTGAGCTGTGCGGCTGATTCGAAATCAAGCTCTGCCGCAGCCTTCCTCATCTGCTTCTCTGTCTTGGCGATCAGTGCCTTCAGTTCAGTCTTGTTCATCGACTCGGGATCCTTCTCCCAAGCGATCTCTTCACGCGCTATCTCCTTGGATATACTGATGAGATCTCTTACCGACTTCTGTATCGTCTTGGGTGTGATCCCGTGTTCTTTGTTATATGCCATCTGGATCTCGCGACGTCTGTTCGTCTCATCGATCGCATTTTTCATCGAGTCGGTCATCTCGTCCGCATACATGATGACATGCCCTTCCGAGTTACGTGCCGCTCTTCCTATCGTCTGGATGAGACTCGTCTCACTCCTTAAGAATCCTTCCTTATCCGCATCGAGTATCGCGACGAGCGTAATCTCAGGGATATCGAGTCCCTCACGCAGCAGATTGATACCAACGAGCACATCAAATTCATCCAGCCTCATCTGCCTTATGATCCTCGCACGTTCAAGCGCTTCTACATCCGAGTGCATGTACTTAACTCTGATACCGACCTCTTTCAGATATGATGTGAGATCCTCCGCCATACGTTTGGTGAGCGTAGTGATCATGACCTTGGAGTGTTTCGCTGTCTCTTTCCTGATCTCCGATATCAGATCGTCGATCTGTCCCTCTACAGGCCGCACGCTCACTTCCGGATCGAGAAGCCCTGTCGGTCTGATGACCTGCTCTGCGCGCAGGAGTTCGTGCTCCGCTTCATATGTGGACGGTGTCGCCGATACGAAGAGCATCTGATCAATATGCGATTCGAATTCCTCGAAATTAAGAGGTCTGTTGTCGAGTGCCGACGGTAATCTGAATCCATAGTCAACTAAGGTATTCTTCCTCGATCTGTCACCGGCATACATCGCCCTTATCTGCGGTACAGTCATATGCGACTCGTCTATTATAATGAGGAAATCATCGGGGAAGAAATCCATGAGTGTCATAGGAGGCACGCCTGCAGGCAGTCCCGAGAGATGTCTCGAATAGTTCTCTATCCCCGAGCAAAAGCCCGTCTCCCGCAGCATCTCAACATCGAAGTTTGTCCTCTCCGCTATCCTCTGTGCCTCTATAAGTCTGTCTTCGCCCTTGAAATATTTAACTCTCTCTTCGAGCTCTTTCTCTATATCGTTGCAAGCGATCTTGATCCTGTCGGGTGATACGACATAGTGCGACGCCGGGAAGATCGCCAGATGCGACAGTGTAGACTTCATCTTGCCGTTCAGAGGCTCCACCTGTGCAATACGGTCTATCTCATCACCGAACCACTCTATGCGGCAGAGATACTCTCCGCCCTGAGCGGGATATACCTCCACGACATCTCCGTGTACTCTGAAGCATCCCGGCTTTTTGTCTATATCATTTCGCTCATACTGCATATCAACAAGAGCGCGCACAGCATCGTCCCTGTCGATCTTCTGTCCGGGTCTGAGCGAGAGTATCATACCCTTGTATTCGTCGGGGCTGCCCAGTCCGTATATGCAGGATACACTGGCTACAACGATCACATCTCTTCTCTCGGACAGCGAAGCTGTCGCCGAGAGCCTGAGTCTGTCTATCTCATCATTGATCGAGGAATCCTTCGCAATATATGTATCGGACTGAGGAACATAGGCCTCCGGTTGGTAATAATCGTAGTAACTGACGAAATATTCCACGGCATTATTCGGGAAGAATTCCTTCATCTCCCCGTAGAGCTGGCCTGCCAGGGTCTTGTTATGGGAAATGATCAGCGTCGGTTTCTGCAGCTCCTGAATGACGTTCGCCATGGTAAATGTCTTACCGGATCCGGTCACGCCAAGCAGGGTTTCAAACTGGTTGCCCGCTTTGAAACCGTCCACTAATTCCTTTATAGCCTGCGGCTGGTCGCCGGTGGGCTTGTAATCCGAGTGTAATTCGAAGTCCATTTGCCCTGATCCTCATATAAAATGAATGGCACACTGCAACTAGTGTACCATTCTTTGAAAAACATGTCTACAAATTTTTAGAACATTTGTTCGTTTATCAGATCGTTTATTCGGCAGTTGCCAATTTGCAAGACTCCGCAGATGTTGCGTCAGCCGATCGGCTCAGCGGGATTCACATGTATCATGACGTGCTTTACATTGGGGAATTCATGCTCAACATTTTCATGTACATTCTCTGCAATATTATGAGCTTCTATAAGCGATATATCTCTCTGTACTGCGATCTCGAGATCGATATAGATCTTATTTCCGAACTGCCTCGTACGCAGGAGATCGATATTGATCACGCCCTCCTGTGTCTCGACAAAAGCCCGCACCTTAGCCTCAAATGCGCTGTCACATGATGTATCGAGCATCTTGTTTATCGCATCACGTACGATATCATAAGCCACCTTGATGATGAGCAGGCATATGATGATACTGACGACCGGATCCATAAAGGGCAGTCCAAGTCTCGCCAGTCCTATACCTATGAACGAACCGACGGATGAAAAAGCGTCCGTTCTGTGGTGCCATGCATCCGCCTTAAAAGCTGCAGAATCAAGCCTCTTTGCGTGGTACATAGTATATCTGTACATTCCCTCTTTCACGGCGATCGACACTACCGCTGCGATAAGGGGAAGCACTGTCGGTATCTCTATCGCATCACTTTCAAAGGCGAGCTTGCGCACTCCCGCATATCCGATACCGAGACCGGTACCTGCGAGTATGAGTCCGAGTATGAGCGAAGCCACGCATTCAAGTCTCTCATGTCCGTAAGGATGCTCCTCATCCTCCGCCTGCATGGACATCCTGACACCGATATATGCGACAAATGTGGCAAATACATCCGAAAGTGAATGCACCGCATCGGATATCATGGCTCCGGACCTTCCGAGGAGTCCGGCGACAAGCTTAAATGCAGCCAGCACCACATTTCCAAATATACCCACATTTGAAAGTCTCTTAATTATCTTTTTTTCATCCGTCTGTTTCATGCCACGATCTCCCATGTCCAAAGGATTCCGAAAAAATAAAAGACCAGCCTTTACTCTTCGGATGTCATCCTTAAGTAAAGACTGATCTTATTATACTACATATCAGATCATTCCCAAAACAGTTCGTCCAGAGTCTTGCCGAGGGCTTTGCATATCGCTATGCAAAGGTTGATCGTAGGGTTATAGTCGCCCTTTTCTATCGCACTTATCGTCTGTCTCGATACTCCGCACTTGGCGGCGAGGTCTTCCTGAGAGAGATCCATGCCCGCACGGGCTGCTTTAAGCTTAAGATTCTTCATATTACTCCTCCTCCGCTTCTGCGTTCTTTTTCTTTGCGATGAATGTAGCGACACCAATGATCACAAACATCAGACCTATGAGGAGGTTGAGGAACTGATCACCGAACATTCCGTCCTTTATCATAAAACCATTCGCAAAAGCCAGGATGGCGACGAGGATGTTAATTGCGCCTATTACTACCATTGCAACGATAGTCGTTTTTACATTGGTATTGAGACCTATGTATGCACCATTCATGACCGAGTATACGGCATGTACACAAGCTGCTATGATGATCGGTATCACGTGGAGAGTGAATCCGCTGAAAGGCACCTTGATCTCCAACGCTTCGATGATCACCATGAGAGTCTCAAAAGCTGCCATCGTCCAGAAAGCGTACTTGTATGCCTTGCCTCTTACCTTTTCCTGCATCTCGTCATATTCCGTCTTCATCTTGTTGTCCTTGTTCATAGCTTTGAGAATAAAGACCGCGATGATAAGTCCTACTACTATTCCCATCGTAATTCCTCTTCCGTACCAATTTGTATTCATATCTTCCTTCCTTTCTTTCGGATCGTTCGATCCGT
>DFKT01000030.1 GCA_002373595.1 Lachnospiraceae bacterium UBA3638 | reverse complement strand
GCAAGTGTTTCCAACCAGGTCGGCCTCAGAAAGCGTTACAAAGATCTCGTTAAAATATTCCATCCCGACAACCTGTTTGGTGACGAAGAGCTCGTACGTGCTATAAATCGCGAGTTCCAGCGCCGTAAGGAAGGGCTGGCATAAGTTTCCAGGAGGAGAAATAAAAATGAAACTGACCTACGGTGTACAAGACAAACCCAAATTTCCGCAGACGCTGGTATTTGCACTCCAGCAGCTTCTCGCGATACTCGCAGCGACGATAGCGGTACCTGCGATAGTCGGAAATGACATGTCCGCATCAGCTGCTCTTTTCGGAGCCGGCATCGGAACTATCGTCTACCTTCTTTTCACTAAATTCAAGAGTCCCGTTTTCCTTGGATCATCATTTGCATTCATCGGATCAATGTTCGCAGCATTCGGCGGAGCAGTATCAATGGCAGCCGGATATGCCGGAATAATCCTCGGTGCAGCATTCGCAGGACTCGTTTATGTAGTACTTGCCATAGTAGTTAAGGCAGTAGGAGTTAACTGGATCGCAAATATCATGCCTCCCGTTGTGATCGGACCCACCGTTGCCATCATCGGACTTTCACTTGCCGGCAATGCAGTAGGCGATGTACTCGGAAGCAGCAAGACTGCATCCACTTATGTATGCATAGTCTGCGGACTTGTTACATTATTCTTCACGATGATCAGCTCCGTATACGGCAAGAAGATGCTGAAGATGATCCCCTTCATCGTAGGTATCTGTGCAGGATATCTCACCGCTGAGATCTTTACCATCATCGGAAATGTTACGGGTAACGATGCTCTCAAGGTTATCGATTTTTCCGCATTCGACAATATGAAGTGGATACCTGATTTCACTTTCATCACCGCTTTCAAGGGCTTCGGAGATCTCACTCCAGCATATATCGGAACTGTTGCAGTTGCATATATTCCTGTAGCATTCGTTGTATTCGCTGAGCATATCGCAGATCACAAGAACCTTTCATCGATCATCGAGTCCGATCTTCTCAAGGATCCCGGACTTGACAGAACTCTTCTTGGAGACGGTGTCGGATCCATGGTAGGCGCATTCTTCGGAGGCTGCCCCAATACGACTTACGGTGAGTCTGTAGGTTGCGTAGCTATCTCCGGAAATGCTTCCGTAGTAACTATCCTTACCACCGCGATCATTGCTATCGTTGCTTCATTCTTTGCACCTTTCGTAACGCTTCTTGCTACGATCCCCAGTTGCGTAATGGGTGGTGTGTGCGTAGCTCTTTACGGATTCATCGCAGTATCCGGTCTTAAGATGATCCAGAAGGTTGACCTTGATGACAACAAGAATCTGTTCACCGTATCTGTGATCCTTATCGCAGGTATCGGCGGATTCGTTGTTAAGTTTGGTGCAGTCGAGATCACTGAGGTTGCATGTGCACTCATCCTCGGCATCATCACCAATAAGGTTCTCTCGATCAAGACTAAGAACTAAGACGTATAATCTTAAAGCCCTGTGATTTTCTCCACATAATGTGGAGTAAACCACAGGGCTTTTTTTATTTTTGGGGCTTTGTCTGATATATGTGTTTTTTAGTCTGGGTGCTCCGCTACTAAACTCACTTGTATGGCTAGAGGCAAAAACGCCCTCGCTTAACTCATGTACAACGGCGCTCGGGACCGTTTTCCGCCATACTTCGTTCGTTAAGTGCTGCGCAACAGACATAAAAAACACATATACCCGCCAAAGCCCTACATTAATGTTAAACTTTATGCATTAAGCCGGGGGACGGATATGTACTGTCTGCCGACTTCAAACGCAGGGCAACACATTTTCTTAGCGTTTCTAAGGAGTAGGCAGCTCGAGCCAGGATGGCGAGAGCAGTGGGCGACCGAGCCACGATGGCGAGTAAGCCCCGGTGCCGGAACTCTTAAAGAGTCATCGCTGAAACGCTTAGAAAATCGTTGCCGGAGTGGTCGGCAGACAGTATATATCCGGCCCCGGCGTAAACATTGAACATAAAAAGAGACGATACATTGTATCGTCTCCGGATCAGCAATATAAGGGAAGCGGGAGATTATCTCTCTACTGCGCCGCTTCTAAGGCATCTGGTGCAAACATGCATACGCTTGGTCTGACCGTTAACCTTGCAGTTTACAGCACGAACGTTTGAATTCCAGATATGATTGCTTCTTCTATGAGAATGGCTTACATTGTTTCCGAAATGTACGCCCTTTCCGCAGATATCACACTTTGCCATGACTAAAACCTCCGTAAATCTTTATCTAAAATATTCATATCCAAATGCAACATTCGTATTTTACCAAAGATGTCCCCAATATGCAAGCAAAAAAAATAATAGTTTAATTATTCCCTTAAAAATGGTAAAATTACTTATGTGTGAACTGTAGGAAATGTAAGGAGGCAGTATGAAAAAATCATCTGTGGATACACATCTCGGCAGTATAGTTGTTGATAATGATGTCATCGCCCAGTATGCAGGAAGCGTAGCTGTTGAATGCTTCGGAATAGTTGGTATGGCAAGTATCAGCGTAAAGGACGGACTTGTTAAGCTCCTGAAGAAAGAGAACCTCGCGAGAGGCATCAATGTGACGGTTGACGGACATAAGCTCGTCATCAATTTCCATGTCATTGTTGCTTACGGAGTCAGCATCAAGACCGTTGCCGATAATCTCATAGAGAGCGTCAAGTATCGCGTGGAAGAGTTTACCGGACTCGAGATAGAGAAGATCAATGTCTATGTCGAGGATGTAAGAGTTATCGACGCTGATTAAGGAGGATTTTGGAAGTGGCAGTACAGACCATTGATTCACAGCTTCTGGCAAAGATGTTCCTTGCCGGAGCAAACACCCTTGATAAGAATAAAGAAAGTATCAACGAACTAAATGTCTTCCCCGTTCCGGACGGTGATACCGGAACCAATATGACGATGACCATCATGTCAGCAGCCAAGGAAGTATCGGCTCTGGGTGACAACCCCGACATGAAGACCCTCTGCAAAGCGATATCGGGCGGATCCCTTCGCGGAGCAAGAGGAAACTCAGGAGTCATTCTTTCACAGCTTCTTCGCGGACTGACCAAGAGAGTACGCGATGAGGAGTCCATCAATATCGAGATGCTCACCGAAGCCTGTGCCAAGGCTACAGAGACAGCATATAAGGCAGTAATGAAGCCTACCGAGGGTACCATCCTTACAGTAGCAAGAGGTATCAGCGACAAGGCAGAGGAACTCAAAGAGAACGGATGCGATGATCTCGAGACCTTCCTCGACGAACTCCTTGCTCACGGCAAGGTAGTACTCGACGGAACTCCCGACCTCCTTCCCGTACTCAAGCAGGCAGGCGTTGTAGACTCCGGCGGAGCAGGCCTTATCTGTGCACTTGAGGGAGCCATCAACCTCTTCAAGGGCAAGGAAGTGGACATTACCATCTCCAGCGAGCCCATCGCCAAGGTTGATGATTCCAGACCTGTTAAAGCAGAAGAAAAGACAGTTAATGTTTACTGCGTAAACTTCGATACACATCTTCACAGAGAACTCAACTTTAAGACCGAGATGGATGTTAAGGGATATCTCCAGTCGGTCGGCGAGCTTGTTAACTACTCTGTTGAAGGAGATCTTGTTAAGATCCATATGCATACCGATGATCCCGGACTTGTCATCCAGAAAGCACTCAAGTATGGCGTACTTTCCAATGTAAAGGTTGCCAACAGAAATCTTGAGAAGTGCAATGAAGGATCGGAGGAAGGCGGAGCATCCGCATTTTCGGAGAAGCATTCTGCTCCCGCACCCAAGAATAACGAGCCTCCCAAGCCTTACGGATTTATCGCCGTATCTGCAGGAGAGGGACTCAGCGAGATCTTCAAGAGCCTCGGCGTAGACGTAGTCATCGAAGGCGGACAGACCATGAACCCTTCGACCGCAGATGTGCTCGATGCAGTTGAGAAGGTTAATGCGGAGACAGTGTTCGTACTTCCCAACAATAAGAATATCGTAATGGCTGCAAAGCAGGCTGCTGATCTTGCATCCGACAAGAATGTACTCGTGATCCCCACCAAGACCATCCCTCAGGGAATCACCGCCATCATCAATTTCGCCGAGAATATGTCTCCCGACGAGAATGAGCAGATGATGATGACCGAGATCCTGAACGTTAAGACCGGTGAGATCACTTATGCCGTAAGAGATACGACGATCGACGATAAGGAGATCAAGAAGGGCGATTATATGGGTATCGGAGACGGCAAGATCCTCTCCGTAGGAACTGATATCACCCAGACCCTTCTCGAGATGACCGGAGCTATGGTTGACGATTCATCCGAGATCATCAGCATCTACTACGGCAGCGATGTGAATGAGGCTGATGCGGAAGTTATACGCGAGAAGATCGCAACCACGTTCGGCTCATGTGATGTAGAGCTCCAGAGCGGCGGACAGCCCATTTACTATTACATCATCTCCGTGGAGTAAGCACTACATATAGAATCTATATCGTTCATACGTGGTTTGTTATACTACATATGATAATCTATAATCAGGAAGAAGGCTTAGGGTCTTCTTCCTTTTTTGCAAAAATATGATAATTCAAGGAGAAGAACCTCCCGATGATCATCAATGAAAATACCCCGATAGCCAAGTTAAAAGGTGTCGGAGAGCAGAAAGAAAAAGCCTTCGCAAAGCTGGGAATACAGACGATAGGCGACATCCTGTCGAAGTATCCCAGAGGATATACGATCTTTGATAAAGCAGTACCTTTATCGGAAGCAGCCGAAGGCCGTGTGATGAGCTTCGAGGTCTTCGTGATGAATGTCTCTCCGGTAAAGAGATTTAACGGTAAATCGATGATCACCGTGATCATAGGTGATGAGACAGGGCGAATGAATATTAATTTCTTCAATCAGCCCTATATCGGAAAGAACCTGCAGTCCGGTACGAAATATGTCATAAGAGGCACTGTAAAAAGACGCGGGAACTCCTTAAGTATTGGAAATCCCAGAGTCTTCCCCAAGGATGAATATGACTCCCTCGTAGGAGTAATGCAGCCTCTCTATCCCCTTACTTCAGGAATAACGGCAAAGTTTTATTCCAAGATCGCGCATGAAGCTTTCGAGGAAGCGGCATGGGATAAGGACATATTTGATGATGAGCTGCGAGAGAGATATTCTCTCATGTCCAAGGAGGAAGCAGTCAGGAATATCCACTTCCCCAAGGACGGGGACAGCTTAAAGAAAGCCCGTAACAGACTTGCTTTTGAAGAATTCTTCTTCTTCCTGCTCGTACTTAAGAGAAACAGGAGCCTTACGGAATTTGAAAAGAGCAGGTTCTCCATGATAGAGACCGCTGATACCAAGAGACTGATAGAAGGCCTTCCCTATGAGCTTACTTCCGATCAGAAGAAAGCATGGAAGAGCATATCGGGTGAGTTAGAAGGCGGCAAATGCATGAACAGACTCCTCCAGGGAGATGTGGGATGCGGTAAGACGGTCATCGCGATATTGGCACTCCTTAAGTGTGCGGCCAACGGATATCAGGGAGCTCTGATGGCCCCCACCGAAGTCCTCGCAAGGCAGCACTTAGAGTCCGTAAATGAACTTATAAAGGCACATAACCTTTGCTTAAAACCCGTCCTTCTTGTAGGCTCCATGACGATTAAAGAAAAGAAGATCGCCAGACGTCGGATAGAAAGCGGTGAAGCAAACCTGATAATAGGAACGCACGCTCTCATACAGGCAAATGTCGAATATAAGGATCTCGCATTGGTTGTATGTGATGAGCAGCACAGATTCGGTGTAAGACAGCGGGAGAGCCTCGCTGAAAAGGGCGATATGCCCCATGTCCTGGCGATGAGTGCGACTCCGATACCGAGAACTTTAGCTATAGTCCTCTACGGAGATCTAAGCGTATCTACGATAAAGTCCATGCCCGGAGGCAGGCTTCCCATTAAGAACTGCGTCGTAGGACATGATTACAGGAATACGGCTTACAGATTTATTACAGATCAGGTTAGCCGGGGCAGACAGGCATATATCATATGTCCCATGATAGAAGCCGATGACGAAAGCGCCCTTGAAAATGTAGAAGAATATACCGAGATGCTTAAAGAGGTACTTCCTCCCTCGGTCAGGATAGAAAGCCTTCACGGCAAGATGAAGCCAGCGGACAAGAATGCGATCATGGAAAGATTCGCAGCCGGGCAGACGGATGTCCTCGTATCGACGACAGTCATTGAAGTAGGCGTAAACGTCACCAATGCTACCGTGATGATGATCGAGGATGCTGAGAAATTCGGACTTGCACAGCTCCATCAGTTAAGAGGACGTATCGGAAGAGGAAAGTATCAGAGCTACTGTATATTCATGTCATCCAAGGATGATGACAAGACCAGAGAGAGACTTAAGATCCTCGAAAAGAGTAATGACGGATTCGAGATAGCATCGGAAGACCTTAAATTAAGGGGCCCCGGCGAACTGATGGGAATACGTCAGAGCGGTGATTTCGCATTTGAGATTGCCGACATATATGCCGATTCCGAGCTGCTGATGCAGGCTCAGGAGGCAAGCGAAGAACTGATCAAAAATGACAGGCATATACAAATGCCTGAACATGAAGGGATAAGGAGAGAAGCACTGAAATGTCAAAGAAGATTGCAGTAGTAACGGACTCTAACAGCGGTATCACTCAGGCGGAAGGAAAGGAACTTGGAATCTTTGTCCTCCCCATGCCTTTCTATATCGACGGGGGAGAGTATTTTGAAGACATCAACCTGTCTCAGGATGAATTCTATACGAAGCTCTCTGAGGGCGCTGATATCATGACCAGCCAGCCCACACCTCCCAATGTACTTAATCTCTGGAAGGAAGTTCTCGAAGAATATGATGAACTCGTTCATATTCCTATGAGCAGCGGACTCTCCGGATCATGCGAGAGTGCTTATATGCTTTCTCATGATTTCGAAGGAAGAGTACAGGTCATAAATAACCAGAGAATATCCGTAACACAGCGTCAGTCTTGCTTAGATGCCATGGCACTTGCCGAGAAAGGCTATGACGCAGCTCAGATCAAGGATATCCTTGAGAGAGAAAAATACAACAGCTCCATCTATATCATGCTCGATACCCTGCACTACCTCAAGAAGGGCGGAAGGATCACTCCCGCAGCCGCAGCAATAGGCACTCTCCTTAAGATCAAGCCCGTGCTTACCATCCAGGGCGAGAAGCTCGACGCATTCTCGAAAGCACGTACTTCACAGCAGGGCAGAAATACGATGATCACTGCGATCAAGAAGGATATCGATGAGAGATTCGGCGGATATAACTGCGGAAAAAATATCTATATCGAGATAGCATATACCTATGATCTTGAGTCTGCAAAAAGCTTCAAAGCAGAAGTACAGGCGGCATTCCCTGAAAGCGAGATAGTGATGGATCCCCTTTCGCTTTCCGTATCCTGCCATATAGGCCCCGGTGCTCTTGCGGTAGCATGCAGCAAGAAATTACCCGAGCTTGCTTAAAAGTTTTTCATAAACTTCTTTCCGAGCTTAGCTAAAAACATTGTATAATTTTATCTGTTATTGTATAATATTTTAACTTGATAAGGATTAATCTTTGCTCGGAAGGAAGCCGTCGTTTTGAATATAAAAGCGCAATGTTGCGGTCTTGCACTGCTCTTTATACTTTTATACTATTACCATAAGCAGAAGAAGCTTCAGCTCGGTTCGGGCAAAGCATTCACGATCATAGTTGACGCAACTATTTTCGGCGTTTTTCTCGATGCATTCTCGATTTATGCCATCGCCAATCCCTCCGGATGGGATATCATCACCGTTAAGGCCATATGTAAAGCATATCTCTGTTCGATAGTCGCCATATCGCTCAGTGCTTTTCTTTATACAGTTCTTGATGCCTATTCCGATAATGTCAGATTACTTAAAAAGGTAAATCTGGGATACGGTATATTCTCCCTCGTTGGAATCCTGCTTATCATAGCGCTTCCGATAGAGATCTATAACGGAAATATATCCGAGAATGTATATACATTAGGTCCTTCGGTATATGCATGCTATATCTTTTCATTCGTCCTGCTGATCTCAACGCTCTTTTTCATAGCGACCAAGAAGGGCAAGATGAATCCTCACAGAAGAGAAGCTGTCATGTTCTGGATGCTGTTGTGGATCGGCGCATCAGCCGTTCAGTTCTTCTTCAATCAGCTCCTCCTTGTCGGATATGCCGCATCCCTTGGATGTATGATCCTGTATCTTAAGCTGGAGAATCCTGAGGTATTCATAGACAGGACAAACGGACTCTTTAACCAGAATGCGCTGTTCCAGTATTTAAGGCAGTGCTTTGACAGTAAAGAAGAGAAGACCCTCGTAGGACTTACCCTCTTGCATTCAACCGTATCAAATGTAAGAGGAGAGGTTCCTCCTTCTATCTCGAATGAAATTGCGCTGTATCTGATCTCACTTACAAATGTAACTGTATTTGAGAACGGTGACAACGAGTTCGTGCTCGCACTCGACGATCCTCAGCAAACCAAGACGATCATTGAGACTATAAGTGACAGGTTTGATGAGGGATGGGGAGAGACCGGATCCATCCATGTACAGGAGAATTATTCGATCATTCCCGACATCCTCATTGTTCCGAATATGGAAGATTTCCTCGCGCTCCTTCGTTACGGAAGAACGCATGCAGCAGAATACTTAAACGGCAATGTATATGTAATAGGTCCCGAGATCCTCGCAGCCAAAAAGCGTGAACTCGAGATCGAGAGACTCATCCTGGATGCGATGGAAAATGATTGGGTGGAAGTGTTCTATCAGCCCATCTATTCCACATATCATAATAAATTCACTTCCGCGGAAGCTCTTGTCAGGATCAGGGACGATGAAGGCAATCTCGTATCACCTGTCAGATTCATCCCCATCGCAGAGCAGAACGGCATGATCATGAGACTCGGGAATATAGTCTTCGACAAGGTATGCGCATTCCTTGCTGAGCACAATCCGGACGATCTCGGCATCGAATACATCGAAGTCAATCTGTCCGTCGTACAGTGCGGAAATGAGCAGCTTGCTGCGGATTATATCGCTATCATGAAAAAGTATGATATCAAGCCCAGGTGGATCAATCTCGAGATCACAGAGTCCGCTTCGCTTGATGCCAAGGAGATCCTGCTTGCCAATATGAAGAAGCTCATGACCTTCGGCGTAAGATTCTCGCTCGACGACTTTGGAACCGGACAGAGTAATCTCAATTACATCATTGATATGCCCGTTGATATCGTTAAGTTTGACCGTGAGATGACCAATGCATACTTTGAGAACGGCAAGGCGAGATATGTCATGGAAGCCGCTATGCATATGATCCAGGGACTTGACCTCAGGATCGTATCAGAAGGCGTAGAGACCAAAGAACAGCTCGATATGATGAATAAGCTCGGCATTGATTATATCCAGGGCTTCTATTATTCCAAGCCCATACCGCAGGATAAATACCTCGCATTCATCAAAGAAAAGAACTTCTCTTAAAGCCCTGTTTAATCAGGCTCTATAAAGGGAGTCTCCATAGAAAATGTTTTCATATTCCCGATAAGCCTCTCTGTCACCTGATAGACGAGGATATCGGGATCTTCTTTGTCCAGAAGCTCCGGCGTATATTTGAAATAAAAGATCATATAAGACTCATTGAAATAGTCGGAAAGATAAGGCATCATGCCTGCACCGAATGAATCGGAGACGAGCATCAGCTTCTTCGGATCTCCGTCGCCGCAATCATTGGTATATCTAAGCTCCGTCATATCATCATTGGTCCATCTCGAGACGCTGTGATCCCTGAAATTGGGGAACCACCAGTTCACATCATCCGTCAGTATCATACCGAGATTCATCTGCCTTGAAAGGTCCCAGGGGTAGTCATACACTTCCTGCCACTCGAGAGTATCGGGCTCCTTAAGAGGTTCATATCCAAGAGCCTCGGCAATAGCGGAAGCGGATACATATGATCCGAGAGAGTTCTCATGCGTATCATACTTAAGGAAGAGCTGCTCATCCGGGTGTGAAGCTTTGTATTCCGACAGGGGCTCATATTCCCATACGATATTAAGATCGGTATTGGTACGCAGGTAATCTACTATCTGCTGCATGCGCTTATATTCTGCAGGCTCACCGTATCTCTCCGGCAGGTACTCAGGATACAGGCTCATCTTGGAAGGAGAGATGACTACAGCGAATTCGCAATCTCTCTCTGCGAGGTATTCTGATGCCCTGACGAGATTATTCTTGCACAGTTCAAGCTCCTCGGGCGTAAAGAGATTGGACCCCAGATAGTCCGCAGGAGGATTTTCTCCCGGAAGCTGTGTGCCGGTATAGAAGAGCCAGTTGTCCTTTCCTATAGCTACATCTCCGCTGAGCGTCTGCTTCATGACATAATTATCAAAGAGTCCGCCAACCGTTATCAGCTGATCCCTGAAGGGCAGATGATCTGAGAAATATCTGTCGAACTGCTGAGGGTAGATGTCTATCGTTTCCATAGTAAGCACAGGCATCTCTGTAAGCACACGATTCTCGTTATTCTCTGATACGAGCTTATCCTTAAGCAGTGCCGATACCGGAAGAGGCAACAATATAAAGAGCACGGCAAAGATGATATACAGGATCACATTTCCCTTTGACAGTACCAGTTCGCAGTCTTTATTTATTTTCTTATTATCTTTATCACTCATAATTATCCTAGAATCTGAAATATATGAAAGGATTATATGTATTTCCGGAGAGCCTTATTATGCAGGCTATAAGCAGCATTCCAAGGATCACAGTCTCACAAATGCTTCCCGTAAACTTTGGTCCTTTCTTTTTATCTCTGATATATCCGCAAAATACCTGCAGAGGTCCGCATCCTATAAGTCCAAGTACAAGCGCTGATATATGCCAGGGACCTGCAAAAACTCCAAGCCTTAAACTGCCGGTTGAAGGTATAACCATCTGCTTTATCCAAGATAAGCCATACCTTAATCCGTCAGCGCGGAAGACGACCCATCCGAAAGTAAACACAAGTATCGTATAGATATGTGCGAAGATCTTATGCTTCTTAAGAAACTTTGAAAATCCAAGCCTCTCTATGATAGCGAAGAATCCGTGATAAATTCCCCAAAATGCAAACCTCCAGCTCGCACCGTGCCAGAGCCCCGTAGCTGCAAATACTACGAAGAGATTGATATAAGTGCGTACATTGCCTTTCTTATTGCCGCCCAAGGGGATATAGAGATATTCTCTGAACCATGTGCCGAGGGATATATGCCATCTGCGCCAGAATTCTGATATAGAGGATGAGAGATAGGGGAGGTCAAAGTTCTCACAGAACTCAAACCCGAATATCCTGCCCAAGCCTATCGCCATATCCGAATATCCGGAGAAATCATAATATATCTGAAGCGTATAGCAGATCGCTATAAACCACGACGTTACAAAGCCCATGGACGATGCGGGATTAACGACCACGCGGTCAACGACGTCGGCAACGATATTTGCGATGAGAACCTTTTTTGAGAGTCCGTATATGAACCGCCTCATTCCGGAAGCAAAGCCGTTTGAAGTGACTTTCCTGTCATTCAGCGCTTTCTCTATATCGACATATCTTACAATAGGGCCTGCTATCAGCTGCGGGAAGAATGATATATATAGTGCCAGTTTAAGAGGATCCTTCTGGTATTCATACTCGCCGCGATACAGATCGATGCAGTAGCTCATCGCCTGAAATGTAAAGAAAGATATGCCTATGGGAAGGGATATATTTACAGTCTTTACACCCAGTGAAGGCAGAAATCTCTCGACAGTATGAGTAAATAATCCTGCATACTTAAAGTATCCGAGAAGCGATAGATTGCAGATGACAGAAAGTGCTAAAACAGCTTTGCGAGCCCCCTGCGAACTGCTCTTTCCCATATACATCCCGAGAAACCAGTTCATCAGTATGGATACGAGCAGGAGAATGATATATACAGGCTCACCCCATGCATAGAATATGAGACTCGCCATCAGAAGTATGATATTTTGCACAGACGGCTTTCTGAAGATCATCCCGAGCACGATAACTGCGGGAAGGAAGATCCAGAGAAAGGTCATTGAGCTGAAAACCATTTATGTCTCCTAAGAATTAATTCCGATCAATTATATCTTTTTTTATCCCTTTTGACAAAAACTCCACGGTCTTTGATACAGGTATATACATCAAAAAAGCAAATATCACGCTAAACATGCTAAAGACGGTCATCCCGGCTGCACTCATGCGCATATCAAGGCTCCTTGTCTCATACAGCAGTATGTAGAAGAGGATCATCACCGGCATATGGAATATATATACCGAAAAAGCTCTTTTTCCCAAGAATGAAAATATTCCCGCTTTAAAGAACCTGTTTATCCGGGGAGAAGTACAGATGATGATCAGGCATAAATACAGGTAAGGGATGAGCACTCTGATAGAGACCACCGGATTTATCGGACTTTTATACAGAGCCGCAAACAGGATCACGATCGCAGCCGAAACAGAAGCAAATATCCTTATCCATAACCCTGCTCCTTTAAATCTCTCATACAGGCGTTCTGCCACAGCTCCGACAAAGAAATAATGATAATAGTTAAGAGCAAGTATCCCAAATACCGGGATATTCACATTATTCGTAAGCAGGATCACATCTGATACAATAAATCCCATATAGAAAAATACAGGATCGACCTTAACCCTGGATGCGATAAAGAGAAATAAATAATAAAACACATAGCACATGATAAGTATCGCCATGAACCAGAGCGGAGTATTGATGACTCCATGCATAAAGGAAGGGATAACAGCCGATGATATTCCGATAAGTGCCAGCACGATATCCTCAGCGCTAAACTCCGTAGGAAGCGGGTATCCCGCAAAAGGAGCGAGCTTATTATACAGAGCGGCCGCGATCACATACAGGATCACTCCGAAAATGACCATGGGATAGAGTCTTGCGAGCTTCTTTAATAACCCCTTAAAATATCCTCTGTCCGAAGCAGTCCCTCTGTGATACTCCGACAGAAATCCCGAAAGCATCAAAAAGAAGATGACCAGAGACGCATAATCGAACCTTCCGTTATAGAAGTTAAAGGTCTTCCATTTAAAGCTCATAAATGTGACTTGCTGGTAGTGATGGAAGGTTAGAAGTACACAAAAAAGAAACCGGCACATCTCGATCGAGCCGAATTCTCTGGCAGGTTTATTCTTAATATCCGAATCGCAGTTCATACAAGTATATTCTACACTATCCACAAAATATTGTATAGATGATATTGCAAAAACCCTAAATCTATGCTAGAATATCGAAGTTATGAACAAGTGTTCGTAGATTTACGAATAAGGGCGAAGCATGCCCGGAAGATAAAGGTAGGAAATATGGCACCTAAAGACAATTATGACGCGTCAAGTATTACAGTGCTTGAAGGACTCGAGGCGGTAAGGAAACGCCCCGGTATGTACATAGGCTCCGTTACCACCAAGGGCCTCAATCACCTCATTTATGAGATAGTGGACAACTCGGTCGACGAGCATCTCGCAGGTCACTGCGACCTTATACATGTCACCTTGGAAAAGGACGGAAGCGCCACCGTATCCGATAACGGTCGTGGTATCCCCGTAGGCATGCATGAGAAAGGAATAAGCGCTGAGCGTCTCGTATTTACCACGCTTCATGCCGGAGGTAAGTTCGACAATAATGCATATAAGACCAGCGGCGGTCTCCACGGCGTAGGATCGAGCGTAGTAAATGCGCTCTCATCCAGACTCTCCGTTACTGTCAAGACCGGCGGCATGATCTATAAGGATACTTACGAGAGAGGCGAGCCCACGACCAAGCTCGAGAAGGGTCTGCTTCCCTGCCTTGGCAAGACCAGGGAGCACGGAACGGAGATCAATTTCCTTCCTGACGATACCATATTCGACAGGACGAGATTTAAGGAGGATGAGGTAAAGAGCAGACTGCACGAGACCGCATACCTCAATCCCGAGCTCACCATCATATTCAAGGATTTAAGAGGGGACACTCCCGAGGAAGTCACATTCCATGAGCCCGACGGTATACAGGGATTTATCCGTGACCTCAATGCTTCCAAGGAATCCGTCAGTGAAGTCATCTACTTCAAGGGAGAGAGCGAAGGCATATTCGTAGAGGGCGCTCTCCAGTATGTAAACGAATTCCACGAGAACGTGCTCGGTTTCTGTAATAATATATACAACTCCGAGGGCGGTACTCATATAACGGGTTTTAAGACCCAGTTCACGACCATCATCAACAGTTATGCGAGACAGCTCGGCATCCTTAAGGACAAGGATCAGAACTTCACCGGTGCCGATGTCAGAAACGGCATGACCGCTGTCATCAGCATCAAGCACCCCGATCCCAGATTTGAGGGACAGACCAAGACCAAGCTCGACAACCAGGATGCTGCCAAGTCCGTACAGAAAGTAACCGGAGACGAGCTGGTCAGATATTTCGACCGTAACTTAGAGACTTTAAAATCCATCATAGGATGCGCCGAGAAGGCTGCCAAGATCCGCAAGACCGAGGAGAAGGCCAAGACCAATATGCTCACGAAGCAGAAGTTCTCCTTTGATTCCAACGGAAAGCTTGCCAACTGCATATCAAGGGATGCTTCCAAGTGCGAGATCTTCATCGTAGAGGGAGACTCCGCAGGAGGAAGTGCCAAGACAGCGAGAGACCGTGAATACCAGGCCATCCTTCCCATCAGAGGTAAGATCTTAAATGTCGAGAAGGCTTCGATAGACAAGGTCCTCGCCAATGCCGAGATCAAGACCATGATCAATGCGTTCGGATGCGGATTCTCCGAAGGATACGGCAACGACTTCGACATCACCAAGCTCCGCTATGACAAGATAGTCATTATGGCCGATGCCGACGTCGACGGAGCTCATATCTCCACACTGCTCCTCACACTCTTTTACAGATTCATGCCCGATCTCATATTTGAGGGACATGTATATATCGCCATGCCTCCCCTTTACAAGGCAATCCCTTCTAAGGGCGAGGAAGAATATCTCTATGACGATAAGGCTCTCGAGAAGTACCGCAAGGAGCATAAGGGACCTTTCACTCTCCAGAGATATAAGGGACTCGGTGAGATGGATCCACATCAGCTCTGGGAGACTACGCTCGATCCTTCGACCCGGAGGATGAAGCTTGTTGAGATAGAGGATGCGAGAATGGCTTCCGAGATGACAGAGCTCCTCATGGGCACCGATGTACCTCCGAGAAAGGCATTCATATATGAGCATGCAAAGGATGCTCTCCTTGATATCTAAAGCACAGGATAAAATATAAAGGCAGTAATTCGAGATGAAAAAGAAAAGCGAACAGACTGAAGAACAGATCATAAAAACAGAATACTCAGAGGAGATGCAAAGGTCCTTTGTGGACTATGCGATGAGCGTCATCATATCCCGTGCGCTTCCGGATGTAAGGGACGGACTTAAGCCCGTACAGCGCCGCGTGCTCTATGATATGCAGGAGCTTGGTATCAGATATGACAGACCTTACAGAAAATCGGCGCGTATCGTCGGAGATACGATGGGTAAATATCACCCCCACGGCGATTCATCCATATATGAAGCTCTCGTCGTAATGACGCAGGAGTTTAAGAAGGGTCTTCCTCTCATAGACGGACACGGTAACTTCGGAAATATCGAGGGTGACGGCGCCGCTGCAATGCGTTATACGGAGGCCAGGCTTAGCAAAGTAGCTCAGGAGAATATGCTCGCAGATCTTGACAAGGATGTGGTAGACTTCGTACCCAACTTCGATGAGACCGAGAAGGAGCCCTCGGTACTTCCCGTTAAGTTTCCCAATATCCTCGTAGGAGGAAGCGAAGGTATCGCCGTTGGAATGGCTACCAGCATCCCTCCTCACAATCTCGGTGAAGTCGTAGATGCGATGAAAGCATATATGCGCAATCCCGAGATCAGCACGAGAGAACTCATGAAGAGTGTAAAGGGTCCCGATTTCCCCACCGGCGGTATCGTCATCAATAAGGACGAACTCCGCGAGATTTATGAGACCGGAAGCGGAAAGGTGCGCATTCGCGGCAAGGTAGATATAGAGAAGGGTAAGAACGGACATATCAATGTTGTCATCACCGAGATCCCCTTCACCATGATAGGAAGCGGTATCGCCAAGTTCCTTTCCGATGTAGCCGCTCTTTCCGAGAACAAAAAGACTCAGGACATCGTAGATATCTCGAACCAGTCATCCAAAGAGGGAATCCGCATAGTAATAGAACTCAAAGCCGGAGCGGATGCGGACAACTTCGTAAATATGCTCTACAAGAAGACCAAGCTTGAGGATACTTTCGGTGTCAATATGCTCGCTATCTGCGACGGCAGACCCGAAACCATGGGCCTTCGCGATATCCTTAAGGCTGTAACGGACTTCCAGTTTGAAGTTAATACCCGTAAATACAATACACTCCTTGCCAAGGAGCAGGATAAGAAAGAAATCCAGGAAGGTCTCATCAAAGCATGCAATGTCATCGACCTCGTAATAGAGATCTTAAGAGGATCCAGAGACCGTCAGATGGCTAAGGACTGCCTCGTAAACGGCAATACCGAAGGTATCAGGTTTAAATCCAAAGAGTCCAAGATCATGGCATCCCAGCTCATGTTCACCGAGAAGCAGGCCAATGCCATCCTCGAGATGAGACTCTACAAATTAATCGGTCTCGAGCTCGAAGCACTCATCAAAGAGCACGATGAGACCGTTGCCAATATCTTCAGATATGAGGATATCCTCGAGAGACGCGACTCCATGGCACAGGTCATCATCGACGAACTTGACGGTATCAAGAAGGAATTTGGCAAAAAGCGCCTTACCGTTATTGAGAATGGTGAGGAAGCCGTCTTCAAAGAAAAAGAGATGGAAGAGATGGATACATACTTCCTTATGGACCGCTTTGGATATGCCAAGATGGTCGATGTACCCACCTATGAGAGAAATAAAGAAGCTGCAGATGAGGAGAACAGATTCATCATCCCGATCAGGAATAACGGAAGAGTCGCACTGTTTACCGAGAGCGGCCAGATGCACGTCCTTCGCATGACAGACCTTCCGATGTCGAAGTTCAGGGATAAGGGTACTCCCATCGACAATATCACGAACTTCACATCTTCATCCGATATGGTCGTTGCAGCATTCGATCTTTCCATCGTACTTGTAAGCAAGTTCGTCTTTGCTACATCCGGCGGACTCGTCAAGCAGGTAGAAGGATCCGAATTTGATGTATCCTCGAGACGCACCATTGCAGCAACGAAACTGTCGGACGAAGACAGAGTAATAGCTGTACTTAAGCTGGATAACCAGGTCAATGTGATCTGTATGTCCGCAGACGGATATGTGCTCAGATTCCCGATAGAGGATGTACCCGTACAGAAAAAGACAGCACAGGGCGTCAGAGCCATGAAACTTGAGAAAGCCGACAAGATGGAGAAGGTATATATCACCGATGTCCTCAGCCTCGAGCAGGCAGAGTACGGCTCAAGGAAGATAACACTTAATGATATCAAGGAACAGCACCGCGATGCCAAGGGTGCAAAACTCCGCAAATAAACTGGAGAAAAGCTTATGATGAGAGTAATTGCAGGATCCGCCAGAAGCGTACCTCTTAAGACACCTCAGGGTGAAGAGACCAGACCCACTCAGGACAGGATCAAGGAGACACTCTTTAATATCGTTCAGGCCGACATCCCGTATTCCGTAGTAATAGACGGATGCGCAGGAAGCGGAGCCATAGGCATAGAGGCCTTAAGCCGGGGAGCTTCCAAGGCTTACTTTATCGAGAATTCAAAGGAGCCCTACGAGTGCATCAGGTTTAACTTAGAGCACACAAAACTTGGGGACAAAGGCGTAGTCATAAAGGGAGATATCTGCCCCGGACTTGCAGGCATCAAGGAAGAACATGTGGATATAGTTTTTCTCGATCCACCCTACGGTAAGAAGATCGAAAGAGAAGCCCTCAAAGTCCTTAAAAAGACTGCATATGTTGATCCTGAGACACTGATCATCATAGAGGCTGATATAAATGAGGACTTTTCAGATATAGAGACTCTCGGATTTGCCATAACCCGCGAAAAATGCTATAAAAATAATAAGCATTTATTCCTCAGAAAGGAAGGCTGATATGAAGAGAGCGGTATATCCCGGAAGCTTTGATCCCATGACTTTGGGGCACCTCGACATCATACGCAGAGCATCGGAAATGTTCGATGAACTCATTGTCGCAGTGCTGAATAATAATGCAAAAAGTCCATTGTTTTCTGTAGAAGAGCGTGTTAAAATTTTACAGGAAGCGACTTCGGATATACCCAATATCAGGATCGACTCTTTCAGCGGACTTCTCATCGATTATATGAAGAAAAATGACCTTCATGTAGCTGTAAGAGGACTTCGCGCCATCACCGACTTTGAGTACGAACTTCAGATGGCTCAGACCAATGCGGAACTCTCAGGAGGCGCTGTAGATACGGTATTTCTGGTAACAGGACTCGAGTATTCGTATCTTAGCTCATCTACCGTCAAGGAAATAGCCGCTTTCGGCGGAGATATCAGCAAGATGGTACCGGACTTTGTCGGAAAGCTCTTAACCGAGAAACTCGGATAGAATATATAGCAGATTAGAGGAAGCAGGAAATGGAAAAAAAGATTGACAGTCAGATTTTTCAGGTTATCGACGATATGTCAGAATATATCGCTTCATGCAAACCGAAGCTCTTTTCCGGCACCGAGATAATCGTAGACAGAGAGCGTGTTGAGGAGTACTTAAACGAGCTCCGCAGGAAAGCTCCCGAAGAGATAAATCACTGCCGCAGGATCCTTCAGAATCAGGAAACCATCATCAATGACGCCAAGAAGAAGGCCGATGATTTCATGAAGAGTGCAGAAGCCAGATCCAATGAGCTCTTAAGCCAGAACGAGATCATGCAGAGAGCATATGAGCAGGCTGATGAGATCGTACAAATGTCCAGAGACAATGCTCAGCAGATCCTCGACAATGCGATCATCGAAGCTAACGCATACAGAGATGCAGCTGCAGGATATATGGAGCAGGTAATGGTATACCTCGAGAACTTCCTCGGAAACTCCATCGCATCCGTAAATGCAACTTCAGGTGCACTCCTTCAGACCCTTCAGGAGAAATACGATCAGATCGTAACAGATCATGCTTCCATCCAGGGAACCGAAGAAGCGCAGGCAGAAGCTCCCGCAGAGGCACCTGCAGAGGAAGCAACCGCAGAAGAGACTCCGGAGACCAAAGCTTGAAAATAAAAAGGTTTATTAACGGACCGGTTTTCGAAAGGAAACCGGTCTTTTTCATAAAATTGGTATCTGTCTTAATGATCTTCGTCATAATATCGGAGATCTTATTCCCTGTTCATTCGAATGCTGCAGAGAGACTCCTTCAGATTTCAGACCCGGTGGTCATCGTACTCGATCCCGGTCACGGTGGGTCCGATAACGGCACCATGTCCGGCACTTATCTCGAGAAACACCTCGATATGTACACCTGCGTGGTTATAAAGCAGTATTTATCCCAGTTTGATAACTGCGTCGTATACCTGACCCATGAAGCCGATGTGGATATGAACTTCAAGCAAAGAGCGGACTTTGCTGCATCGGTCAATGCGGATATACTCCTAAGCGTTCATTACAATGCTTCCGTGGATCATGACCTCTACGGTGCGGAGAGCTGGGTATCATTATTTCCGCCCTATAATGCATACGGATATCAGTTTGCGGATATCTGGCTTAAGACCGCTGCAGAGACGGGCATATTCCTGCGAGGTATCAAGACTAAGCCCAAGAGTGACGGCAGGGATTATTACGGCATCATCAGAGAAAATGTGGAACGCGGCGTATTTCCTGTCATCATAGAGCACTGCCATATAGACAATGCCAAGGACGCTTCCTACTGCGACGAGGAAGCGGACTGGAGGAAATGGGGAGAACTCGATGCACAGGCACTTGCGAAATACTTCGGCCTTAGATCAACAGCGCTCGGCGTAGATTACAGCTCATTCGCATATCAGCTTGCGGATGCCGATCCCGCAGCAATCCAGCCCTTTACGAAGAGGGATGACTCCGATCCGGACTTTTGCAATATCACTCATAAGTCAACCGACTACGATCAGCATATTTTGACACTTACAGTAACCGGAGCGGACTATGACAGCCCCTTGATGTATTATGATTATACCCTCGACGGAGGAATGACATATACCGAGAGGAAGATATGGCCGGGCTTTAATGCTCTTAACTGGACATATGACGAATCATTTGACTTAAATTTAGAGTTTAATGACGGAGATAAGCCCGATATCATAGTCAGAGCCTATAATATCTATGACAGACGGACGGAGAGTTCGGTACTTTCATTCGACACGCCCCTCTCCAGGCCCGTGCCCGGGCCTCAACCCGTGGAGGACACTAAGACCGAAGAAAATATTACGGATACCACAACCGAAAGTCCCAAAGAAACACATGCAGAAAACACAGAAATAACCAAGGACGAGACCATAGGAGGCGAAGCCGGATTATCCGAATTCATGGATGATCTGAAGAAGGAAAAGTCCGGTAAGGAGTCCGAAGCCGCCTTGGAAATAAAGCAGTTTTTGAGTATAATATTATTTATGCTGGTATCCATATCAGTGCTTATTGCTGCAATAGCACTTTTCCGCAAAAACAGGAGGAGACGCAGATGAACAATATCATTATCATCACCGGAGCATCTTCGGGAATAGGAAGAGAATTCGCTTATCAGCTTGATAAGTCCATGAAAAAGATAGATGAATTCTGGCTTGTCGCAAGACGCAGTGAGAGACTGGACGACCTCGAGTCTAAGCTTTCCCATAAATGCAGAAAATTCGCAATGGATATAACCGTGAAGGATGAAGTATCATTCCTCGCAGATCAGGTAAAGGACTCCGGAAGCTGTGTCAGAATGCTCATCAACTGTGCAGGCTTCGGCATACTCGGCAAGTTCAAAGATCAGGACTATAAGGATATACAGGGTATGATCAGGACCAACTGTGAATCCTTAACCGAGATGACATACAGGATGATCCCCTATATGAAGAAGGGATCGAGGATCATTCAGCTCGCATCCAGCGCAGCATTCGTTCCTCAGATCAATTTCTCAGTATATGCTGCAACGAAGTCCTATGTCCTTTCTTTCTCGAGGAGCCTTAGAGAAGAGCTGAGAGCCCAGAAGATCTATGTCACTGCCGTATGCCCCGGACCCGTAGATACCGAGTTCTTTGAGATCGCAGAGAAGAAGGGCACCAATATGTCCGTCAAAGACTACTTTATGACGACTCCCATGGTAGTAGTCGACAAAGCACTAAGATGCAGCAGATACCGCATTCCCGTATGCGTTCCTACTTTCGGTATGCTCTTCTTTGAAGGAGTATGCAAGAAGTTCCCTCATTCCTGGATATTATTCTTTTCAAGGTTTATGAAGTGATATGGACTTTAAGAGACTGTTCGGAGGAGAAGATCATAAAGGAGAGCAGGGGTATCTTGCCACTCAGCGTAAGTACGAGCTTGCAAAAACTCTCATATATTTCGGTATAGCATTTGCCATACTGATCCTTGGCATCATCTCCACAGGGACTAAGAATAACCTCTTAACCATAGTCGCAGTCCTCGGTATGCTCCCTGCGAGCAAGAGTCTCGTAGAGACCATCATGTTCTTCAGGTTTAAAGGATGTGATAAAGAGGATGCGAAACTCATAGCGGACACTCTGCAAAACACACCGGATCTGCAGAACACTGCATTCGATACCGTATTTACCACATACAAAGTAAATTACAAAGCAGACCATCTCTGCGTGCACGGCTCTGACCTCATCATCTACAGCAGGGATTTCACCTACATTGAGAATGACCTAAAAGAGCACCTGAATACAACCCTGGCCACAGAGAAACTAAACGGGATAACTATAAAGGTATTTGCCAAAGCGGATAAATATACGGACAGACTTAAAACCCTTTCCGAACTTCCGGCTAAAGACACAGACGCAGCCGTACTGAAAGTCTTGAAAGATATATCTCTATAAATGATACAGATAAAGATCCAAAAATCAGATGCCGGTCAAAGGCTTGACAAATTCTTAAGAAGGCTCCTTCCCGGTGCTCCGGAGGGGCTTCTTCAGAAGCAGATCAGAAACAAGAATATCACCATAGAAGATAAGAAATGCACACCTAATCAGATCTTAAACGAAGGAGAGTGTATCAAACTCTTTTTCTCCGATGAGACATATGAGAAATTTAAGAAAGCTCCCGAAGAGAATATCAAAGATGCGGAGAAACTTATAGAATATTGCAAAACTGCATACCGTACTCTTAACGGAGAATTTAAAAACGAGATAACTGTAATAGCCGAGACCGAAGACATCATAGCTTTCTCCAAACCCGCAGGCGCGCTTTCCCAGAAAGCAGATCCCGAAGATATCTCTATAAACGAATACCTCATTGGTTTCCTCGCAAACGAAGGAAAGATCACACCGGGATCAACAGTTTCCTTCAGACCTTCCGTTCAGAACAGGCTCGACCGCGGAACCAGCGGCCTCATACTCTGCGCGAAGACCGCAGCCGGTGCAAGGAACCTCACCAATATTCTAAAGGATCATATCGCAGACAAATATTACTTAACCATATGCTGCGGACAGATCAGGGAACCCTTCGAAAAGAGCGGCTACCTGTCTAAAGACGAAAAGAACAATATCGTCAAAGTAACAGAAGACCCCACAGGCGACGAATCCTATATCAAAACAGGCTTCGAACCCATACAGATAAGCAAAGACGGCAGATTCACACTCCTTAGAGTAAAGCTCTATACCGGCAGATCCCATCAGATAAGAGCAGTCCTTGCATCCATAGGACATCCCATCATAGGAGATGCCAAGTACGGTAGTCCCAGGATAAATAATGAATTCAGGAAACTCGGAGTGACATCACAGCTCCTTCATGCATATGAGATGATACTTCCCAAAGACATATACGCTGAAGGTAAGATAACATGCCCTCTGCCGAAAGTCTTCGAGAGTATCAAAAAAGAAATATTCGGATAGGTACAGACTATGCCCACATGGAAATCGAGAGGACTAAGAGGCAGTGCTCTCGAGGAGATGATCAACAAAACAAACGAAAAATATCATGAGATGGGACTTGCTCTCATCCAAAAGATCCCCACGCCCATAACTCCCATAAATATTGACAAATCAACCAGACAGATAACACTCGCATACTTCGATCAGAAGAGTACTGTAGACTATATAGGTGCGGTGCAGGGCATCCCCGTTTGCTTTGATGCCAAGGAGTGCGCTACGGATACTTTCGCTCTTCAGAATATCCACGATCATCAGGTCAGGTTCATGGAGGACTTTGAGAAGCAGGGCGGAATATCATTCTTTCTCATATATTTCAAAGAGAGAGAAGAGTTCTACTACCTGCCTCTTGAGATGCTCCTCTTTTTCTGGAACAGAGCTAAGGAGGGCGGCAGGAAAAGTTTCAGATATGATGAGCTCAATCCGGACTATATATTACCTACAGTAAGCGGCATCATGGTCCCGTATCTGGAGATCCTCAAAGTGGACTTGCAGGACAGAGATGAATAAATACTTGCAAAAAGAAATTCACTATGCTATCATAGTATCGTGTTAACGCGTTAGCACAGTAAAGTAGAAAGAGACAAACGGAGAAAGTATATGAAAAAGGATTACGATATAGCGCTCCTTCACACACCCGACGGCGTAAGGGATTATTACAACGGAGAGCTTAAGTTAAGAAAGAACATCGAGAAAGGCATCAGCTCCATAGCGGAGAGCTTCGGGTATGATGAGCTTAGGACACCCACCTTTGAATTCTTCGATGTATTTGCCAAAGAGATCGGAACCACTCCGAGTAAGGATCTCTTCAAATTCTTCGATAAGGACAATAATACTCTGGTCCTTCGCCCTGACTTTACGCCCTCCGTTGCCAGATGTGCAGCTAAATATTTCATACCGGGTGATAAATGTGAGAGCCCGGTAAGACTCTATTATAAAGGCAGCGTATATTCACATACTCATGCTCTCATGGGAGGGCTCGAGGAATCAGGTGAGATAGGCGCCGAGCTCATAGGCTGTCCCGATGCATATGCGGACGGTGAAGTCCTCGCCCTTCTCATAGAATCACTCAAAGCAAGCGGACTTGATGATTTCAGGATCAGTATAGGACATATAGATTACTTCAGAGGTCTCTGCGAGGATGCGGGCTTAGGCGATACAGACGAAGAGCATTTGAGAGAACTCATATCCGGCAAGAATACTGTAGCAGCCGGTTCTTTCCTGTCGGAGCTCGGTATCAGCGAGGAAGCCAAAGAAAAACTCCTTCGTATAGCAGACAGCTTCGAGGATCACGGATCACTTGATAAACTTACAGAGAAAGTAAGCAGTGAAAAAGCCAAAGCAGCCGTATCCGGACTCCAGGAAGTATATGAAGTCTTAACAGCATACGGATATGAGAAATATATCTCCTTTGACTTAGGGCTCCTTAGTAAGTTCAATTACTATACCGGTATCATCTTCAGAGCATATACCTACGGAGTCGGATCTCCCGTAGCCAAGGGCGGAAGATATGATAAGCTCCTTGGGTACTTCGGCAAGGAAGCTCCCGCAATAGGATTTGCGATAAGCGAAGATACTCTGACAGAAGCTCTGAGCCGCCTTAGCGATAAGAAAGAAAAACTTTCGGAAGAAAAGACTGTCATCGAATTCGACAAGAATGAAAAATCCGCATTTGCAGATGCTCTTAAGAAAGCACAGGAACTTCGCGGCAAAGGAAAGAAAGTCATCCTCTCGGAGGTAAAGAAATGAACTCAAATGATTATATAACTTTCGCGCTCGGCAAAGGGCGGCTTAGCTCCAAGACAATGGAACTCCTCTCACAGATAGGTATAGAATGTGAGGAGATGAAGGATAAGGACTCGAGGAAGCTTATCTTTACGAATGAGGAAAAGAAAGTAAGATTCTTCCTCTCCAAAGGTCCTGATGTTCCCACCTATGTGGAGTACGGCTCGGCCGATATAGGAGTCGTAGGAAGGGATACCATCCTCGAGGAGAACCGCAATGTATACGAAGTATTGGACCTCGGCTTTGGCAAATGCAGGATGTGCGTATGCGGACCTGAGTCCGCAAGGGATCTCTTACGGCACCATGAGAGGATCAGAGTAGCCAGTAAGTATCCCAATATCGCTAAGGACTACTTCTTTAACAGAAAGCATCAGACTGTAGATATAATAAAGCTTAACGGAAGCGTAGAATTAGGACCCATAGTGCAGCTCTCCGATGTCATCGTAGATATCGTGGAGACCGGCTCTACCTTAAGAGAGAATGGACTCACAGTACTTGAGGAGATATGTTCTCTCTCAGCCAGGATGATAGTTAACCCTGTCAGCATGCAGCTTAAGAATGACAGGATCAAAGAGATAGTAGAGAAACTGAAAGGATTATTATGAAAAAGATAAAGTTAACCGCAGAATCAAAGAAAAACATAACTGACTCACTCCTTAAGAGGAGCCCCTCGCAGTACGGAGAATATGAGAAGACCGTTCAGGAGATATTAAACTCGGTAAGAGAGCGCGGAGACGAAGCCGTATTTGATTATACCGAGAAGTTCGACGGATACAGACCTACTCCCGCATCCATAGTCGTAACCGGAGCAGAGATCGATGCTGCATATAAGGAACTCGATCAGGATCTCGTAGATGTATTAAAGCAGGCCGCAGCCAATATAAGGAGTTTTCACGAGAAACAGGTTCGTAACTCCTGGATGAATACTGAGGAGGACGGCAAGATCCTCGGCATGAAAATCACTCCCATTGAGCGTGTCGGAGTATATGTCCCCGGAGGAAAGGCCGCATATCCCAGTTCAGTCCTCATGAATATCATCCCTGCCAAAGTTGCCGGAGTACCCGAGATCTATATGACCACACCTCCCGGCAAGGACGGCAGGGTAAATCCCGCAACACTCGTAGCAGCTGATATAGCAGGTGCTGATAAGATATTCAAGATAGGCGGAGCTCAGGCCATAGCAGCATTTGCATATGGCACCGAGACCATCCCCAAGGTATACAAGATAGCAGGCCCCGGCAATATCTTCGTAGCACTTGCGAAAAAGGCTGTATATGGATTCGTAAGCATCGATTCCATAGCAGGCCCCAGCGAAGTATTAGTCCTCGCTGATGAGAAAGCCAATGCTCACTATGTAGCGGCAGACCTCTTAAGCCAGGCTGAGCACGATGAATTAGCCAGCGCTATTCTCGTTACGACCTCTGAAAAGCTTGCAGATGAAGTAAATAAAGAGATAGACGGATATTTGGAAAAACTCTCAAGGGCTGATATAATTAAGAAGTCCCTGGACAATTACGGATATGCTCTCATCGCTGATGACCTTAATGAAGCGATAGATGCCGTTAATGAGATCGCATCCGAGCACTTGGAGATCCTCACTGAGAATCCTTTCGAAGTGATGACCAGGATAAGAAATGCCGGTGCTATATTCCTCGGAGAGTATTC
>DFKT01000054.1 GCA_002373595.1 Lachnospiraceae bacterium UBA3638 | reverse complement strand
AGATTGTTGATAGGACGAATACCGCTTGCCGCAAGACGTCTCTGCATCCATTCGGGTGAAGGAGCGATCTTGATGTTCTTTACTACTCTCGCGGTATATCTGGGGCAAAGATCGGGATCCTTAACCTCAACCGAGATATAATCGGATGCCTTCTCATCATTTCCTTTGCACTCATACTCGGGCATAACGAAAGGCTTTCTGAACGTTGCCGCTGCCTCTCTTGCTATACCGATAACCGAATAGCAGTCAACTCTGTTGCTGGTGATCTCATACTCAAATACACTGTCTCTCATTCCGAGTGCAGCTATCGCATCATCACCGGGCTTAACATCCTTCCGAAATACATAGATACCGCCCTCGGGCTGCTCGGGATAGAAATTCTTATCACTGCCGAGTTCCTCGATAGAGCACATCATTCCGTTGGATTCTACTCCGCGAAGCTTGCCGGCCTTTATCTTGATCCCTTCCTCGGGAAGGGGGCCTCCGTCATGTCCTCCGGCAACTCTTCCGCCGCTAAGTACAACGGGAACGAGCTGTCCTGCTTCAACATTGGGAGCACCGGTTACTATCTGAGTAGTCTCGGTTCCCACATCGACCTGGCAGACAACAAGTTTCTCTGCATCGGGATGTTTCTCTACGGAGAGGACCTTTCCTACCACGATATTCTCGAGATTCTTATCGAGTCTTCTGAAGCTCTCTACTTTGGTACCGGTGAGGGTCATAGCGTCGCGGTATTCCTGATCGGTGCAGGAAAGCTCCGGGACATATGCCTTTATCCATGAAAGTGCGGTATCCATACTGATATTTCCTCCTAAAAAACTTAGTTTATTGACTTAGTGTGGGCACTGTGCCTACCGCTCATGCATTTCCTCGCGTTGCTGAGAAAGCAACGCTCGAAAATCATTCGCGCTCTCACAGTGCGTGCAATAATTTATTTAAACCTGATGATCCTAGAACTGTCTCAGGAAGCGGTCATCATTCTCATAAAGCAGGCGCATGTCGTCGATCTCGTACTTGAGAAGGGCGATACGCTCGAGGCCGAAGCCGAAAGCAAAGCCGGTATACTCTCTGGGATCGATCTTGCTCATCTCGAGTACGTGAGGGTGTACCATTCCGCAGCCGAGGATCTCGATCCAGCCTTCACCCTTACAGAATCTGCAGCCCTTGCCGCCGCACTTGAAGCAGCTTACATCCATCTCTGCGCTGGGCTCGGTGAAGGGGAAGTGGTGAGGACGGAACTTAACCCTGGTGTCTGCTCCGAAGAGTTCCTTTGCCGCATGCTCAAGTGTTCCCTTGAGGTCTGCAAAGGTGATACCCTTATCTATTACAAGGCCTTCGACCTGATGGAAAGAAGGCGAATGAGTTGCGTCTACTTCGTCGGCACGGAATACTCTGCCGGGAGAGATCATCCTGATGGGAAGTCTGCCCTTCTCCATCTCATGAACCTGTGCACCTGAAGTCTGGGTACGAAGGAGGATGTCTCCGTTTACGTAGAAAGTATCCTGCTCATCCTTGGCGGGATGATCGGCAGGTATATTGAGAGCTTCGAAATTGTAATAATCTTTCTCGACCTCGGGTCCTTCAACAACCTCGTATCCCATACCGATGAAGATCCTCTCGAGTTCCTCGAGAGCTATCTGATTGGGATGTCTGTGGCCGATACGGTTTCTGTCTGCAGGAAGTGTTACATCGATAACTTCACTCTTGAGCTTTGCATCGCGGACTGCAGCTTCCATCTTGGACTTGGCAGCCTCGAGGATGCCCTCTATCTCAGCGCGGGTATCGTTGACCATCTGTCCTATCTTGGGCCTGTCTTCCGCAGCTACGTCCTTCATGGACTTTAACACTTCGGTAAGTTCTCCTTTCTTACCGAGTATCTGAACTCTGATATCGTTCAGTGCGTTAAGGTCCGCACTCTGTGCGACCTGTTCTCTGGCCTTTTCAAGGATCGCATTTAATTTGTCCTTCATTTCCCACTCCTTTGTTTATGTTTTTCACGACCGAACAGATACTTATTGATCGGTCCGAAATAATGATTAAGATAAGCTCCTATGAGCAGCAGATACATCGAAAAATACATCCAGAGCATCGCTATCACAAGTGTCATAAGGCTTCCGTATATCGACAATCCCGTTGAATGCTCAGTATACAGCGAAAATCCGAAAGAAAAGATGATCCAGGATACGGCAGAAAACATGGCGCCCGGAAGCTGCTCTCTGTATTTTAATTTTTCATAGGGCAAAAAAGTAAATATGAGCGCAAACACAAGCGTGAACAAGATCAGCATATACAGCACTCTGGGCTTGGTGATTATCTGATGCCAAAATTCTATATCCACATCACTGTCAAATCTGGCCACAAACTTCGCTATCGCGCTGTTCCCAAGTATGCTCAGGAGCAGCATCACAAGCACCGCAGCGAGCATTACGATCATGTAAAAACAGCTGAGAAGCCTGACCGTAAAATAGTTTCTCTTATCATCAGCATTACCGACAGCGTTCAGTCCCTGTACAATAGCCATCGTTCCCTTGCTTGCGGTCCATACCGTAATGATGATCGATACTGTCAGCACTCCCGAAGCCGAGGCATACACCTGTGCGATAAGCTTTGACGCCAACCGGTCAAAAACATCCGGGGTGATCGCTGTGACAAATCCGACAAGATTTTCCTCCGATACCGGAGTATACGGTATTATGCTACAAAAAACAGCAAGCATCGGCATTAAAGAAATAAAAATAAAAAATGCCGCGCTGGCCGCATAAGCGTTAAGATTTCTTTTTTTGAAGTCGTCTGACATTGTGCGCAGGACCTTTGCAGGCCTGCTTACAAGGATGTCCGTAATCTTGATCATAAGTAAACTTCAAAACCCTCAGCGCCGAACCCTTGCCTTTTGACTCCTAGCGATGCTAGGTGGGTAACCGCAGCCTTATCTTTTGCCTTCCCCTGGCCATAATGGGGGGCCTGACAGCCGACAGGCGATGTAGGAATCCCGTTCAAAGGTAAATGTAGGTTCAAAAATAACAAAGAATCCGGGCACCTCGGGCTGATTAAATTATAGCCTATTTACAGGCTGCCCGCAAGTACTTAAAAGCCCCGCGGAAGGCGAATTCCGCGGGGCTTTGCTACTCTTTTATCCGGTTCCCGGACAAGGACGTATTAAAGCTTGGGACCTGCGGCTACGAGTGCCTTACCTGCATCGTTGGTCTCATACTTCTTAAAGTTCTTAATAAATCGTCCTGCAAGATCCTTTGCCTTCTCTTCCCACTCTTCAGGCTTAGCGTAGGTATCTCTGGGATCGAGGATCTCGGTGCTTACGCCGGGAAGCTCGGTAGGAACCTCGAAATCAAAGTAAGGGATCTTCTTGGTAGGAGCCTTCTTGATATCGCCGTTAAGGATAGCATCGATGATACCGCGGGTATCAGGGATGGAGATTCTCTTGCCGGTTCCGTTCCATCCGGTATTTACGAGGTAAGCCTTAGCTCCGCTCTTCTGCATCTTCTTAACGAGCTCCTCGCCGTACTTGGTAGGATGAAGTTCAAGGAATGCCTGTCCGAAGCAAGCGGAGAAGGTAGGAGTGGGCTCAGTGATTCCACGCTCGGTTCCTGCAAGCTTTGCAGTGAATCCGGAAAGGAAGTAGTACTGAGTCTGCTCGGGAGTAAGGATGGAAACGGGAGGAAGTACTCCGAATGCATCTGCAGAAAGGAAGATAACATTCTCAGCTGCAGGACCTGCAGAGATTCCGTTTACATTCTTAGCGATCTTCTGGATGTGCTCGATAGGATAAGAAACACGGGTATTCTCGGTAACGCTCTTGTCAGCGA
>DFKT01000052.1 GCA_002373595.1 Lachnospiraceae bacterium UBA3638 | reverse complement strand
CCGGGCTTTGCTCCCTGTGCCATCTTGATCTGTATCTCCTTGGCGCTGACCAGATATCTGCTCGTTACGCCGAATCTTCCGCTCGCCACCTGCTTTATCGCAGAGCTTCTGTCATTGTCGGTTCCCGCAGAGAGGATCCTCTCCTCGCTCTCTCCTCCCTCGCCGCTGTTAGACTTGCCGTGCAGTCTGTTCATCGCGATGGCGAGAGTCTGATGTGCCTCCTCGGATATGGAGCCATACGACATAGCTCCTGTCTTAAATCTCTTAACTATGGATTCCTCACTCTCAACTTCCGAAAGAGGAACTCCTTTTTCAGGATATACAAAATCAAGCAGACTCCTTAAGTATCCCGTATTCTCGGAATCCACAAGCTTGGTATATTCCTTAAACTTCTCGTAATCGCCCTCCCTGGTGGATGCCTGAAGAGCGTGTATGGTCTGCGGATTGTATCTGTGATTCTCTCCGCCGCTTCTGAGCTTGTGTCTGCCCATAGCGGTAAGTTCCATATTGGCAGGGAGTCCCAGCGGATCGAATGCTCTGCTGTGCTGTCTGTCTGCAGCCGCTCCTATCTCATCGAGTGTGATACCGCCTATCCTGCTCACGGTTCCGGGGAAATAATCATTTATAACAGACTCGGAAATACCGATGGCCTCGAAGATCTTGCTGCCCTGATAGGACTGTATCGTCGATATTCCCATCTTTGATGCGATCTTTACTATACCGAAGAGTATCGCATTGTCATAATCTTCAGCAGCTGCATAATAATCCTTATCAAGCAATTCCTCATCAACAAGCTCCGCGATACAAGCATGAGCAAGATAAGGATTGACTGCGGAAGCACCGTATCCGAGAAGAGTAGCAAAGTGATGTACTTCACAGGGCTCACCCGATTCGAGTATGAGTGACATTGCGGTACACTTCTTGGTCTCTACGAGATGTTTGTGTACAGCGGATACCGCAAGGAGCGAAGGGATCGCAACATGGTTCTCATCCACTCCTCTGTCGGAAAGGATGATGATGTTGGCGCCTTCCTTATATGCTTTGTCTACTTCTACAAAGAGGTGATCGAGCACTCTCTTCATCGGAGTACTCTTGTAGAAAAGGATCGAGATCTTCGATACTTTGAATCCATCCCTCTTCATATTCTCGATCTTGAGGAGATCCAGATCGGCGAGGATGGGGTTATTGATCTTGAGCACCTGGCAGTTCTCGGGTTTCTCTTCAAGGAGATTTCCGTTCTTTCCGACATATACCGTGCGCGATGTCACTATCTCTTCTCTCTGCGCATCAATGGGAGGGTTGGTTACCTGCGCAAAGAGCTGTTTGAAATAGTAGAACAGCGGCTGATACTGGTCGGAAAGAACGGCTATCGGAGTATCTATACCCATGGATCCGATCGCCTCTGTGCCGTTAAGCGCCATATTGAGGAGACCGTCATGATAATTCTCCCAGGTATAGCCAAATGCTTTCTGAAGTTTCCTTATCTGCTGCGTATCGATCTGAGGAACTTTCTTATTGGGAATCTTGATATCCTTAAGAAGAGTAAGCTTGCTGTCGAGCCATTCTCCGTAGGGCTTTCCGAGCGCGTACTTTTCCTTGATCTCGTCATCATAGATGATCTTCTTCTGTTTGGTATCAATGACAAGGAGCTTGCCGGGATGAAGTCTTTCCTTCTTAACCACATGGGATTCATCGAGAGGAAGCACACCGACCTCCGAAGAAAGGATCAGTCTGCCGTCATCCATTATCACATATCTCGAAGGTCTAAGGCCGTTACGGTCAAGGATAGCTCCCATGACATCTCCGTCCGAGAAAAGGATCGAAGCAGGTCCGTCCCAGGGCTCCATCATGGTCGCATAGTACTGATAGAAATCTCTCTCCTCCTGAGTAAGGGTCTCATTGTGAGTCCAAGGCTCAGGGATCATAACGGACATGGCAAGCGGAAGATCAAGTCCGCTCATTACGAGGAATTCAAGTGTATTATCAAGCATAGCGGAATCCGATCCGCTCTGTGAGATAACGGGCAGCACCTTGGTCATATCCTCTGCAGAGAAAAGATCGGTATGCATGGTCTCTTCTCTTGCAAGCATCTTATCGGCGTTACCCTTTATGGTATTGATCTCTCCGTTATGTACGATGAATCTGTTGGGGTGAGCCCTGTTCCAGCTGGGCATCGTATTGGTCGAGAAACGGGAATGAACCATTGCTATCGCTGATTCATAATCCTTATCTTCAAGATCGGTAAAGAAGGTCCTGAGCTGACCTACGAGAAACATTCCCTTATAGACTATGGTCCTGCATGATAATGAGGGGACGTATGTATTGATGCTACTCTGCTCAAACTCTCTCCTGATGATGTAGAGCATCCTGTCGAAATCAATATCTTCTTTGGCATCCGCGGGTCTTTCGATAAATGCCTGATATATATTAGGCATGCATTCTCTGGCTTTGGCACCAAGTACCTCAGGAGCGGAATCAACCTTTCTCCATGCCAGGAGCTTAAGTCCGGCTTTCCTTACAATGATCTCGAACATCGATCGCGCCTGTCTCATCTCAAGATCACTCTGAGGGAAGAAGAACATTCCGACACCGTACTGTCGTCTGCCGGGAAGGGTTACGCCCTGCTTCTTCATTATCTTTGCAAAAAATTTATGAGGGATCTGTGTGAGTATTCCTACACCGTCTCCGGTCTTTCCTTCCGCATCTTTGCCGGCTCTGTGCTCAAGATTCTCTACTATCGAAAGAGCATCACTTACCAGAGCATGTCCGGGCCTTCCCTCTATATCCACGATCGCGCCGATACCACAGTTGTCGTGTTCAAAGCTGCGATCGTAAAGTCCGTTCTCCTCAATGAATTTAAAGCCGTCCTGCATCTCGATCCTCCTGTTCTTCTGTTGAAGCATGCTCGCAAATTTCATTTGCTCGCTGATGCGGCATTCGCCGCATCGTGCTGTTAATATGAAGAATACTCCTTGCCGCAAGCGTCACTCGCATTCTTCATATAAACATCAATGCTTCTCATTGCTAACGCACAAAAAAAGCGCTTTAGGTATAAACCTAAAGCGCCATTGCTTCCGGAAATCATCATATCAAATATACTGTGTCGCCATTGACAGTACAATTATATTTCCGTAGGGCGGACTAGTCAAGATATTTTCTTATGTTTTATACGGGATATTTGTTATCAAAACAAGCCGAACAAATCGGCAGATCCCCTACCATCTTTTTGAAATCCTCCAGCCTTAAGTACTTGAGGGAATCGGCTCCTATCCTCTGTCTGACCTCCTCGGTGGAGTGCTCCGAAGCGATGAGCTGTCCCGATGAAGGTACATCCGTCCCGTAATAGCAGGGATACAGGAAGGGCGGTGAACTGATCCTTACATGCACCTGTTTGGCTCCTTTTTCCCTTAGCATCTCGACGATGAGTTTCATGGTCGTTCCGCGCACGATGGAGTCATCTATGAGAACAATGC
>DFKT01000106.1 GCA_002373595.1 Lachnospiraceae bacterium UBA3638 | reverse complement strand
AGCCAATGCTGTCGCTTGAATCATCTCATCCTCGACTATAAGCATTTTATACATTTCGTTTTATACCTCAATTCTAAATACTATTCGTTTTTCATTTGCTATATTTTTGTTTGATATTTCTATTGTTCCGTCGTATTTTTCTATCAGATTCTTCAGCCTAAATAATCCATAGCCCCTTCCTTCAAGTGAAGTTCCTTTCGTAGAATATCCCCTTTTAAATGCTTTTTTGATAAATTCTTCTACCAATATTTCACCTCTATTATTTACCTCGCATACCGTTCGTCCCTCAGCCGAGTATATCTTCATCCCAATCCAATCGCCGCACTCGGTTTCTTCCAACGCATTGTCAATTAGAATTCCGATCATTTCAACTAATGCATACTCCGGAGATTTAGATTCAAGAGTATAGTTTACGATTTCTGTTCTTAACTCTATGTGTTTGCCTTTTGCCTCATCAGTTTTACTCATTATAAAACCGGCAAGTAAATGATAATTTAATTTTAGAACATCTATTTCATATTCCAATATGTCCGATTCATCTTTTTGCGTAAGCAATGCATTTTTTAGTGATTCGAAATCCTTTTCAACGTAAGCCAATGATTTTATGGACTGTATTGTATTACTATAACCATGTTGTTTTTCTCTGATTTCATCTATTAGTTTTTCAACTATAGGCATATATGATTGATACATTTGCAGTTCATAGCGGTATTTCTCTTCTTGTTGCTGTGCGATAATCATCTCCACAAACACAGAAAACACATATATGAGTATAGCCACATATACTACCAAACTCACCAAAAAGGTGTCGGGATTGGCGTGCCATTTTTTATTTATCAACATTGTCGCCGCAAACGAAAAGACCATAATTACAAAATACCATGCCTTTCTTGTATGCACTGCAAGTCTCAACTGCTTTTTTCTCATAATCAAATAGATAAAATACATAAATGTAACATCTATCAGCATAGCCGTCAGAGGAATTACACCATAAACAAGGTCTCCTATATCCGCGATAAACTGATTTAGTATCAGGAGTTGAATGTAGCCAAATACTGACGTTATCATATAAGTAATAACGCAGGAAACGAGCATATTGAGAATAGATTCTCTATAGACCAGAAAAACCGTCACAAATAGAATTATCATCATAATAACGAAACCTGGAACTGATTCGCCGATTCCAATGATGTCCTGGAGAAAGAATATAGCAAAAGATGACGCTACGCCATATATTAATCTAATTGCATTCTTTTTCAGTCCAATTCCAAGGAATGCAGCTGTCAAAATGTAGTAGCATAAAAACTCAAGATAATTGACACATACTTCAATCATATATATTTCCATGCAATCCGCCCCATCCTAATTCTCGATACGATCGAGAGGAGTTATATTGTCTCTATTTCACTATCTGCATCTATTATATCTAATCTTTTTTTAGAAAAAATGCAATTATGTCCTTTATCATCTATCTCATTCTATTTTCTTACTATCTCAAGTGTGACCGATATGTCACCGATATATTCTCCATTTGAATCAAAGTCATCCTGTGAATCATAGACAAATGCTGTCAGCATGATAGAACCTGCTATCTCGTCGACCTTCTCTCCCGGTGTGAATTTGATCGATGTCATCATTGTCTTCTCATTATCCTGACCGGGCTCAAGGTGAGAGTACCATCCTCCGGATTGATTGATATCATCATAGAGATAATTTTCGAGGTAAGGTCTGTATACGAGCTCATCCCCCGCTTTAAGAAGCATCTGCGATATCTTCTCTCCGCTCTTTAACTCAAACTCTACTTTGAATCCGGTGCGCGCTTTATCCGATGGAGCCGCATCAGCACCGTTTACTTTGGAACCGGCATTCCAGAGTTCTCTCCATTTATTGGCAAAAGGAGTTCCTCCCGTAGCTGAAAGAGCAAATGAATCCGCGCTGCTGGCAAAAGTCTGCACGCTGACTATATCGGTTCCTCCGGTCCAGCTCCCTTCAAAAGTCTGTCCGCCTTTATTGATCATGTTTCCCGCGCCGTCATAGATGAAGAGAGAGAATTCGTCGGGACCGTCAACGGAGACTGGCTCACTGTTTTTTGCAGAGGTGTTTCCGTCAGCATTTCCATTTGCGCCATCATCCGAAGAGGTTCCATCTGTCGTATCACTCAATGTCGCATCGCTGATGGTTCCCGCATCCGTCATTCCTATATCTCCCATCGAATAATCATCCGATGAGAAGAGATCGTCCGCACCGCCTGCGCTCGCAGTTCCTGCCGGACCTGCATCTCCCGATCCTTTGCCGCATCCCGATATACAGAGTACCATCACGGTCGCCGCCGCAGCTGCTTTTACCCATCCGAAGTGCTTATGTATATACCTTATATTTTTGTCCATGCTGTCTTCCTTCTCCGGTCTATAAACGCGTCCCATTACAGTTCCTCCAAAAGAGCACTTATTCCATACTCTTTGTATATCTTTTTATAATGATCAACCTCATCACGTATTATCGCATCTATCGCACTCATACCGAGGAGCTCCACAGGTGCCTTGTCATCCGTAAGCACAAGTCTCCCGGGTTCGTATCTGACCATACCCTCTTCCACTATCTCCATCATTCGCTTCAAGTCTTCATCATCCTCGCTCGCATACCCTTGAGCGAATCTCTCTGTCATATTGGCATTATTGGATGCAAAAAGTTCTCTGTTTGTATTGTTTGCGACATCGACTGTATATATATCCGAGAAAACTGTCCCTATGGTATCCGCAAAAAAATCCGTCAGATATAAATAAATCTTATTCTTCAGGATAAGTCTGTTTTTCTTTAAATCTTTCATTCTTCTTTACTGTACCTCGCATCTTCATATTTTACATGAAGTTCTCTCATATTCGGATCGTCTGCGAGGCCCGCCGCTTCCTCGAGCTGTGTCGGTGTGTTTGATGCATTTGGCTGATCTTCCGTCGATTCTTTGATCCTTCTCTTATACTCTCTTCGTATCCTCTCTCTCTCCGTAAGAGGACCGCTTGCTCTTACTCTCTTTCTTATGCCGCCCGGTCTCTTAATGATCTCATCGTCATCCAGGCTCATCACAATGTCTCCGTTATCTTCGGCTTTCTCGTTAAACCTCAGGAATAGGTTTATTATCGCATTCCTCACGAGCACCACTGCTCCGATCGCTCCGCCTATCGCCAGGAGTTTGATGAGCGCATTGAAAAATGCTTCTGCAAAAGGATGCGGTCTGCCCTGCGGCAGATCATCCCAGTTTATCTCCTCATCCATCTCGCTTCGGGGCACGGGAGGTTCCTGCGGATCGGGCTCTCTTTGTTCAAATTTCTTACCCTCTATCTCCCACTCTCGCACATCCGTGTAATACCTGTATCTCGAAGTTGCCAAAGGAAGTATCGAAAGTACTATGATACCGCTCGCAATGAGCATAAGGACCTTGCCGCCTATCCTCTTTATCCTGCCTGCGGGCACCCTGGAGATATCCCTGTTTTCTATGAGCATATCATCCGTGGACGAAATAAACCTGCGGAGCATCGCGATCATCAGATATACTATGCCTCCGACCATACCGATATTGGCAGTGCTCGGGCATGCAAAGAAAATACCCGTCAGATATACGATCAGATATATCACCAGTCCGGGGATTCCGGGGCTCTGCGTAAATCTTTTGATCTCTTTCCACTCAGGATCCCTCTCCTGCGCAGACAGAGATCTTCGGTTCTTAGCCACTCGGATCATATAATCATCCGCCGCGAGGAAAACAACCCATATTCCGTTAAGCCCGGTCAGTATCAGTCCCTCCCATCCGACAAAGACAGTCCTCCTTAGCAGCTCGCACATACCCAGACAGATCGGTATGCAAATTGCCACGGATCCAAGGTATACCCAGAGGTTCGACGCTCTCTCAGCAGAATACCTCAGGAGAAGTGCAACCGGGAAAAGCACCAAAAGCGCAGACAGATACAAAGGCACAACATAATAGTCGCTCCTTAATCCGTAAACCGTATAGAATACCGCTCCCCACGGAGCGAGCACCATGCATGCATGGAGTACGTCAGGTAAGAATGTGGGTCTTCCTTCCGATCTCACTCCCGTGCCTGTACGGTGCAACACAGATCCTTCCTTCATCGGCACTTCCCGCAGGGAGAACAAGCTCCCCTGCTTCTCTTATATTCTTTGATATATAAAGCTTAAGTACAGTCCTGTCCTTTGCTCCGGTATCTTTTAATTCAGGATCGAAAGTCTTCCTTCTCTCCGCGGTCTCGATCATCTGCAGATACTCACAGTGCTCCATCGTTTTGAAATCTGAGGCAAGGAACTCCTCTATCCTCTTTAGCTTATCATCATTTGACGGTCCTCCGAAGACAGTAACCCCCGGCGTCTTTTCACCCGCATTTACAGCGAGGAAGATCTTGAGTCCGCTCTTTGTGAGCTTCTCGATGATCGTCGCTGCTATAGATACGCTCTCCTCTATGAGATCCTCTTCGTTCGTATAGTCAAAGTCATTTACATCCAGATAGACTTCCGCCTGCAGACTGTCCGCCTGAAAGAAAGTGTTGACCATGAGAGATCCGACCTTGGCACTTGCTTTCCAGTTGATGTTTTTCATCGGATCGGCTGTCGTATACTCTCTTACCGATGCGAATGCAAAAGGATCCTCGTATATACTGCCGGCGCTCAATCTGTCTCCGAGTATCGAAGCTATCGGTCTCATCAGATCGGATACATCCGTCCTCGCAGCATATACATATATCTCTCCGAGGCTTTTCTCATCTTCCTTTCCAAAATTCATTCCGTATGTATAGAAATGAAGGAGTGACGGAAGCCTTGACTCCAATTCGCTTGCTTTGTAGAATCCTCTCTTTACTCCCTTTACGCGATGATTCCTCCTTATGAGCTCCATGCCCGAGAGTGAGAAGATATCCTTTTTGTAAGTGTAATCGCTGACTGATGTGTTTTCCGAATCTATGAATTTGATCCCGCGCGGAATGCGAAACCTGATGATGAGAACGGGAACGGGAAATCTCTTTCTGTTTTCTATGACCTCAGAGAGCACAGTCTCCTCTCCCGCGTAGATATGATCATCCGCAAACGATATGCTTGCAGTCAGATTGTCTACGAGGAAGCTGCCGTAGTTTCTTATCCATACAAAGCACAGTATGGCTATAGGAATGATAAAGGTCAGTATCATGGCCTGTTCCAGTCCTCAGTGGGAACCGGTTCGCTTGAGATGATGCCGCTGACGATCTGAGCTTTTCTCTTTTCCTCCGAAGTATTTGATATAAATCTGTGAACGAGGACGGGCGATGCCACCGTCTTTATATCCTCGGGAACCACATAATCTCTGCCCTTAACAAGCGCATATCCTTGAGATGCGCGAAGAAGCGCAAGCGTACCTCTGGGGCTTACTCCCGCCGCACTGCTGCCGTCATATACTGCTGTTCCGGACTGCTGCGTCTGTGCGGATATATCACCTCTCGTTCTTCTTACGATCCTTAAGATATAATCCATGAGTTCGGGATGCACATATACTTCCCTGCACTTTTTCCGAAGTTCTGAGATCTCTGCCGCATTGGATACGGATGAAATCTCCGTAAGAGGCTCATCGTGGATGTATCTGGTCAGCATATCCATCTCCTGCTCGGCTGAAAGCGTTCCCATACTTACCTTCATAAGAAATCTGTCGAGCTGAGCTTCCGGAAGAGGGAAGCATCCGATCGTCTCTACGGGATTTTGCGTGGCTATTACCATAAAGGGATCCTCGAGTTTCCTCGTCTCACCGTCTACGGTGACCTGTCCCTCTCCCATGCACTCAAGGAGAGCCGACTGCGTCCTGGGAGTTGCGCGGTTTATCTCATCCGCAAGAAGCACATTGGTAAACACGGGACCTGCTCTGAATACAAACTTGCTCTCCCCCTGATCAAAGAAATTAAGACCCGTGACATCACTGGGAAGAAGGTCGGGGGTAAACTGGATCCTCGCAAAAGAAAGATCCATCGACTTGGCAAGAGCCCTCGTAGTCATGGTCTTACCTGTACCGGGCACATCCTCTAAGAGCACATGTCCGCCTGCTGCCATACTCGCAAGGAGCAGATCTATGACCTCATCCTTACCGACTATGACCTTACCGATATTCTCTCTGATACGCGCAAGAGCATTGTTTTCCATATTTTATCCTCTTTTGATATTCACCGGGGATTGCCTTAAACATCCTTTTTAATCATACATTTCATCGGTAATATTGTCCAACAAATCTTGATTTTTCCGCTGTCTTTTTATATGTTATTAAGCCCCGAAAAACTTGATTTACTCCCCCAAAGTGCTAAAATTGTTCCGACACAAGGAAAATGGAAAAAGGAAAGCAAAAATGGACACTTTGGAAATCTTAAGAGAACTGGCGATAATAATCATATGTGCTAAGATCTTCGGCCTCCTCGCCCGCAGAGTAAAAGCTCCTCAGGTAGCCGGAGAGATCGTAGCGGGACTCCTCATAGGACCGTCTCTTTTTAATCTCGTACCCGACAGCGACTTTCTGTCCGGCATGGCTGAGATCGGTGTTATCCTGCTCATGTTCAGCGCAGGACTTGAGACCGACATAGACAAACTCAAAAAGTCCGGCCTTAAAGCGACTGTTCTTGCGATAGCCGGCGTATTGATGCCCCTCGTACTCGGAACCCTTCTTTATTTCGGATTCTACGGATTTGCCGAGATCGGTACTCCCAAATTCATCGAAGCGGTATTTATCGGAACCATACTCACCGCGACTTCGGTCAGCATCACCGTACAGGCTCTCAAGGAGCTCGGCAAGATATCGACCGAGATAGGTACCACCATCATGAGCGCAGCCATCATCGATGATGTCATCGGCATTATAGTGCTCACCGCAGTACTCGGTATGAAGGATCCCGATGCCAACCTCGGCACAGTATGTATCAAGACCTTTGCTTTCTTTGCACTTGCAGTGGTTGCGGGCATTATCATATTCAAGATAATGAAAAAGATGGACCAGAAGTGGCCTCACACGAGAAGAATCCCCATCATCAGTCTCGTGCTCGCATTTATCCTCGCGTACATTGCTGACAAATTCTTCGGAGTTGCAGACATAACCGGAGCGTATGTAGCAGGTATCATCCTCAGTTCGCTTGACGACTCCGCATATATCGACCGCAAGATGGATATCAATTCCTACATGATCTTCGGTCCCGTATTCTTTGCAAGTATAGGACTCCAGACAAACCTTCGCACGGTCGACATGTCCATCCTCGCATTCTCGGCAGCATTCGTCTTTGTAGGTCTGTTAGGAAAGGTTGCGGGCTGCGGACTAACCGCGAAGCTCCTCAAATATAAAAATTCCGACTGCCTTAAGATCGGTGTCGGAATGATGACCAGAGGCGAGGTCGCACTTATCGTTTCTCAGAGAGGACTGAAAGCAGGGATCATAGACAGCCGATATTTCACGGCAGTCATTCTCCTCATCGTTGTAAGTTCGATACTCACTCCGATAATACTCAAAGCCATCTATGCTTCCGATGAGAGAAATGCGCAAAAAGCCGCGAGCAACTAACTATATCAAAATACGTATCAAAAAAAGGATGATCGAAACGATCATCCTTTTTTCATTATCTCATTCATCTTGTCGAGATTGCCCTTTATATCACCTTTAAACACTGCCGATCCTGCGACTATGACATTGGTTCCGTACGAGATACATTTGGCAAGGTTATCTATCGTCACTCCGCCGTCTATCTCTATATCAAGATCCAGGCCTTTCTCATCGACCATAGCCCGCACTTCCTTTACCTTATCAAGGCAGGACGGAATGAGTTTCTGTCCTCCGAATCCCGGTTCCACCGTCATGATAAGGACCATATCGACTTTATCCAAGAATGGCTCTAACTCTTTTGCAGGAGTGTTCGGCTTGATCGTGATGCCGACCTTCTTGCCGAGATCCTTGACCTTACTGATGCACCCTTCCGGATCATCCGTCGCCTCAAGATGGAAATTGATTATGTCGGCTCCGGCCTTGGCGAACTCCTCGAGATATCTCTCGGGACGCTCTATCATCAAATGTACGTCAAATACCAGCTTCGTATGTTTGCGAAGTGTCTCTATAACAGGCATACCGAACGAGATGGACGGAACAAACATTCCGTCCATCACATCGATGTGCAGATACTCTGTGCCCGACTCCTCGACCGCTGAAACCTGTCTTTCGAGATCCCAGAAATCAGCGGAAAGGATCGAGGGCGATAGGATCATTTTCACTTTAAGAACTCCTTAACGGACTTGTAAACGCCCTCTGCATCAAGTCCGTACTTCTTGATAAGATCTGCAGCCGATCCGGACTCGCCGAATACGTCCTGCATACCGAGCTTCTTAACTCTGGTGGGAAGCTTCTCGGAGAGGCAGTCACAAACAGCACTTCCGAGTCCGCCGATAACAGAATGCTCCTCAACGGTTACAACC